>DATKCH010000021.1:0-31327 GCA_035513295.1 Longimicrobiales bacterium
GCGGCGGCGAAGGGGGTCGTTCACGCGCTCGGCCGGCCGCTCTACGCGCACGGCAGCCTGGAGGCGATGAGCGCCGGCGTGGAGGCGCCGGAGCGGCCCCTGATGCCCCTCCTCCCCGCGCGCCGCGAGGAGGTCTACGCGGCCTGCCACCGCCGCGCGGACGGGCGGCTGCTCGAGATCGTGCCACCCGAGCTCGTCTCCCTCGAGAGCGTTATCGCGACGGCCAGGGAGCACGCCGCCGTGGCGATCGGTCCCGGAGCCGAGACGCACGCCCGGGCCCTGCGCGCGGCGAGCGTCCTGGTCGACGCCGCGCTCGGTGGCCGGCGCGCCGCCGGGTTGCTGCGACTCCACTTCTGGCGCGGGGAGGCGGGGCGCGTCGCGGACCCGTGGACCTGGGAGCCGGTCTACCTCCGCGCCGCGGGCCCTCCGAGCGGGGATGGGGATGGCGAGCCGACCGGCTGACCGCTCACCGGCGCCCCCGCAGGGTCGCGACGAGCCGCGCGTGCGCCCGATGGCGCCGCCGGATCTGGAGCGCGTGGGGTCGATCGAGAGGGACACCTTCACCATGCCGTGGTCCGAGGGTACCTTCTCGGACCTGCTCCGGCGCCGGGACGCCGCGTGCCTCGTCGCCGAGTTGGCGAACGCCGGTCCCGTCGGCTATGCCGTATTCTGGTGGGCGGCGGGCGAGGGCGAGCTCGGCGACATCGCGGTATGGAAACCGTACCGGAACGCGGGCATCGGTTCGCGTCTGGTGGCGGAAGTCCTGTCCGGGGCGGCCGACCGCGGAGTGCGGCGGCTGTTCCTGGAGGTACGCGATACGAACCGGGCCGCGCAGGCTCTCTACCGCCGCTACGGGTTCCGCGTCGTAGGGCGCCGGCCGGACTATTACCGCGACCCGAGAGAGGACGCCATCGTGATGGTACGCACGCTCGCCGAACCGGGTGCTTCGTGAGCGGGTTTCCCGTCGTCCGCCCCCGGCGGCTCCGGCGCACGCCGGCGTTGCGGACCATGGTGCGTGAGACGGCGCTCGCGACCGACGACCTCGTGTTGCCCCTGTTCGTCGTACCGGGCGAGGCCGTGCGCCGGCCCGTGGCGTCCATGCCCGGGGTCGACCAGACCTCGGTCGATGGCGTGGTGCGGGACGCGGAGGGGGCCGCCGCGCTCGGCATCCCAGCGGTCCTGCTGTTCGGCGTTCCTGCCGAGAAGGACGAGACGGGGTCCCGTTCGTGGGCGGAGGACGGAGTCGTTCAGCGGGCGGTCCGGGAGCTCAAGCGCGAGCTTCCCGAACTGGTCGTCATCACCGACGTCTGCCTGTGCGAGTACACCTCCCACGGGCACTGCGGCGTCCTCGCCGGTGCGGAAGTGGACAACGACGCGACGCTGGAGTTGCTGGCGAGGCAGGCCGTGAGCCACGCACGGGCCGGCGCGGACATCGTCGCCCCGAGCGACATGATGGACGGCCGCGTCGGCGCGATCCGGCGCGCCTTGGACGAGGCAGGATTCGCGGCGACGGCGATCCTCTCCTACGCCGCGAAGTTCGCGTCCGCGTTCTACGGCCCCTTTCGGGACGCGGCCGAGAGCGCGCCCGCCTTCGGGGACAGGCGCGGGTATCAGATGGACCCGGGCAACGTCGAGGAGGCGCTGCGCGAGGTGCGGCTCGATATCGCCGAGGGAGCAGACGCCGTCATGGTCAAGCCCGCGCTGTCCTACCTCGACGTCATTTACCGCGTCAAGCGCGACACGGGCTACCCCGTGTGCGCCTATCACGTATCCGGCGAATTCGCCGCGATCATGGCGGCCGCCGAGCGCGGCTGGCTCGACGAGGCGGCGGCGATGCGTGAAGTCCTCCTGTCGATCAAGCGCGCGGGCGCCGACCTGATCGTAAGCTACTGGGCCCGCCAGTTCGCGCGCACAGTGTGAGCCTCGTCCAAGCCCGGTGAGCGGCGCGGGGTGCGCGCGCGTACGCGCGAATTGACCTGGTCCGCCGAAATTCCCTATCTTCATGTGTCGGCTTGTTTTCTTCCGACCAGGTCGGCCCCAGGGCGGCGCCGGCCGGCGGGAGGAGTTCGCTCCGGAACCGGCCGATGTCGGGGTGGGGCTCGGGGTGTGGAGGTGGACGATGAGGACGAGGCTTGTTTTGGGAGCGCTCCTGCTGGCGGCGGCTCCGCTGACGGCGCAGGAGAGCCGGAATCACGAGGTGCGCCGGGGCGACACGCTCTGGGACCTTGCCGAGCATTACTACGGTGATCCATTCTTGTGGCCGTGCATCCACCGGGCCAACACCGGTCTCGTAGCGAACCCGCACCTGATCCTGCCGTCGTGGAACCTCACGATTCCCGCTCCGGGCGCGGACTGCCGGGAGGGCGGCGTGGTCGCCCGGGCCGTTCCGCCATCGCGGGAGGCCATGGCTCGCACCGTGTTCTACCCTGCCGCGCAGGATCCCACCGCCGACCTGCAGCTCGAGGACGCGGCGCAGCGGCCGGTGGTTTCCGCCCGCGAGTTTCTCGCCGCGCCGTGGCTGTCCGGCCCGGCGCTGCCCGTCGAGCGCGCCCGGGTACTGGAGACCCGGGGCCGCGAGGCGCCGGGCAGCCAACTTCCGCAGACCGCCCATCCCCACGAAACCGTCTTCCTGTCCGCACGGGGGCAGCCGCCGGAGATCGGCGACCGCCTGCTCCTCGTTCGCTTCGGGCGGGAGGTGCCGGGCCACGGCGTGATCGTGTCGCCGCGCGGGGTAGCCGCCATCACCGCGGTCGACGGCGAGGTGTGGACCGCGCGCCTGATCGCCCAGTTCGACGAGGTCAGGACGGGGGACGGCGCCGTGGCGATGACGCAGGCCCCGGACCTCGGGACCGCCCGGCCGACCCCCGTCGACGATGGCGCCCGGGGCTCCCTCCTGGGATTCGTGCGCGAGCATCCGCTTCCGGGCTCCCCGGAGCTGGGGTTCGTGGATCTGGGCGAGTCGGCCGGGGTGAGCGTCGGCGACGTCATCGGGCTGATCCAGCCGGAGCGGCCCGCCCGGGAGCAGGCCACCGTCACGCTGCCCGCAGAGCTGGTTGCCGAGGCGCTCGTCCTGCGCGTCCACGCCGGCAGCGCGACCATCCGCGTGCTGGATGTGACCGAGCCGGTCCTCACGCCGGGCATGCCGGCGCAGGTCCTTCGCCGCATGCCGTGACGCGACGGAATTCGTCGAGGTACGGGCCGGTCGGACGGCCCGTGCCGGGCGCGGGCGCTCCCCGGCGCCCGTTGCCGCGCCCGACGGCACGCGCGTGATCGCCGCCGGGCACCTGGCCGCCCTCGCCGCGTACATCGTGAGCGCCCTCCTGCTCGCGCGCTCGCTCGCCGAAGGCGGGCGGGCGGTCCCATGGACGGCGTCGGCCGCGCTGGCGGCCGGCGTGCTTCTGCATGCCGGGGCGCTGGCGTGGTTTTCCGTCCGCTACGGGGAACTGCCCCTCGCGGGGATCGGTCCGTCCCTGTCCACGCTGGGCCTCGTCATTGGCCTGTTCGTGCTGGGCGCCGCGTCGCTGGGCGAGGCGCGCCCCCTGGGACTCGCGGTCGTGCCCGTCGCGGCGGTCCTGACGGGCCTCGCGCTCGCGCTGGGCATCGCGCCATCCGAGCCAGGCGGCTTCTTCGGAAGCCGCGGGTGGTTCTACCTGCACGTCCTGCTCGCGTTCGGCGGGTACGCCGGGCTCGCGCTCGCGTCCGGGGCGGGCCTGCTGTACCTGTTGCAGCTCAGGGAGCTGAAGGACAAGCGGTTCGGCAGGGTCTTCCGGTTTCTCCCTTCACTCGACAAGCTCGAGGACGTGGGTCGTCGCTCGCTCGTCGTGGGTCTCATCTCGTTGACCTTGGGACTGGTCCTGGCGTGGGCATGGACGGTGCACTTTCAGGGGAGTCTCCAGCTGCGCGAGCCGAAGGTCGCCTGGGCGGTCGGCACCTGGGTCGTGATGGCGGCCGCCCTCGGCCTGCGCGGCGGCGGGCCGCGCCGGGAGCGGTGGGGAGCCGCGCTGAGCGTCGGAGGCTTCGTCCTGGTCGTGGTCGTCTACCTCGTGCTGCGCGTCGGCATGATCCATGGCGGGTTCTTCTGATGCGTCCGGAATCCACGCGGTCGGGCTCCGCGACGGGAGCGGCGCGGTCGTGACCGGCCCTCTGGTCGTGGGCGTGAGCCACCATACCGCGCCGGTCGAGGTCCGGGAGCGCATGGCGCTCTCGCCCACCGCGGCCCGGAAGGCGATGGGCGAGGTGGTGCGCGCGGCGGGCGGGGAAGCGATCGTGCTGTCGACCTGCAACCGCACGGAGTTCTACCTCGCGGGCGCGGCCGAAGGAGCGCCGGAGCACGCCGAGCGCATCCTCGCCGAGCGCGCCGGGATGGACCGCGGGCAGGCGGCGTGTCACCTCTACCGTCACCACGAGCGCGCCGCCGCGGAGCACCTGTTCCGCGTCACGTCGAGCCTCGATTCCATGATCGTCGGCGAAGCGCAGATTCAGGGCCAGGTAAAAGCCGCCCTGCGCGACGCCCGCGACATCGAGGGCCCGCGCGTCGTCGGTCCGGTGCTAATCCGGATGTTCGAGCACGCGACGACAGTGGGGGCGCGCGTGCGGTCGGAAACCACGCTCGGCGAGGGCGCCGCATCCGTCGCTTCGGCGGCCGTGCAGCTGGCCCGCAAGATCTTCGGCCCGCTCGCGGGCCGAAGAGCGCTCGTCGTGGGTGCGGGGGAGATGAGCAAGCTCGCGTTGTCCGCGTTCGCAGCGGAGGGTCTGCGGGACATCGCGGTGGCCAACCGGAGCGCGCAGCGCGCCGAGGACCTCGCGCGCCGCGTGGGAGGCCGCGCGATCGCCTACGAAGCCGCCTGGGGCCAGCTCGCCGACACCGACATCGTCGTGACGGCGACGGGCGCGCCGCACCGGATCCTGGGTCCCGACGAGCTGCGCGCGGCCCTGCCACACGGCCCGCGCCAACCGCTCCTGCTGCTGGACATCGCGCTTCCGCGCGACGTGGACGAGGCCGTGGCGGAAATGGACAACGTGTTCCTGTACGACATCGATGACCTGCTGCAGATCGTGGGCGACAACATCGAGCGGCGCCGGTGGGCGGTACCCGCCGCCGAGCGGATCATCACGGAGGAGACCGGACGCTTCTGGGACTGGTTCTCGTCCCTCGACGTGGTTCCTGTGCTCCGGGGTATTCGGGCGCGCGCGGAGGCGGTGCGCGAAGCGGAGCTCCAACGGGCGCTGGCGAAGTTGACCCATCTCACGGACGAGGACAGGGCCGCGGTGGAAACATTGACTCGACAGCTTCTCGCCAAGCTCATTCACGACCCGACCGTCAGGCTGAAGCAGGCCGCCGGGAATGGACGTGGGGCGGCGGTTATGGAGGTGGCGCGCTACCTTTTCGCGGTCGAGGAGGGTGTGGAGGGGAACGGGTAGGGACGGAGGCGAATGGGTAACCGGGTGCTGGTGACGGGGGGGGCGGGGTTCATCGGGTCGCACGTGGCGGATGCCTACGTCGCCCGTGGCGACGACGTGTGGATCATCGACGACCTGTCGTCGGGGCGCAGGTCGAACCTGTCCGAAGGGGCGGTCTTCAGGCATCTCGACATCCGCGATCCCGACGTGGCCGACCTTTTCGCGGAAGTCGGCGGCTTCGACATCGTCAACCATCACGCCGCGCAGATCGACGTACGGCGCTCGGTCGCCGACCCCAGGCTGGACGCGTCGATCAACCTCGACGGCCTGCTGAACCTGGTCGAGGCCGGCAGGAAGCACGGCGTGGGCCGCTTCGTGATGGTCTCCTCGGGCGGCGTCGTGTACGGCGACGCCGACCGCCGGCCCACGCCGGAAACGTCCCCGAAACAGCCGGAGTCTCCCTACGGGGTCACCAAGCTTGCCGCCGAGTACTACCTGTGGTACTACCACCGCGTCCACGGCATGGAGTACGTCGCGCTCCGGTACTCGAACGTCTTCGGGCCGCGGCAGGATCCGCACGGGGAGGCCGGGGTGGTGGCGATTTTCGGAAATCGGGTCTTGGACGGAGCGGGGCTGACGATCTTCGGCGATGGCGAGCAGACGCGCGACTACGTCTACGTCGCCGACGTCGTCGCGGCCAACATGCTCTCCTCGCGCGCCGACCTGCCGTCGGGCGCGTCGCTGGACGACCGCGCCTTCAACGTCGGCACCGGCGTCGAGACGTCCGTCAATGACCTGGCGGCCGCCGTCATGCGCGTCCGGGGCGCCGCGGTCGGCACCAGCAACGCACCGCCTCGCCCCGGCGAGCTCGAGCATTCGTGTCTCGACGCGGGCCGTCTGCGCGCGCTCGGGTGGCGCCCAGAGGTCGGCCTCGACGAGGGCCTGGCGCGCACCCTCGAGTACATCGCCGCCGAACGGGAGGCGGCGTGATCGCGGCGGTGCAGGTCGCCGGGCGGGCGCCCCAGGACGCGCTCGACATGATCCTCGGCGGGGGGCTCCCCACCAAGATCATCCTCGGGACGCTGCTGGCCGCGTCCCTGTTCAGCTGGATCATCATCCTATGGAAGGTGGGGCAGTTCCGGCGCCTGAAGCGCTCCGGGCTTCGGTTCATCGCCGCCATGGACCGCAACGTCCGCCTCGAGGATGCGTACCAGACCGTCCATCGGCTTCCGGAGAGCCCGTACGTGAGGGTCTTCCGGCAGGGGATCAACTTCTTCAGCGAGCTGCGGCCGGGTGCTCTCAAGGCCGGCGCTCCGCCCAGCGATGGCCTTTCGGAAGCTCAGCTGCACGCGCTGCGGCTCGTGCTGGAGAAGGAGCAGGCGGAGGAGCGCGACGAACTCTCTGCCGGCGTGCTGTGGCTGGCCGTCATCGGCACGGTGGCTCCGCTGCTCGGCCTGCTGGGCACCGTGATCGGCGTGATGGACGCCTTCCTCGGGATCACCGCGACGGGATCCGCTCACATCGGCGCGGTGGCGCCCGGCGTGGCCGAGGCGCTGATCACGACGGTCGCGGGCCTGGCCGTCGCGATCCCCGCGGTGATCGCCTACAACTATTTCGTTACCAAGCTGAACCTGTTCGAGGGCGAGCTGGAAGGATTCGCCAGCGAGTTCATCGGCGCGCTCGCGCGCGAGGGACGCCTGTGAGGCGGAGGCAGCGCCTGCCGACGCTGGCGGAGATCAACGTCACGAGCCTCGTGGACGTCGCCTTCACGCTGCTCGTGATCTTCATCATCACCGCCCCGATCCTGCAGGGCGGCGTCGAACTGCAGTTGCCCCGGGCGGACGCGGCGCCGATCACGGGCTCGGAAGGCGTCATCGTATCGGTCGAGCGAACCGGGGCGATCCATCTCGGCGAAGTGCCGGTTTCCGGCCTGGCGGAACTCGAGGCGCTGTACCCGGATTACGTGCGCCAGCGCGGCGCGGAGATCGTGTATCTGCGCGCCGACGGCGCCGTGGATTACGAACGCGTCGCGCGGGTCCTGGGGACGCTGATGCGGCTGGACGTGGCGGCGGTCAACCTGGTCGTGGAGCCGCGCGATCAGTGAGCGGGCGCGACGCGGAACCGCGCGGGCGGCTGCGGCGGTAGAAGGGAGGAACCGTTCCGCGGGCCCGCGGGACAGACCATGGTCGGAGCTGGCGGTGTCTGAACGGAGTCGGGAGACGGAAGAGGCGGGGAGGACGGCGACCTTCGCGACGGGCCGCGCGCGCTACGCGCGTCCCGGCAAGGGCGCCGTGGTGGCTTCGATCCTCGCGCACGTCGGCGTCGTCGGCGGCGCCATCGTCGCCGCGTTGATGGCCGCGGACCCGCTGCCCGCGTTCGAGGTCTACCGCGTGGAGCTCGTATCGCCCCCCCCGGCAGAGGCCGGCCCGGACACTCCCTCGCCGCCCGAGCCGCAACCGGTCACGACGCCCGACCCGGTCGAGCCGGAGCCGGACCCGGAACCGACGCCTGATCCCCCGGAGCCGGAGGAGCGCCCCCGGGAAGCGGCCCCCCCCGAACGGAGCCCGGAGCCGGAGCGACCACCCGAACCCGCCACGGGGCCGGAACCCGACCCTGAAAGCGCGGGCGGCGAGGACCTGGAGGTCCGTATCGACGGCAAGGACTTCGCCGATCCGGGCTATCTGGAGAACATCATTCGCCAGAACCGCCGGTACTTCCGTTGGACGGGCGACCCGGGCCTGAGGGCCTGCGTTTACTTCGAGATCCTGCGGGACGGGGGCACGCGCGGCATTCGCATCGTACGCGGGTCGGGCAATTTCCGGTTCGACCTGGCGGCCCGCGGCGCGGTCGAGGCGGCGGGTTCGCGCAAGGCGTACGGGCCGCTCCCCGCGAACTGGCCGCACGAGCTCCTGCCCGTGCAGTTCTCGTTCTCATCGAACCGATTGGAAGCGTGTTGAATCCGACCCGCATCGGCATCAGCCTGCTGTACCTGACCACGCTGGCGCTGGCCGGCGTTCGCCCGGCGGGCGCCCAGGAGGACGACGTGCCCAGGGGCGTCACGCTGGGCCTCATCTACCAGTCCTCGCCGAGGGACCGGATCGCCGTCCGGCCGTTCGCCGCGCCTCCGGGCCTGGCGGCGGCCGCCCGGGACGCGCAGGAGATCGTCGAGCAGGACCTGGACTTCAGCGACAGGTACGAGCTGGTACGGGTCCCCGAGCGGCTGAGCGCGGGGCCGATAGACTACGGACCCTGGAACGACCTGGGGCTCGTGTACCTGGTGACCGGCGCTCTCGAGCCGGACGGCGCCGGCGCGCTTCTCCGGATCACGCTCCACGACGTGGTCTACGGACGCATCCGCGAGATCCGCGCGTTCCGCGTTCCCATGTCCGACGAGCGCGGCTTCCGGCTGGCTACCCACACCGCCTCGGACGAGATCGTGCGCTGGACCACCGGCGAGCCCGGCGCCGCCGCCAGCCGCATCGCCGCGGTGCGCAAGCGCGCCGGGGAGTTCGAGCTGGTCCTGGTGGACTACGACGGCGCGTCGCTGGAGGTGATCGAGCGCTCCGACGGGCTATTGTACTCCCCCAACTGGTCTTTCGACGGCGGGCGCATCGCTTATACCGTCCACGGCGGGCGCGGCTGGCAGCTCCGCGAACGATCGCTGAACGGCGGCACGAGCGTCCTCGACGACCGGCCGTTCCTGATCACGCCCGCGTACGCGCCGGACGGAGAGCAGATTTCCTTCGCCACCGCGCTCGGCGCCGACGTGCAGATCTTCCGCTACAACGCGCGCCGGCAGTGCTGCCTGACCCGCCAGGTGGCCGGACCGCGGGACGACCTGTCGCCGACCTGGTCACCGGACGGGCGTCGCATCGCGTTCCAGTCGAATCGCCTGGTTCAGCCACACATATTCGTCGCGAACGCCGACGGCGGGAACGCGGAACTGCTGTCCCCGTACGTGTACGATGAACCCGGCTACTACACCTCGCCGGACTGGTCCCCGGAGGGATCGTTGGTCGCGTTTCACGGTCGCTCCCGCGGGGAGTTCCAGATCATGGTAGCGAATGCCGATTCCCCTGGCGCCACCGTCCGGCAGATCACCGCCGACGGGGTGAGCGAGGATCCGAGCTGGGCGCCGGACGGCCGTCACATCGTCTTTTCGGGCCGGCGCGGCGGGCGCCCGGGGCTCTACGTGGTCGATTCGGTCACGGGTCGCATCCGTCCGCTCCTGCTGGGCGAGGGGTATCAGCTCGCGGACTGGAGTCCGCTTCTCGCCCGGGCGTCCGAGTTCGCGCCCTAGGGTAACGGCGCGCGGACTCCTGCACCGATACACTGGGGGGAGAAGGGCACGGACGGACCGAGCGTGCGCCGCAGGCGGGGCGCGGGCATCGGAAGGGGGCGCTTGCCCCGGGGGATACACCATGGGGAGGGGATGACGCAGATGTGGAAGAAGACTCTTTCGCTGGCGGCCTGGGCCGCCCTGGTCGTGGCGTGCGGCGGAAATCCCGAGCCGCCGGAACCGCTTCCGCAGCAGGGCGATGACGACGGCCAGCCGCGCACGGAGACGACCGACCGCACGTTCGGCGCGGGGGGCGCGGAGATGGACGACGCCGCCCGTAGCGAGGCGGTGCGGCGGGCGACGGAAGACCTGACCGCGCCGGTCCACTTCGGCTACGACCAGTTCTCGATCGAACAGGAGGCCCGCGATCTGCTGCGCCGCAAGGCCGACGTCCTGCGCGCCAGCCCGCCGGTGCGCCTGCGCATCGAGGGCCACGCGGACGAGCGCGGGTCGATCGAGTACAACCTGGCGCTTGGACTGCGCCGGGCGACCGCGGCCAGGGACTTCCTGACCAATTTCGGGGTCGAGGCCAGCAGACTCGAGGTCGTCAGCTTCGGTGAAGAGCAGCCGGCCGACCCCGGACGCGACGAGGCGGCGTACGCGCGCAACCGGCGCGCCGAGTTCGCTGTGACCGCGGGCAGCGACGCCATCCGGCCGCCGGGATCGCCGTGAGCGCGCACGCCGCACACCCGGGCGGGGAAAAGCGACCGCCCGGCGGCATCCGGCTCAGGGGCGTGGCCGTGACGCTCCTGGCCGCCGCGGCCCTGTCGGCGACCGGGTGCGCTACGAAGCGGGACGTGCGCGACCTGCGCGCGGAGATCCGGACCGTGATGGCGCGCCAGGACTCGATCCTGGTCATGCTCGGCGGCGAGCACCGCGCGTTGAGGGACTCGATCCGCGCCGTCGGCGGAGAGGTGGTCACCGCGCGCGGCGAACTGCGCAACCAGCTACTCGGGATGGAGCAGCAGCTCATCCAGATCCAAGAGCTCAGCGGACAGAGCCAGCGCCGGCTGAACCAGCTGCGCGAAGACATGGAGCGCCGGGGCGACGAGCCGCCCTCGCGCGACCCCTCGGAAACCGGGGGCGGGGCCGCGCCGTCCGGCGTGGAAGGCGACGACCTGTACATCGCCGGGACCGAGCAGCTGGACCGCGGCGCCTCGGAGACCGCGCGCCTCGCGTTCGAACAGCTGTTGCAGGAGAACCCCCAGCACCCGCGCGCTCCGGACGCGCAATACAACATCGGCGAGACCTACTACCAGGAGGGAAACCTGGACGCGGCGCTGGAGGCGCTCGATCGGGTGGTGCAGCTCTATCCCGATTCCCCGCGCGCGCCGGCGGCGCTGTACCGGGCCGGAGTGATCTCCGAAGAACGCGGAAACATCGCCGAGGCGCGGGGTTACTTCAACCGCGTCCTGTCCGGGTACCCGCGGTCGGAGCAGGCTCGGCTCGCGAGCGACAAGCTCCAGACCCTCTCACGCTGAGCGAGGGCCCCGGGACCCGGCCTCGGCCGGACCCCGGCGTCACCCTGGAGCAACGAGCAGATGCGCTGTCCCTTCTGTGCCGAAACCGAGGATCGCGTGGTCGACTCGCGCACCAGTCGCGAGGGCCGCGCGGTGCGTCGGCGTCGGGAGTGCCTGGCCTGCGAGCGGCGATTCACGACTTACGAGTACGTCGAGGAGCGGCCCCTCCAGGTGCTCAAGTCCGGGGGTACGTCCGAGCCGTACGATCGCGCCAAGCTGGTGCGCGCGCTCCGATTGCCGTGCGCGAAGCGCCCGGTGACCCTCGACGAGATCGAGGCGATGGTCGACTCCATCGAGGACGATCTGGAGGCGGCGGGGACGGGTCAGGTCGAGAGCCGGCGCATCGGCGAGCTCGTCATGGACCGGCTGCAGCAGCGCGATCACGTCGCCTACGTTCGCTTCGCTTCCGTGTACCGCGAGTTCGAGGATATCGACGCGTTTCGCGAGGAACTCGAGGAGCTCCGTTCGCGCCAGGCCATGGAGGCGCTCGAGGCCGACCAGGCGCGGCTGCCCCTCTGAGGAACCGGAGCCCACCATGGCGCTCGTAGACAAACTTCGCGCGCGCGCGAGAGGCGCCGACCCGGACGCGATGCCGTTCCTGGATCACCTCGAGGAACTGCGCCGGCGGATCCTCTGGGTGCTGGCCGCGCTGATGGTCGGGTTCCTCATCGGCCTCCTGGTGGTAACGCGCTTCGACGTCCTTCAGCTGCTCATTGCGCCGATCCAGCCGCTGTTGGGCGACACGAAGCTGAAGTACCTGAGTCCGACGGATCCGTTCTTCATCACCCTAAAGCTCGCCGCCGTGGTGGGGTTGCTGCTGGTCCTGCCCGTCGTCGTCTATCACATCTGGGCGTTCTTCGCGCCGGCGTTGCTGCCGTCGGAACGGCGCGCGATCGTTCCGGCTCTCTATTTGGGCCTGGTGCTGTTCGCCGCCGGGGTCGCGCTCGCCTACTTCTTCGCCCTGCCCATCACCCTGCGCTTCACGATGGGATTCCAGGGGGACAGCCTGGAGCAGGCGATCGTCATCGGCCCGTACCTCGCGATCGTCGTGCGCCTGCTGCTCGCCTTCGGGGCGATCTTCGAGCTCCCCGTGGTCATGCTCGTGCTGGCCTCGCTGGGACTGGTATCCTCCCGGGCGCTGCGCGAGAAGAGGCGCTACGCCGTGGTGGCGATCGCGCTGGTGGCGAGTATCATCACCCCGGGAGACGTGGTGCTGCTGACGGTGTTCCTCATGGTCCCGCTGCTCCTGCTCTACGAGCTCAGCATCGCGCTGACCCGACTCGTCGAGCGGCGCCGCGTGGAGGCGGTCATGCCGGATCCGGAGCAGTGGATGGGGGCCTCGTGAGACGCGCGCTCCTGGCGGCCTCGGCGCTCCTCTGGGCATCGAGCCCCGCGGACGCCCGCGCTCAGGGCGATCCGGCCGACACCACCGCCGCCGCCGCGGACACCCTCACTCCGGACACCGTCCTCACGCCGCGTCAGCGAGCGTTGGCTCGACTCCGGACGCTCGCCCCCGCGGACGGGGGGGTGGGAAGGGAGGAAGCGACGGACAGCGCGGATAGGGGTCGAGCGGGCATCCCCAGCCGGCGCGCAGGCGCGCAGGCTACGCCCATCGAGTACGACTCCATCATGCTCGAGCTGGCGGGGCTTCCCGGCTTCCGGGCGTTGGTGTACGCCGGCGAGGCGGCGTACCTCGACCTGGACAGCTCGCTCGTCCGCCTCACCGGGCCGGAGGCGCGCGTGGACCAGGACGGACGCGGCATGGAGGCCGATTCGCTGGTCGAATACGACCTGGACCGGCAGGTCGTGTGCGGCTACGGTGCCCCCACCTATACCGGCGGCGAGGACGCGCCCGTAACCTCCACCAGGGTCTGCTACAACGTCGAGCGGCGCCTCGGCGTCGCGTTGGACGCCCGGACCACTTTCCAGCAGAACGCCGAGTGGCGGGTCACGGGGAAGCAGATGTATCCCGTGGGCAGCTCGCGCGTCTTCGCGCACGACGCCGAGTTCACCTCCTGCGAGCTGGAGGCACCGCACTACCACTTCGCCGCCCGCGAGGTGAAGATCGTGCGCGACTCGGTGCTCGTCGCCAGGGACGTCACGCTCAACTTCCAGGACGTGCCCGTCTTCTGGCTGCCGTTCATGGTGCAGAGCATGCGCGAGGGCCGGAAGAGCGGCTTCTTGACGCCCCGGTTCGGCCTGCAGGACGTCGCTCGGACCTCCACGGGCTATCGCAGGCGCATCACCGACATCGGCTTCTACTGGGCGATGAGCGACTACCTCGGGACCGCCCTGGCGTTCGACTGGTTCGCCGACAACTACGTCGCGCTGCGAGGCGATTTCGAGTATCGCTGGTTGAGGCAGTTCCTGCAGGGCAACGCCGTCTACAAGCAGTTCTGGCGCGAGGAGGGAGGGCGCGAACTCACGCTGCGCAGCACCAACTCGTGGCAGCCCGACGAGCGCACCACGGTCAGCGTGAACGCGAACTACGTGTCTTCGGAGGACTTCGTCCGGCGTAACACGTTCGACCCGCGCGAACTGAACCGGTCGATCCAGTCGAACGCGTCGCTGCGCAGGCGCTTCGACTGGGGCTCCTTCGACGTGAGCGGCGACCGGAAGCAGTATCTGGATGACGGCCGGGTCGAACTGACCGCGCCCAGCGCCGGGATCACGCTGTCGAACGTCGCGTTGTTCGGCTCTCCGTCGGGCTTCTCGGGGAGCTGGAACGGGGGCGTCCAGTTCCGGAACGTGGAGGTCGACATCGATGAGACCGCCGACCCCGCCGGCCGCGCGCAGGATCGCGAGACCCGCTCAGCCTCCGCGTCCAGCGCCTTCCGCTTCGGCGGCTTCTCGGTGGACCAGCGCTTCACCCTCAACCGGGTCACGCTCGCCGACCGCCTCGTCACCGTGTTCGCGACCGACACGCTGACACAGGACTCCACCTTCACGCAGCCGGGCAGCTTCGAGGAGCGCGCGAGCTGGTCGGCCGGCCTCAACTACCAGCAGCGCCTGGTCGGTACGAGCACCTTGCGCCCGAGCCTGTCCCTGACGCAGGACTACCTGCGCGACGACAGCCTCGCGGTGGATCGCGTGGCCGGGCCGCTCCGGATGCAGTTCCGGGCGGACCTGGAATCGCCCATGTACGGGTTCTTCCCCGGCGTCGGCCCGTTCGGGCGCTTCCGCCACAAGCTCGCCCCGCGATTCGCCTATACCTACTCGCCGGCGCCGGAGCTGACGGCTTTGCAGGAGAGCGTCTTCGGCGTCTCGGCGGCCGGCCGCGAGCAGAACCGGATCGAGATCGGGCTGCAGCAGACGTTCGAGGCCAAATACCGGGACGAAGACCTCGAACCATCCGAGGCTGCCCCCGAGGAGGCGATCCCCACGCCGGACGGCCCGTCGGCGGCTCCGGGGGAAGAACCGCTCAGGCTGCCGCAGGCGCGCAAGCTCATGCTCCTGTCGATCGCGACGAGCGCGATCGCCTACGATTTCGTGCAGGCGCGTGAGGGCGGCGACGGCCTCACGACCACCAGCATCTCGAACAGTTTCACCTCGGACCTGCTGCGCGGCCTCCAGTTCCAGACCACCCACGACCTGTTCCGACCGGACACGTCGGCGACCGGAGAGCCGGGCCGGACGTTGGACCTTCATCTGAGCCGGATGACCGCCTCGTTCGGCGTGGACAACAACTTCTTCCTGTTTCGCTGGCTCGGCCTCGGGGACCGGCCGGACGAGGCGCGCGAGCGCGAGCGCCTGGAGGAGGCGGGGGTGGATGAGGGCGGCGAGATCGACGAGCTGGAGGAGGATACGCGGGCCGTCGACGACCGGCTGGCGCTGACGTCCGGTGGCTTCCGGGCGCCGCGCGCGACGGGTGGGATCGGCTCGTGGCGCGCGCAGCTCAACTACAGCCTGGACCGGCCGCGCGCCGCCCCGGACGCCGAGCGGCAGATGGTCAACGGCTCGGTGACGTTCCGCCCCACGCAGCAGTGGTCGGCTTCCTGGCAGACCGCTTACAACATCACCGAGAGCGCGTTCGCGAACCACGTGTTGCGTCTCACGCGCGACCTGCACGACTGGGAGGCGAACTTCGACTTCGTGCGCACGCAGAACGGCAACTTCAGCTTCGAGTTCCGGGTGGCGTTGCGCGATCTGCGAGATCTCAAGCTGGACTACGAGCAGCGCAGCGATCCACGGAGGGACCAGTGACCGGACCGCTCCTTCTGAGCGGCCACGGCCTCACCCTCGAAGATGTCGAAGCCGTCGCCTGCGCCGCCGGCGCGAACGTGTCGCTCTCGGACGAGGCGCGCGCCGGGGTGGAGGCGTCCCGCGCCGTGATCGACGAAGCCCTCGCGCGCGGGCGCACGGTGTACGGTGTGAACACGGGCTTCGGCGCTCTGTCCGACGCCGTCATCGCGCCCGATCAGATCCGGATCCTCCAGGTCAACCTGCTGCGCAGCCACGCCGCGGGGGTGGGCGCTCCGCTGGACGCGCCGGCCACCCGTGCGATCCTGCTGCTCCGGGCGAACACCCTGGCGGCGGGCGCTTCCGGCGTGAGGCCCGAGCTCGTGGACGGGCTGCTGGCGCTGCTCAGGCACGACCTGCTGCCGCGCATTCCGCGCTACGGAAGCGTGGGCGCCTCCGGCGACCTCGCGCCGCTCGCGCACGCCGCCCTGCCCCTGATCGGCGAGGGCGTCGTGCGAACCCACGACGGCTGGGAGCCTGCGGCCGACGCCCTCGAGCGCGCCGGCCTGCGGCCCCTGGAGCTGGAGGCGAAGGAGGGTCTGGCGCTCATCAACGGTACCCAGGTGCACACGGCGATCGGCGTTCTGGCGTTGCTCGCCGCCGAACGCGCGGTGGATGTCGCGGAGGTCACCGGGGCGCTCAGCCTGGACGGCCTGAGGGGCACCCCCGAGGCCTTCGACGCCGCGATCCAGGACGCGCGCCCGCACCCCGGCCAGCGCGTGAGCGCGGCGCGCCTGCGCGGCCTGCTGGCGGGATCGGAGATCCGCGAGTCGCACCGGAGCGACGACCCGCGCGTGCAGGACGCGTACTCGCTCCGGTGCATGCCCCAGGTGCACGGCGCCTCGCGCCAGTTGCTCGGCTACGCGCGCGATGTCCTCGCGGTGGAAGTGAACAGCGCGACCGACAACCCTCTCGTGTTCGCCGATACCGGCCGCATCCTCAGCGGAGGCAACTTCCACGGGCAGATCGTGGCGCAGGCGCTCGATCTGATACCCATCGCGTGCGCGGACCTGGCCGCGATCTCCGAGCGCCGGATCGCCCGCCTGGTGGACCCCGCGATGTCCGGCCTGCCGGCGTTTCTCACCGAAAGCCCCGGGCTCTCCTCGGGCCTCATGATGATCCAGATCGGGGCGGCGGCGATGGTCGCCGAGGTGCGCCGTCTGGCGCTTCCGGCCAGCGTGGACACGATTCCCACCGACAACAACAAGGAGGATCACGTCTCCATGGGCGTCGGGGCGGCGCTCAAGGCGGCGCGGGCCGTGGAGTTCCTCGAGACGGTGCTCGCCATGGAGCTGCTCGTGGCCTGTCAGGCGCTCGACTTCCTCGCGCCCCTGCGGACCGGCGTGGCGGCGGAGCGCGCCCGGTCGGCGCTGAGGGCGGAGGTCCCGCGGCTCGACGAGGACCGGCCGTTGGAGCCGGACATCGCGGCCTCCGAGGCGCTCGTGAGGGGCGGCGTCCTGTCGGGCATCGCGCGCTCGGTCGGGTTGTAGTCGCCCGCCGCTACGGTTTATCTTGAACCCGATGCCTCGCCGGCTGTTCGAGGCCGTCCCGAACCTGAGCGAGGGGAGGGACCTGGCGGTGGTGGAGGCGGCGGTGGAAGCGGCGCTCGAGGCCGGAGCCGAGGTGCTCGACTGGTCGGCCGACCCGGATCACAATCGGTCGGTCCTGACCCTCCTCGGATCGCCCGTGACCCTGACGGCCGCGTCGCTCGCGCTCGCGCGGGTGGCCGCGGAACGGATAGACCTCCGACGGCATGCCGGGGTCCATCCACGCGTCGGGGCACTCGACGTGCTTCCCTTCGTCCCGCTCGTCGGCGCCACCATGGAGGACGCCCGTGCACTCGCGTGGAGCGTGGGGGAGGCGCTGGGCCGTGACCCGGGGCTTCCCGTCTACTATTACGCGGAGGCTTCGACGCCCGCGGGGCGGGGCCTCGACGAGTTGCGCAGGGGAGGCTTCGAGGCGCTGGCCGATGGCTGGCCGGAGGGGCGCGAGCCGGACGTGCGTCCGGAGCCCTGGCCCCACAGGGGCGCGCACCCGAGCGCGGGGGCCGTGTGCGTGGGCGCGCGGCGGCTGCTGCTGGCCTGGAACGTGGTGGTGAAGGGGGTCGGGATCGGGGCCACGCGCGCGATCGCGCGCTCCATCCGCGCCGCGAACGGCGGCTTCGCCGGCGTGCGTGCGCTCGCGTTCGAGCTGGAGAGGCGGGGCGTCGTGCAGATTTCGATGAATATCGAGGATCTGCGCGCCACCGCGCCGATCGACGTGTATCGGGCGATCGAACGCGCGGTCGCGGCGGCGGGGGGCGAGATGGGCGCGACCGAGGTGATCGGCATGATTCCGGACGCCGCGCTGCGCGGCGCGGCGGCGGACCGATTGCGGCTGCGGGAGGTCGGTCCCGCGAGGGTGATCTCCGCCCGCGTCCTCGAGGCGCTGGGGGCGGGCGATTGGGTGGCTGGGGATTCCTCGAAATGAGGTCGGGATGAGTTCCACGATGAAGCTGAAGGACGAGGCTCGGCGCTACGAGCAGCAGGAGGACTGGGGGCGCGCGATCGAGCTCTATCGGCGCGCCCTGGAGGAGCAGGAAACGGGGGACGCCGAGCTCGGGCTGTACAATCGGATCGGCGACCTCTACCTGCGTCTCGGCGAGACCAAGTCGGCGGTCGAGTACTACGTGCAGGCGGCGGACCGCTACGCGGAGGCCGGGTTCCTCAACAACGCCATCGCGCTGTGCAACAAGGCCCTGCGCTACGAACCGGACCGGGTTCCGCTCTACGAGAGGCTCGGGCGGCTGTGCGCGGACCAGGGCTTTCTGACGGACGCGCGCAGGTGGTTCCTGGAGTACGCGGCGCGGCTGGCGTCCGCGGGGCAGATGGATGCGTCGCTGGGCGCGCTCAAGGAGTTCGCAGAACTGTCGCAGGACGCGGACGTGTGGGCGCAGCTGGGACGCCAGTACTCCTCGCAGGGTCGCTCCGAGGACGCGCTGGCGTCGTACGCGCGCGCGGCGGCGGCGTACGCCGCCGCCGGAGACGCCGACGGCGCCGAGGAGGTGGCGGCGGAAGCCCGGGCGCTCGACCCCGACTTCGAGCCGCCGGCCGCGCCGCCCCCTGAAGCGGGCGAGTGGTCCTCCGAGAGCGCGCTCCAGGAACCCGAGGTGCCGAGCCGCGACGCGCTCGCGCCGCCCACCGGGGTTCTCGGCGGCGACGACACCCCCCGCGACGACGGCCTGGCCCTTTCCACGCCGGCGGTGACGTCCGCGGACGACGCGTTCGAGTCCGACCTGGTCGATTTCACCGGGTCCGAAGACGTGGCCATGGAACCGGTCGAGCGAGCCGACGCCGAGCCCGACTACGTGCCGCTGAGCGTGGACTCCCTGCTCGGCGAGGAGCCGGACTACGGCGGGGCGGATGACCGCGCCGGTGAGCCGGGGACGGGGGCAGCGCTGCACGCGGGGTACCCCGATGACGAGGGGTACGCCGACGACGAGGAGGAGGACGAGCCGCTGCCGCTTCTGGAAGCCGATGACGGTTCCATGCCGATGCCGGAGTGGACCGACGTGGCGTCCTCGGAGACCGTCCCCGAAGCCCACGAGGGCGTCGCCGAGCCCGGGGAATTCGCGCTTCCGATCGTGGCCGGCGCCGATCCGGACGAGGCCGATATCCGACTGGAGGACGGCTTCGACACGCTGGCACGCGCCGACCCAGACGTGGACGAGCGCCAGGAGCCGGCGGTCGCGGACATCGCCCCGGCGTTCGGAAGCGCCGGCGGTGTCGTGCCCGGAGCTGCGCCGGTTACGGACGCCGAGCCCGATGTCGACGTGCGAGACGACATCCCGGTCGAGTTCGTCGCGCCCCGCACCCCCGAGGATCGTGCGCGCGCGCTCATCGCGGAGGGGCGCGAGGACGACGCCCTCGACATCCTGGAGCACGCGGCGGGCGCGGCCGAGGAGCGCGAGGCGACGCACGAGGCGCTGCGCCTGGCCGACGTGATGGTGGAGCTCGCACCGCGCAGCGTGCGGGCCCTTCGCCTGCGCGCCGATTCCGCCCGTCGGGCGGACGACCGCGACCGACTTGTCCCGGCCTACGCCGCGCTGGCCGAGCAGTTGCGCGAATCCGGTGACGCCGAGGCCGCCAGGAAGGCCTACGAACGCGTTCTGGCCGCGGACCCGTCTCACGAGGGGGCGCGGAGCGCGCTCGCGCCGGCGACTCCCCCCCCGGCCGGCGCTCCCTCCGCGGGCGGCGCTGGCCGCGCTGCGTCTCCGGGCGACTACGTAGACCTCGCCGCCCTGGTGGGCGAGGAGACGCTCGAAACGACGCGCTTCGTGGTCGAGGAGGAGGTCCCCACCGGCGACGAGGATCAGGATTTCCACGAGATGCTGTCGCAGTTCCGGTCCAAGGTGAGCGAACACGTGTCCGTAGAGGACACGGCGAGCCATTACGACCTGGGCATCGCGTTCAAGGAAATGGGCCTGATCGACGAGGCGATCGCGGAGTTCCAGACCGCGCTTCGGTTCGGAGCCCAGCGGCTCAAGGTGTACGAGGAGCTGGGGCAGTGCTTCATGGAGAAGGGCGACTACGCGATCGCGGAGAAGCTGCTTCGGCAGGGCTCCAACGAGATGGCGACCGACCCGAACGAATTGCTGGGAGTCAACTATCACCTCGGCCGGTGCTACGAGCAGCTGGACAGGCCGGAGGACGCGCGCGAGGCGTACGAGCGAGTGCTGTCGCTCGACATCGATTTTCGGGACGTATCCGAAAGGCTGGAACGGCTTTGACACCCGCAGGGACCGCGCGTAACTTGCCGCCCCTTTCCGAAGCGCCAAGGAGGAGCCCGGAGCCGATGCCGAGGACCGTCCCGCCGGGGCTGGCCGCGATCCAAGACCCCGTACGGGAGAGCCTCGAAGGCGTCGTGACCGAGATGCGGCGCATCGCCGTGTCCGACTACCGCCCGCTGGCCGACGTCAGCGACTACATTCTCCTCAAGCGCGGCAAGCTCTTCCGCCCGACGCTGGTGATCCTCGCCAGTCGCGTCGAGGGTGGCGAAAGCCGTGATGCGCAGACCGTCGCCGCGCTCGTGGAGCTGGTCCACCTGGCCACGCTCGTGCACGACGACGCCGTGGACCACTCCGTGATGCGCCGGGGAATGCCGACGGTGAACGCGCTGTGGAATCACCGCACGGCGATCATCATGGGCGACTTCCTGTACAGCCGGTCGGTTTCGCGACTCTCCGAGCTCGGCGACCTGGAGCAGATCGGAGTGCTCGCCCGCGCGGCCAACCGCATGAGCGTGGGCGAGTTGCGCGCGCTGCACGCCGCCGACGCGCTCGACCTGGGCGAGGACGCCTACTATCGGCTCATCGCCGCCAAGACCGCTTCGCTGATCTCGGCCTCCTGCGAGCTGGGATCGCTCGTCGGAGGCGGAGTCTACCGCGAGTCTCTCGCCCGCTACGGGCACGAGCTCGGCATGGCGTTCCAGATCGTCGATGACGTCATCGACTACGTGGCGACCGAAAGGGCCACCGGGAAGCCGAGCGGCCACGACCTCCGGGAGCACAAGGTCACCCTTCCGCTGATCGAGGCGCTGCCCGAGATGTCGGACCCAGAGCTCCGGTCGATCGAGCGCTTCTTCGCCGATCCCCGACCCACGGAGACGGGCATCGCCGAGGTGATCGCGCTCGTGCAGGCGAGGGGCGGGGTGGAGCGCGCACAGGCACGCGCCGAGGCCTACGGCGAAGCCGCGCTGGATGCGCTCTCGGACCTGCCACGGGCCGACGTCACCGAGGCACTTCGCCTCGCCGTTGCCTACGTAGTCTGCAGGCGAGCCTGAGGGTGGCCGGGCTGGGCATCGGCGGATCCGCCGTTACGTCCCGCAGGCTGCCGGGCCGGCGCGCGTTCTGGGTGCTCGTCGCGGGTCTCGTGGTTGGCGCCGTCCTCACGCGGCTCGTGGTGCTCTTCATGCCCGAAAGCGCCACCAGGACCCTGCTGACGACCTCCGCGTCCGCGTCGCTCGGTCCGCTCGGCGTCGATGTGGGCGCCATCGCGCTCGTGCTGGGCCCCTTGACGTTGAACGTCAATCTTCTGAGCCTTGTGGGTGTACTGGGAGCGGCGCTGGTGGCTCGCTCCTGGCTCTACTGAAAGAGGATCCACATGCCATTCGGTCTCGGCCCCACCGAGCTCATCGTCATCCTGTTGATCGTGCTGCTCGTTTTCGGAGCCAAACGACTGCCGGAGATCGGCGCCTCGCTCGGCAAGGGCATCCGCGAGTTCAAGAGCTCGGTCTCCGAGATACAGGCCGACGTCGCCCGTTCTACGGAGCCGGAACGGCGGGAGGTACCGCCTTCGCAGGCTCGCCCTTCGGTGGCGCCGCCCCAGGCGTCCGAGCCGGTGCGACCCGCTCCGCCCGCCGAGGCGGCGGGGCCCGCGCCGTCGTCTCGGCCGCATGCGGCCGAGGCGCCCGTCCCGGGCGACGACGACAACTAGCGGGTCGCTGAAGAAGGCGAGTGCGGCCGCGAGCAGGGGGCTTGCGGGTGTCCAGGGCAGGAACGACGGGGAGGCATAGCCACCGGGGGTCGTCGGCGCTGCTCAGCTCCCGAACAGGCCTCCCTGCAGGCCCTGATTGGTGTCGGCCGGCCGGAGAACCGCTTCCCGGTTGTCGACGATGCTCGCTTCCCCGCGCAGATCGTTCAGATAGGCCGAGACGACCGCCTGTTCCCTCAGCTGGGCCGTCCGCGCCCGCTGGAGATCCTTCTGCGATTCCCACTGGGCGCGGTCGGCCGGCTGCCGCTCCAGGACCCGCACGAGGACGAGGCGCCCGTCCGCCTCGAACGGCCCCCCGATCTGGCCCTCGCGCAGCCCGAACGCCCCGCCGATCGCGGCGTTGGCCTGCCCGAGGCCCGGAACGAAGTCGAGCCGCGTGAACGGGCCGGCGCGGGCGGCGACGAAGCCATCGGCCTCCAAGGCTTCG
Source organism: Longimicrobiales bacterium (assembly GCA_035513295.1). Classification (GTDB taxonomy): domain Bacteria; phylum Gemmatimonadota; class Gemmatimonadetes; order Longimicrobiales; family RSA9; genus DATHRK01. Next base: position 22,456 of record DATKCH010000021.1, read on the forward strand.
AGCCCACCCGCCGAGCGCGCCTTTTCGAGCAGCCTGGTGGCCTCGGCGCGCGCGAGCTCCAGGCGCCGCGCGTCGGCCAGCTGGGCCCGGATCTGCCCGGCGACATCGTCCAGCGGCCGAATCCCTTCCTCGCGCTCACTGATGGTCTCCACCATGTAGAAAACGTCGTCGTTCTCGAAGACGTGGCTGACGGGGACCTCTTCGCTTTCCGGATCCTCGAAGACCCAGTCGGCGGCCTCGTCGAGGGGGCCGTACCCCGGGGCGAACGGCCGCTCGGCCGTGATCACCACGGTCCTCGTCGACAGGCCGAGGCGCGCCGCGGCGGAATCGAGCGGCATGTTCTCGCCGAGTTCCTCCAGGGAATCGGCCAGGATCAAGATTTCGTCCTCCGATTCCGGGCTCAGTTCCACCGGAATCAGGATATGTCGGGCGCTGGCCTCGTCGCCGTCCCGCGCGGTGACCTCGAGGACATGATAGCCGAACTGCGACAGGATCGGCTCTCCCAGCTCCCCCAGGGGCAGCGAGAACGCGGCCTGATCGACCACGGGCACCATGTCGCCGCGCCGGAAGGAACCGAGGTCGCCTCCGGACTCGGCGGACACGGGATCGGCGGACTCCCGCTGAGCCACTTCGGCGAAATCGCCGCCGTCCAGGACCTCCTGCCGGACCGCTAGCGCGCGTTCCAGCGCCGCCGCGGTGTCCCGCGCGGCGGGCGTCTTGTCGATGGACGCGATGCGGATCCGGGCAGAGGCCGGCGCCCGGAAGTCCTCGCGGTGTTCCCGGTAATAGCGGGCGACATCCTCCTCGGACACGTTTACACGGTCCTCCGCGACGACCGCCCCGGGATCGATCAGCACGTACTCTATCTCGGCGGTCTCGTTGCGATCGCGGTACTCGGCCCAGAGCTCCGCGTCGGACACGAACACGCCGGTGGCGAGCTGTTGCAGCAGCTTGGACTCGGGAATGCGGTCCCGGTAATAGGCCTCCAGCTGCGCGAGCAAGCGCGGGTCGACGGCGGGCGACGCGAGGTATTCGTGGTACTTGATCAGGTCGAAGGCGCCGTTGGTCTGGAACGCCGGATTCTCACGAAACTCCGCCGGCGGGGCGTACCGGGCCGCCTGGCGGACTTCGTCGCCGCTCACGTCGATGTCGCGCCGATCGAGCTCCTGGCGAATCAGAAGCTGGGAGATGAGTTGCTCCCAGGTTTCATCTTCGATCTCCCGGGCCTGCGCCGACGTGAGGGGCCGTCCCTGCGCCTCCTGGCGACGGTCGTAGAGAAGCTGGTAGGTCGGCACCCAGGCTTCGTAGCTGATCACGTCGCCGTTGACCTTGCCCATTTCGCCCCCACCCATAGCGAGCGCGGATTGCCCGCTCGCATCCATGCCCCACTCGAAGACCATGAGCGCGACGAACGCGAGGGCCGTTACGACCATGATCCACTTGGTCCACTCGCGCATCTTGTTCATCACCATCGCAAACTTCCCTGCGGTTTAGGGCGGCCGTGGGCCCGACCCGGGCCAAGCTCCCAACTCTAAATGGCTTTACGGCAATGTTCAAGCGCCCCTCCCACGCGCGTTGACATGCCATCGAAGCGTCGTCTATCTTGCGCGGTCGCTCCCCCGACGCTTCGTTCGGACGAGCCGAAGCGAGACGCCGAGAGGCCGGGGCGCCGCAGCCCAGTCCCCACGGGCGGCACGCTTGGCATCGGCCGGCCGGCGGTTCCTGCGGGCTGGACCGCTGTCGACGGGTGCCCGTCACGCGACCGGAGCCTTCGATCCTGCGAGCGGAATGGCCGAAGCCAGTAGCGAAGAAATCGCGCGTCTGGAAACGCTGTATGCGGAGAACCCGCGCGGCCGCGTGTTCACACACCTCGCAGAAGCCCACCGCAAGAACGGCGACCCCGAGCGCGCCAGGGAAATCCTCCGCAGGGGCCTCGCCGACCATCCCGACTACGCCAGCGCGCACGTCGTGATGGGGCGCATCATGGAGGACCTCGGCGATCCCGGGGCCGCCGTCTCGGCGTTCGAGAGGGTTCTCGCGCTCGATCCCCACAACATGATCGCGCTGCGCCGGCTCGCCGTGGCCGCGGACGAGGCCGGGCGAGTCGACGACGCCCTCGCCCACTGGACCGCGCTGAACGCGCTCGACCCCGGGGACGAAGAGGTCGAGGCGAGAATCGACGCGCTGTCCGCGCCCGCCCCGGAGCCCGTGACCATGGAGCCGTCGGCGGAGGCATCCCCACCCGACGCGGGCGTAGCCGGGGCGTATCCCGAAAGCGATCCGTTCGCCGAGGAGCCGACCGTCTTCGACGAGCGCGCCGCGGGCGCCTGGGGAGAATCCGGCGAGTGGGAGGAGGCGATTGGCGCGGGGCCGCTCGACGGGCTGATCGGAGTGGACACATGGGGCGCGCCGGATCTGCCCGCGCAGCGCGGCGCATCGGACGAACCCGGCGCGTCGGAGGACTTTGGCGGCGTGCCGGAAACGGGCACCGGCGCCCCGGACGCCCTGAATGCCCCGGACGCTCTGGACGATTCGAACGCCTCGGACGACTTCCTGCCCTTGATCGACCTGGCGGTCACCGACTTCGGCCTACCGCCGTCGGTGGAGCCGCCGTCGGAGGAGCCGCCGTCGGAGGAGCCGCGGGAAGAGCGGTTCGCCGAGGCGGGCCCGGCAGGTTGGGTCTGGCCCGATCTCGGACCCGAGGGCCTGGACGAGGGCGTGGGCGAGGATGGGGGACTCTCCGGAATGGAGACCGAAACGCTGGGTGACCTGTACGCCGCCCAGGGCCTGCACGCTCGGGCCGCGTCCGTCTACCGTCGCATGCTGGAGCGGCGCCCCGCCGATGCGCGCATTCAGGCGAAGCTCTTCGAGGCCGAGGCGCGCGTCGCGGCCGGCGAATCGGAACCCGTCCGGCCGGAATGGGGGGATGTCGCGGGCCGATCGGACGCGCGCGCCGCCGCCGCGCCACCTTCCGGGCGGGGGAACCCCGCGTCCGCGCCGGCAGCGGCGGAGCCTTCCGGCGCGGATGCCCAAGGGGCCGCCGGGGCGCCCCTCCTCGAAGAGGAGGTCCTCACGGCGCCCGAGGAGACGCCCCTGCCCGACGCGGAACCCGTCCCGCCGTTCGGCTTCGAGGCCCCCGAGGAAGGGCCCGAGCCGCTCACGTTCGCGGACCCGTTCGCGTACGGCGCGGACGACGGGACCGCGTTCGGCGAGACCCGGGGGGCGCCCGACTCTCCCTTCGGGGACGCCGGGCGGAGCCCGGGCGCGCCCCCGCCGGCCGCCGATTCCGCCGGCCGCCCCCCGACCGATGCCTCCGGCGGCCTCTGGACCGGCGAGGAGTTCTCTGGAACGCCGTTCGAAGCGAGGGCGGGCGCACCGGCCGCGGCGGAGAGTCCGGCGGCGGCGAGGTCCGAGCCCGCGGCCGCGGACGTCGGGGGGTCAGGGCTCGAGCTCGTGGACCTCGGGGCGGCTTCCGCAGCGGACGGTCCCGAGGCCCCGATCTCCGACGCGGAGGCTCCCGGGGGCGACGCGCCGGGGGATGCCGAGGCAGCCGCGGCGGCCGCGCCTCCGGAGGGCGATTCGCTGGCCGCGGCGCTCGCGGACGCCCTGGCTCAGGACGCGCAGGGGACGAGCATCCGGGACACGCTCCGGGGCCTCATCTCGTGGACCACGCCCGCGGGGGCCGGCGTCGACGATGAGCCGTGGACGACACGGCCCTCGCGCGAGGAGCCCGAGCGCGAGGCCGCGCCGGGCGCCGCCCAGCCGCGGTACGGTCTGACCCAACCGGAGGCACCGCCGCCCGCGCGACGCGCGGCGCCACCGCGCGAGGTGGACCTCGAAACCGAGCCGTGGGCGGCGGCCCCGTCCTCGCGGGATCCGGGCGCGGGCGAAGCGATACTCGAGCTGGGCGAAGCGGACCTGATCGCGCCGTCCGCTCCTCCCTCCGACGCGTCGCGCGGCTTCGGCGAACGCGCGGACCCGAAGCCGGAACGCCCGTCGCGGCCGGAGACCCCGCCGCGGGATTCCGACCCCGCGGCCGCGCGGGAGGAGCTGGGGGACCTGGCGCGGTCGCTCCTGGACGCGTCGGTTGAAGGCGAGGCGGGCGGGCAGGTTGCGGCGGACTCCGAGACCGGGGACGATGAGGAGCTGGAGGTGTTCCGTTCCTGGCTTCAGAGCCTCAAGAAGTGAACATCGGCCTGCTCCACGGCCCGAACCTGAACCTCCTCGGCACGCGGCAACCGTCTTTGTACGGTCGGGCGACGCTAGCGGAGATCGACGAGGGGGCGCGCCGGCTGGGGCGTGATCTCGGCGTAGAGGTGGAGTCCTTTCAGTCGAATCGGGAGGGCGACCTGATCGACTGGATCCACGACCGGGGGCCGACGGTGTCGGGCTTCGTCGTCAACGCGGCGGCGTACACCCACACGAGCATCGCGCTCCTGGACGCGCTGGTGGGAGTGGGGCGCCCGTTCGTGGAGGTGCACCTGACGAACCTACACACGCGCTCGCGTTTTCGGCGGCGATCGCTGCTGGCCGAGCACGCGCTGGGTGTGATCATGGGCTTTGGCGCCGGCAGCTACGAGTTGGGGCTGCGCGCGCTGGTCGCGCACGTGCGCGGCACGGAGGCCGGTGCCGCGGAATCGAAGAAGGGAAGGGGTTGAGATGCTGGATCTCGAGTTCCTGCGGGGCCTGATCGAGGCCGTGGACGAGAGCGGCATAGACTCGATCGAAATCACCAGGGGCGGGACGAGCGTACGCATCTCCAAGACCCCTCCCCCGGCGGCCGCTCCGGGACCGCCGGCCTACGGGCCGCCACCCGCCGTCGCGTCGTCACCCCCTCCTGGAACGGAACGAGACGGCGCCGGGGAGGCCGCCCTCGACGACGGCTGGCTGGAGGTGCAGTCGCCCATGGTCGGCACGTTCTACCGCGCGCCGGCTCCGGAGGCGCCGCCCTACGTGGCCGTCGGAACGCGCGTCTCCAAGGGCCAAACGCTCTGCATCCTCGAGGCGATGAAGCTCATGAACGAGCTCGAGGCCGAGGTGGAGGGGATAGTCAAGGAAATCCTGGTCCAGAACGGTGACCCCGTCGAGTACGGGCAAGCGCTCTTCCGGATCGAGCCGGCATGAGCGCGGGCGGCCGACGGCCTGAGGCGCCGGCCGTTTTTGCGCTGACCGGCCGGCAAGTCGCGTGTTTTCCAAGGTTCTGATCGCGAACCGGGGCGAAATCGCGCTCCGTATCATCCGCGCCTGCCGGGAACTCGGCGTCCGCACCGTCGCCGTCTACAGCGAAGCCGACCGCGAGTCGCTGCACGTCCGCTTCGCGGACGAGGACGTGTGCATCGGGCCGCCCCCGGCTCGGGAGAGCTACCTCAACATCCCCCGGATCATCGCGGCGGCCGAGGTGACCGGTGCCGAGGCGATCCATCCGGGCTACGGGTTCCTGGCCGAGAACGCGGAGTTCGCCGAGATCTGCGCCCGGTCCGACATCACCTTCATCGGGCCGAGCGCCGAGCACATCCGGGCCATGGGGGACAAGGCGGCGGCCAGGCGCGCGATGGCCGCGGCCGGCGTGCCCACCGTGCCGGGCACCGAGGAGACGGTCGCGGACGAAGGTGAAGCGTCCGAGATCGCGCGCGAATTGGGCTTCCCGGTGATCATCAAGGCCACCGCCGGGGGCGGCGGCAAGGGCATGCGGGTCGTGGAGGACGAGGCCTCCTTCCCGCGCATGTTCCAGACCGCCCGGATCGAGGCCGAGACCGCTTTCGGCGACGGGTCCGTGTACCTGGAAAAGTACCTCAGCAGGCCCCGACACGTGGAATTCCAGCTGCTCGGGGACTCGCACGGGCGCGTCGTGCACCTGGGCGAGCGGGAGTGCTCGATCCAGCGGCGGCACCAGAAGCTCATCGAGGAGTCCCCGTGCGTGGCGCTTACGCCCGACCTGCGCGCCAGGATGGGCGACGCCGCCGTGCGCGGCGCCGAGGCGATCGGCTACGTGTCCGCTGGCACCATGGAGTTCCTTCTCGGCGAGGCCGGCGAGTTCTACTTCATGGAGATGAACACCCGCATCCAGGTGGAGCATCCGGTCACCGAGATGGTCACCGGCTACGATCTGATGAAGGAGATGATCCGGATCGCCGCGGGCGAGCCGCTGGCGATCGAGGACAAGCCGATCGAGCTGAGGGGCCACGCGATCGAGTGTCGGATCAACGCCGAGGATCCGTCCCGCAACTTCGCTCCCAGCCCGGGCAGGATCGAGGCGATGCACCAACCCGGCGGAATGGGCGTGCGGCTGGACACCCACGCCTATGGCGGATACCTGGTCCCGCCGCATTATGATTCCCTCATCGCCAAGGTGATCGTACACGGGGAGGACAGGACCGAAGCGATCGCGAGGATGCGCTTCGCGCTCGAGTCCTTCATCATTCAGGGAATCCATACGACCATCCCGTTCCTGCACGAGCTCATGGGGCACGCGGACTTCGTGGCCGGTGACTTCGACACGAAGTGGCTGGAGCGGCACATGGCGGAAGGCACTCTGGTATACCGGCCGGTACATTAGGGTAGGCGGCGCGGACAGGGGTGCGCGCCGGGAAGGGCTGGGACGGGAGGCGGACCGGATGCTCAACAGCGAACAGCGTCTCGAATTGACGGGGCTCGCGCTCCTCGGCCTGACGCTCGTACTGGCGCTCGCGCTGGTGCCGGCGGGGCTGTTCGGCCTCCCCGAGGGCGGCAACCTCGTGGGGAGCCTGGGTCGCGTCCTCGCGCGGGGCGCACGCGCCGCGTTCGGCGGCGGCGCGTACCTCCTGCCGGTGGGCGCGGCGGTGGGCGGCGCGTACGGCTTCGCCTGGCTGGACCGGGAGCGCGCCCTGCGCTACGGCTCGCTGGTGGCCGGCCTGCTTGTGCTGATGCCCGTGGCGCAGGGCCTCGGGGCGCTGGTGGCGGGCGTTCCCCTGCCGGCGTGGGCCGAAGCCCCGGGCGGATTCGTCGGAGCCGCCGGGGCGTCCGGCCTGGTCGCCGCACTGGGTGTCGTCGGCGGGGTCGTGGCCTTTCTCTTCCTGACGCTCGGGCTCTTCGTGGCCACGCTCGGCTGGAATCCCGCCCGGCCGCTGGCGCGAGGCGCGTTCTCGACGGCGCGGCGTTCGGCGAGCGGGGCCCGCGACGGGTTCGCCGCGCTGCGCGCTCGCTGGACCGGCCGCCGAGAGAGCGCGCGGCCGTCGCCCTGGGCGGCGATCGAGGAGGCGGAAGACGACCACGCCACGGTGCTCGCGGAGGAGCCGCCCGAGGCAGGGCTCCGGGAGCCCCCCGGAGACGGCGTCGAGCGGCCGGCCGAGTTCGCCGGACATCGGCTCGGGGCCGCGGACTTCAAGCCGCCGCTGGACCTGCTGACCCCCCAGCCCCCCCGCGATGCCTCCCTCAGCGAGGCCGAGCTGGACCGGCTCGGGCACGTGCTCATCGAGACCCTGGAGACGTTCCGCGTGGAGAGCCGCATTTGCGGCCGCACCACCGGACCGGTCGTGACGCAGTACGAGGTGGTGCCCGCGCCTGGCGTGAAGGTGGCGCGCATCGCCAGCCTCGACGCCGACCTGGCGCTGGCGCTGCGCGCGCCGAGCGTGCGCATCGTCGCGCCGATTCCGGGCAAGGGCGCGGTCGGCGTGGAGGTGCCCAACCCGGTCGCCGAGGTCGTATACCTGCGCGACATCCTCGAGTCGCCCGCGTTCCGCCGCGGCCGCGGGGCGCTACCGCTCGCCCTCGGGCGCGACCTCGAGGGCACGCCGTACGTCGCGGACCTGGCGCGCATGCCCCACCTGCTGATCGCGGGCACGACCGGCTCCGGGAAGTCCGTGTGCGTGAACACGCTCATCACCAGCCTGGTCTACCGCCACGATCCGGAAAGCCTGCGTCTGCTCCTGATCGATCCCAAGATGGTCGAGCTCAGCATGTACGCCGAGCTGCCCCATCTGCGGCATCCCGTGGTCACCGACCCCAAGGACGCGGCGTTCGTGCTGAAATGGGCCGTGTACGAGATGGAGCGGCGCTACCAGTTGCTGTCGGAGAACGGCGCCCGTTCCATCGCCGAGTTCAACCGCCGGCTGGAGGAGGGGCAGGTACTCCGGCGTGTCGAGCCGGACGGGCCGGAAGGGGATCCGGACCGCTGGTTCTACAGGGACGGGGCGCTGCCCTACATCGTCGTGGTGGTGGACGAGCTGGCCGACCTGATGATGGCGGTGCAGAGCGAGATCGAGCGCCCCCTCGCGCAACTCGCACAGAAGGCCCGCGCGATCGGCATACACCTCGTAGTGGCGACGCAGCGTCCGAGCGTCAACGTCATCACGGGCCTGATCAAGGCCAACTTCCCCTGCCGGATCGCGTTCCGCGTCAGCTCGAAGGTGGATTCCCGCACGATCATCGACCAGAACGGCGCCGACGCCCTCCTCGGGAACGGAGACATGCTGTTTCTGCCCCCGGGCCAGTCGGATCCGGTGCGCGTGCAGGGCGCGTACATGCCGACCGAGGATACCGACGGTCTCGTGGCCTGGTATCGAGTCCTCGCGGCCGCTGGCGCTGCGTCCGATGTGGAAGAGGACATTCTGGAGGTGGTCCGGGCACGCGAGCAGGAAGCCGCCGCCGAGGAGATCAGCGAGGCGCTGTTGGAGGAGCGGGATCCCCTGTTCCGGGCGGCCGCGGACGTGTGCGTCCAGTACGAGCAGGGTTCCACGTCGCTGCTCCAGAGGCGCCTGCGCGTGGGCTACGGGCGAGCCGCCCGCATCGTGGATCAGCTGCACGCCGCAGGGGTGCTCGGACCGCCCGATGGCTCCAAGCCTCGCGAGGTCCTCGTGGGCCTGGATTCGCTCGACCGGATCTGCCGCGAAGCGCC
>DATKCH010000022.1:0-4203 GCA_035513295.1 Longimicrobiales bacterium
GCCAGTGGGCGCGAGAGGACTCGAACCTCTGGCCTCTACGATGTCAACGTAGCGCTCTAACCAACTGAGCTACGCGCCCTGGTGGTGGGGGAAGGATTCGAACCTTCGTAGGCCGGAGCCAGCAGATTTACAGTCTGCCCCGTTTGGCCGCTTCGGTACCCCACCGATCCGTCTCGGCCGATAGACTCATGCGCCCGGAGGGAGTCGAACCCCCAACCTCCTGATCCGTAGTCAGGCACTCTGTCCAATTGAGCTACGGGCGCTTTTCCTGCGTCGATCGTCCGCCCGACCCCCGTCGGCCGGCCGGAAGTGCCCACGACAGGACTCGAACCTGCACGCCGTTTCCGGCACTGGTCCCTCAAACCAGCCTGTCTACCAATTCCAGCACGTGGGCCCGTCCACCGTTGCGACTGCATGCTCGGAGAGGGACTCGAACCCTCACGAGGTTGCCCTCACAGGATCCTGAATCCTGCGCGTCTACCAATTCCGCCATCCGAGCGGGTACCGTGCGACGTGACAGCGGCGGCAACCCGCGGACCCGCCGGGCGCCATCGGCGCCGGTGCCCAGCGAATGGAGCTGAGGGGAATCGAACCCCTGACCTCCTGAATGCCATTCAGGCGCTCTCCCAACTGAGCTACAGCCCCCTGCCGCGCCGCGCGGCCCGCATCCACCGTGCGGCTTCGCTTCACCACCCGAGTTGTCAAACGTCGCTGCCTACGGGGCTGACGGGACTTGAACCCGCGACCTCCGGTGTGACAGACCGGCACTCTAACCAAGCTGAGCTACAGCCCCCTGCGACCGGCGCCGTCTACCGACGCTTCCCTCGATTGTTCCAGAGCGGGCAACCGGACTCGAACCGGCGACCTTCTGCATGGCAAGCAGACGCTCTACCAACTGAGCTATGCCCGCGTCGTTTCGACGAAGCCGCGCGCGCGGCCGCCACCTCACGCTTCCAGCGACCTGCCAGTGCCCCCAAGGGGAATCGAACCCCTGCTACCAGATTGAAAGCCTGGTGTCCTAGCCGTTAGACGATGGGGGCCGATCCCGCTCGGCCTCCGAACCACGGCGACCCGTGCTTCCGACAGGTCCGGAGGGACTCGAACCCCCAACCGCCGGTTTTGGAGACCGGTGCTCTACCAGTTGAGCTACGGACCTATGTCCTTCAGTGGCCAGGGACGGAGTCGAACCGCCGACACCGCGATTTTCAGTCGCGTGCTCTACCAACTGAGCTACCTGGCCGGCGTCCGTCCCAAAGAACAGCCCGCCGAAGCTGCGCTCGGGCGGGCTCGATCGGACCGCTCTGCCGCGCGGAGTCCCGTTTCCAGGCGCGCGAGCCCCGATCCAGGGGACCGGGGCTCGGGGAATAGCGGGGGCGGGATTCGAACCCGCGACCTCCGGGTTATGAGCCCGGCGAGCTACCAGACTGCTCCACCCCGCGGCAAAGTCAGGCCGAAAAGAATATACCCGTCCGGGGGGGGTGTCAAGCAATCCCGAGGCCCCCCGAGGGCGCTCGTGCGCGGCCTCTCGGGGTCACGACGCGCCGGGTGATCCTTCCTCGCCGGGAGCCCGAGGAGGCCGACTTCCGGCGTCGTCCGGCCCACCCGGCTCACCCCGGCCCGCGGACGCCCCGCCGCTGCGTGAGGACGCCACGCGGATGCGCGCGTCCGCCACGCGGATCCCTTCACCGGGAGGCAGCGCGAAGATGGGGTTCAGGTCCATCTCTTCGATCTGCGGCACTTCCTCCACCAGCGTCGACACGCGCAACAGGGTCTCTCGCAGGGCCTCCACGTCTGCCGCGGGGTGGCCGCGATAGCCTTCCAGGAGCCGGGATCCCCGGATCTCGGCGGTCATCTCCTCGGCGTCGCGATCGGTGAGGGGCGCCACCCGGAACGACACGTCGCGCAGCACCTCGACGTGGATGCCGCCGAGTCCGAACGCGATCAGGTGTCCGAAGAGACGGTCGGCCTGCGCGCCGATGAGGATCTCGGCGGCGCCGGAGAGCATCGGCTGCACGAGGACGCCCTCCATGTCCCCCGCGCGCCCCATCTCGACCAGGGTCCCGCGGATCTCGTCGAACGCCGAGCGGACGGCCTCGGGATCCTCCAGGCCGAGCCGCACGCCTCCTACCTCTGTCTTATGTACGATGCGGATGGAGGCGAGCTTCAACGCCACGGGGTAGCCCACCTCATCCGCCAGGCGCACCGCCTCTTCGGCGGTGGCGGCGACGCCGCCCGCGGTGGTCGTGATGCCCGCCGCCTCCAGCACGCTGCGGGCTTCCCCGACCGAGAGCCAGCCGTCGCCGCGCCGCTCGAGCGCCGCGCGGCAGATGCGTCCGGCGCCGGCCAGATCCTGGTCGGGGAACGCCGGGAAGGAGCCGGGCGCCGTCCGCAGCCACTCGCCGTAGCGCGCGAGCCGGCCCAGGGCGGCGGCGATCTCTTCCGGGAAGAGGAAGACGGGGATGACCTCGCCCCCGGGGGAATGGAGAGCCGGGATGTCCGCGCGGGTGCCCACGAGCGACGCGAGCACGGGCTTCGCGGTAGCCCCCCGCCGGCGCGCTTCGTCCACCCCTTCCAGCACGCCGCGCGCGATGACCTCCGTGTCGTGCACTCCGGTCGGCGTGTACAGCACGACCGTCGCGTCGACGTCCGGGGAGCCGAGCACCGTGGTGATCGCGTGCCGGTACTCCTCGGGCCCGGCGGACGCGATCATGTCCACCGGGTTCGCCACCGATGCCTCGGCGGGAAGGCGCTCGGAGAGCGAGCGCCGCGTCGCCGGGTCCAGTTCGGGCACGATCAGGCCCCACGCCTCCAGCGCGTCGACGCACAGGATGCCCGGACCTCCGGCGTTCGTCACGATCCCCACGCGGCGACCCGAAGGCACCGGCTGGTGTTCGAGCGCGAGCGCCACGTGGAACATCTCCTCGAGCGTATCGGCCCGGATGATGCCCGCCTGGCGGACGAGCGCCTCGACCGCTGCGTCGGGTGAGGTGAGGGCGGCGGTGTGGGAGGAAGCCGCTCGCGTGCCGGCTCCGGAACGGCCGGCCTTCACGACGACGATCGGCTTGCGCCGGCCCGTGCGGCGGGCCAGACGACCGAAGCGGCGCGGGTCTCCGAACGATTCGAGGTAGAACAGGATCACGTCGGTTGCGGCGTCGCCCTCCCAGAATTCGAGGAGGTCGTTTCCGGTCACGTCCGCCTTGTTGCCGATGCTCACGAACGTGGAGATGCCCAAGTCCAGCCTGTGGGCCAGGGAGATGACCGCCACGCCCAGGGCGCCGCTCTGGGAGCACAGGGCCACCCTGCCCGGGGGCGGCATCGCGGGCGCGAACGAGGCGTTGAGGCGGATGCTCGGGTCGGTGTTGATCACGCCGAGGCAGTTGGGGCCGACCGTGCGCATCCCGTGGGCGCGGACCTGCGCCAGCAGGCGGTCCTGGCGGGCGCGCCCTTCCGGCCCGACCTCGGCGAACCCCGCCGATATGACGATGAGCGCCCGCACGCCCGCCCGCGCGCAGTCCTCCACCGCTGCGGGCACGTGCTCGGCGGGCACGGCGATCACCGCCAGGTCCACGGGTCTGCCGATCTCCGACACGGACGGGTGGGCGGGCACGCTGGCGATGGCGTCCGCGCGCGGATTGACGGGGTGGACGCGCCCCTGGAAGCGCCCTTCCACGAGGGCCGCGAGGATGCGGTGGCCGATGGCGGCGGGGTCCCGCGAGGCGCCCACGACGGCGACAGAGCGGGGCAGGAGCAGCGGACGCAGCGACGCGATGCGCGCGGCCGCATCGGCGTCCGGCGGGACGGCGGGTGGTCCCGGCCGCGAGGAGGACTGGTCGGTCATGGCGCCCATGCTACGGCGAAGGCCGCACCCGCGTCGAGGCGAGGCCGTCGGGCGCCGGCGCCCGTGACTCAGTCCCCGGGATAGAAGATCTCCTCGATGACCAGGTCGAACACGCGCGCGAGGCCGAACGCCAGGGGGAGGCTCGGCAAGGCGTGGTGCGCGGTGGCGTGGGGTGAGGGTCCTAGCCGACGACCAGGTTAAGCAGCTTGTCCGGAACGAAGATGACCTTGCGCACCTCGCCCTCGCCGGCCCAGCGGCCGACGTTCTCGTCGGCCAGCGCGGCCGTCAGCGCGGCGTGCTCGCCGACGCCCCGGGGCAACTCCACGCGCGCGCGCACCTTGCCGTTCACCTGCACCACGAACTCT
>DATKCH010000023.1:0-40318 GCA_035513295.1 Longimicrobiales bacterium
CTCCTGTTTCCGTACTTCGGCGGGGCGGGCTTCGCGCAGGAGCTCTGGCGGCGTGCGGCGGCCGGCGAGCTGCCGGGCGCGGGCGCGTACCCCGCTCCCTTCGGCGAGCTGATGCCGGCGTCCACCGAGCAGGTGCGCCGGCCCGCGGCGCGGTTCTTCCCGGTTCCCGACCCCCCGACCGAACTCCGCTTCGACCCGCCGCAGGCGGCCGGCTGGCCCGTCCTGTACGAGAACACCTTCGGCGAGCTCGAGCTCTCGATCCTGCTCTCCGAGTGGCTCGGCGACGGCGCGGGGGCGCTGGCGTACGGGTGGGACGGCGACCGGTACGCGGCGCTGCGGACGCCGGGCGCGGGGGTCGCGCTGGACATCGCCCTCGTCTGGGACGACTCGGCGGGGGCGGACGCCTTCGCCGACGCCTACGAGCGAGCGGCCGCCGGCAGGCCGGCTCGGGCCGTGACGGTCCGCCGGACGCGGCTGGCGGGACGCGAGCTGGTCCTGATCGCGGACGTGCCCGCCGGTGAGGACCCTTCCGCGCTGCCCCGACGGCGGGTGCGCATCGAGGCCGGAGCCAGCAGGTGAGCCGGCTGCGGATCGACACCCCCGCGGAGCCGCCGCACGCCTACGACGTCCTGATCGAGCCCGGCGCGCTGGACGGCCTCCCGGACGTCGTCCGCGAGTTCGCCCCCGCGCGCCGGTGCGCGGTCATCTCCGACGCGGTCGTGGCCGACATCCTCGGCGAGCGGGTGAAGGGCGCCCTGGAGGCCGCCGGCTTCGCGGTGGAGCTGGTGCGCTTTCCCGCCGGAGAGCAGGCCAAGAACCGCGACAGCTGGGGGTCGGTCATCGATTCCGTCGCCGGCCGCGGGCTGACGCGCGACGGCTGCGTGATCGCGCTCGGGGGCGGCGTCACCGGCGACCTGGCCGGCTTCGTCGCGGCGACCTTCATGCGCGGCGTTCCCGTCGTCCAGGTGCCGACCAGCCTGCTGTCGATGGTGGACGCGTCGGTCGGCGGGAAGACGGGGTTGGACACGCCCGCGGGGAAGAACCTGATCGGGGCGTTTCACCAACCGGCCGCGGTGGTCGTCGATCCCCGCGCGCTCGCGACGCTTCCGGCCGACCACTTTCGCGCCGGCATGGCCGAAGCGGTCAAGCACGGCGCGATCGCGGACGCCGCGTACTTCGACTGGATCGTGGCCCACGCGGAGGCCCTGGGCGGGCACGACGAAGCGGCTCTGGTGCGTTTGATCCGCAGGTCGGTCGAGATCAAGGCGGAGGTCGTGTCGGAGGATCCGCGGGAGCGCGGGCGCCGCCAGGTCCTCAACTTCGGCCACACGTTCGCGCACGCCCTCGAGACGTGGACGGGCTACCGCACTTTGCACGGGTTCGCGGTCGGCGCCGGAATGGTGGCCGCCGCGGAGCTGGGGGAGCGGGCGGGCATCACCGCCGCGGGAACCACCGAGCGGCTGCGCTCGGCGCTCCAGCCCCTGCGCGTTCCCGAGCGCCCCGACGGGGTCGTCCCCGCGGACCGCATCCTGGACCTCGCGCGGCTGGACAAGAAGAGCCGGGAAGGGAAGATCCGCTATACGCTCCTGCGCGCGGTGGGAGCGACCGCGCGCGGCCCCGACGGCGCCTGGTCCATCGCCGTCGATGACGGGCTCGTGGGGGTCGTCCTGCGTGAGCTCTGGGGCTGACGCCGGCGCGTCCAATGGTCGCGGCCCCATGTCCGAAGCTGGCGCCGACCGGTTTGACGCTCGGCTCGATCGCCGCCTATCTTCCGCCCCGTTCTCTCCCGCCGGAGCGTGGCGCCGACGGGCGGAGAGGAGCGTTCGTTTCTCGGAGGCTGCATGGCGCTCCCGGAGCGCGACAGCATGACATCGGTCGCCGGGGCGCTCGATTCCCGAGCCGACGAGCGCCCGGACGCGCCCTACCTCCGCTTCGGCGACCAGACGCTCAGCTACCGCCAGATTCGCGACCAGGCCGACGCCCTGGCGGCCTCCCTGCACGACCTGGGGATCGACGAGGGCGACCGCGTGGCGCTCGTGCTGCCGAACTGGCCGGAATTCGCGGTGTCGGCCTTCGCCGCGGCGAAGCTGGGGGCGATCGTCGTGCCCCTGAATCCGCGCGAGCCGGCCGCCGAGCTCCAGTACATGCTCCGGCACTCGGCGGCGGCGGCGGTCGTGACCGCCGAGACGTACCGCGGCGTGGACTACCTGGGCGTCTTCGAGGGCCTGCTCGGCAGCCTGCCCGACCTCCGGCACGTGATCACGGTGGGCCCCGAGGATCTCTGGTACGACGACCGTATCCACCAGTTCGAGGATCTGGTTTCGGCGGGGGCGGGCAAGGCATACCCGCGGTCCGGGAACGCCGGCGAGGGCGCGTTCTGCATCGTCTACACGTCCGGCACCACGGGCAAGCCAAAAGGCGTCGTGCTGAGCCACGAAAACGTGCTCGCGGCCTCGTCGGCGACCGTCGCGGCGGTTTCCGTGAGCGCGCGCGACGTGGTCGCCGGAGTGACGACGATCTTTCACGTCTTCGGGCTCGGACCGGGGCTGGTGGGCACGCTGCTGGCGGGCGCGGCGCTCGTGCTGCAGGAGGACTTCGATCCCGTCGAATCGCTGGATCTGATAGAGCGTTACGGGGTTACAGTGCACTACGGTGTGCCGACGGTGTTTCTCACCGAGCTGCGCGAGGCGGAGCTGCGGGAACGAGACCTGTCGTCGTTGCGAGCCGGGGTGGTGGCCGGGGCTCCCATCGGGGACGAGACGCTGCGCCGGATTCGGCAGCGGCTCTGTCCCGGCCTCCAGGTCGCGTATTCGCTGACGGAAACCGCATCGACGGTCGCGATCACCCGGCCGGACGACCCGCCCGAGAAGCAGCTGTTCACCCTCGGGAGGCCCATCGAGGGGACCGAAGTCCGCGTCCTCGGCGAGGACGGTACGGTCCTTCCGGTGGAGAGCGTGGGGGAGCTAGCGGTGCGCGGTCCCGGCGTCATGCTGGGTTACTACCGGCAGCCCGGCGAGACCCGGCTGGCCCTGGACCCGGACGGCTTCCTGCGAACCGGCGATGTCGGCATGGTGGACGAAGAAGGCTACGTCCACGTCGTCGCGAGGAAGAGCGACGTGATCATACGCGGGGGTTTCAACGTGTACCCCCGGGAAGTGGAGGACCGGCTGCAGGCGCACCCGGCGATCGAGCAGGCAGCCGTCGTGGGCCTGCCAGACGAGGTGCTGGGGGAGGCGGTATGCGCCTGCGTCGTGCCCGTGGAGGGCGCGCTCGTCACCGGGGAGGAACTCAAGGGGTGGTGCAGGGGGGCGGTGGCCGACCACAAGGTCCCCGATCTCGTGCGGTTCCTCGAGCGACTTCCGCTCACCGCCAGCGGAAAGGTGCGGAGACTGGACCTCGCGCGCGCGGTCAGCGCGGAGGCCGCCGGTTCCGCGTAGGGCCGGCGCCACGGCGCCGGCAACGGCAGTGGCGCCGACGAGACTCGGTCGCCGCCGCACGACGCCGCCGCGCGAATCGCCCGGCGCGCGTCGACCCAAGACAGAGCACCGGCGCGGTGCCGGCGCTCCATGACTGGCGGGCAAAGGCCCGCCGCGCAGGCCGCTTCACCGGTCCCGCGGATCGTGACCCCGGGGACGAGCGCGGTACGCCCCCGGCGCAGCAGGTGCCGGCGGCGGACACGGCGTTTCGAGCGGGGGACGAGCGCGAGGACGTGGGCAGACCAGGCTCACGATCCGCGCGGACGGGGAGGGGTCTCGCGAACAAGAAAGAGACATTCGTGAGACACATGAACGTACCCACGCGAGCGCCCCATCAGTTGGCGGCCTCGCAGCAGTCCCATGCACCCAACGCAGCCCTCCTCATCGACTTCGACAACGTCACGATGGGGATCCGCAGCGACCTGACGCGCGAGCTCAGGAACCTCCTCGACAGCGAAGTGATCCGCGGCAAGGTGGCCGTGCAGCGGGCGTACGCGGACTGGCGCCGCTACCCGCAGTACATCGTTCCGCTGTCGGAGGCGTCGATCGACCTCATCTTCGCTCCCGCCTACGGCAGCTCCAAGAAGAACGCCACGGACATCCGGCTGGCGATCGACGCGCTCGAGCTCGTCTTCACGCGGCCGGAAATCGGCACCTTCATGCTCCTGTCGGGCGACTCGGACTTCAGCAGCCTGGTGCTGAAGCTCAAGGAGTACGGCAAGTACGTGATCGGCGTCGGCATACGCGAGTCCGCCTCCGACCTACTCGTCCAGAACTGCGACGAGTACTACTCCTACAGCGCGCTCACCGGCCTCACGGCGGCCGACGATGACGCGGGCGAGCGGCACGACCCCTGGGAGCTCGTGGAGCGCGCCGTGCTGCGCATGGAGAAGAACGGCGACGTCATGCGCTCGGACCGCCTCAAGCAGGTGATGATCGAGATGGATCCGGGCTTCGACGAGAAGGAGCTGGGGTTCACCAAGTACAACAAGTTCCTGACCGAGGCCGCCGGCAAGAATCGCCTGTCGCTGATCAAGCTGGAGAACGGCCAGTTCGAGGTCTCCCCGGCCGGCAGGGGTGGCGGCGCCGGCTCCGACGGAGACGAGCGCAAGCCCCGCGGGCGCGGCCGGGGCCGCGAGCGTGGCCGCCGGGGAGGGCGCAGGGATGAAGGTGGCCGCGACGAGGGACCCGCGGCTGAGCGCCCCGCGGCGGCGCGCCCCCAGGCGTCGCCCGCGCGGCCGGAGCGCGCCCCCGCGCGGGACACCCCCCAGCGGGACGATGTCACCTGGACGCCGGAGCCCCGGAGCGCCGAAACGGAAGGCGGGGCCGCGCCGGAGGGCCAGGAGGCGGATGCGTTCCGGCTCCTGGCGCGGGCCGTGAGGGACCTCGGCGAGGGCGGGAACGTCGCGGTTCGGGATTCCGAGCTGAAGCGCCGGATGCTGCAACTGGACGAGGGGTGGGACGAAGCCACGCTCGGCTTCAGCAAGTTCAGCCGCTTCCTGCGCAGGGCGCACGACGAAGAGGTCATCGACCTGAACCGCACGCCGGAGGGCCACTACGAGGCGGTGCTCGGGCGCAAGGCGTCGGCCTATTCCGCGGGCGGCGCCGTTTCCGGGCGCGGGCGCGAGACTCCGGCCCGCTCCGACGGCGGCCCGGGGCGCTCCGACGCCGGCGACCGCAACGGCGGCCGGGCGGGGCAGGGCCGGGGCGCCCGCGAGGCGCGCTCCCGGGAGTCGGATTCCCCTCCGGCGGTAGCCACCGCCGCGACCGTCGCCGCCGAGGATGAGCCCGCGCAAGCCTCCGTGGACGGCGGCGGCCGCGCGCCGGCTTCCGCGCCGCCCGATGCGGGTCGGGCCGCCACCGCGGCCGCGGCGCCCGCTCGGCCGGGAGGGGGTTGGGGACGTGGCAGGGGGCGCGCCGCGCCTTCCGGACCGCCGCCGGTGCTCCCCGGCCAGACGGTCGGGCCCTCCGGCGGCGGGGCCGCCGGCTCCGCTGGGGGCCACGGCGGCGCTGAGGCCTTCGTGGCCGCCCGACCCTCCGGCAGCCCTCCCGATGGGCTCCCCGACGAGCGCGCCGAGGTCATCCGGTACCTCGTGTCGCGCTACAAGGGCGTAGGCGAGCGCACCGCGACCACGGTGGTGGACGCGTTCGGGCCGGGCGAGGTGTTCCGCATCCTGGACGAGGATCCCGAGCGGGTTCGCGACCTGGTCGGTCCCGCGCGCGCGCAGATGCTCATCGCCGGCTGGGAGGCCGACGCGGAGGCGCGCGCCGGCCGCTGATGGGCCGCTCCGGCGCGACCGGTTTGGAAGTCGCCGAGCGGCCGGCGCCGGTGCTTCCCGCGCGCTTCTACGATCGCCCCGCGGAGCTCGTCGCGCGCGAGCTGCTCGGGGCGATCCTGGTCTCGGACGTGGGCGGGGTGCGGACCGCCGGCAGGATCGTGGAGGCCGAGGCGTATCCGGGGCCTCACGATCCGGCCTCGCACGCCGCGGCCCGGATCGGCCGCACGGCGCGCAACGCGCCGATGCACGGGCCGCCCGGGATCGCCTACGTGTACCGCATCTACGGACTGCACTGGTGCCTCAACGCCGTGACGGGCACCGACGGGCGGCCCGCGGCGGTTCTCCTGCGCGCCCTCGAGCCGGTGGCCGGGCTGGCGGAAATGGCGCGCCGGCGTGGCAGGCAGCGCGACCTGGCCAACGGGCCGGCGCGGCTGGCGCGGGCGCTGGGCGTGACCGGCGACCTGGACGGCCACAGTCTGCTGCGGGGGCCGCTCTCGATCAGGCGGGGTGATGCTTCCGACGAGGAGATCGCGTCGGGGCCGCGCATCGGCGTGACCCGCGCGCGCGACTGGCCGCTGCGGTTCTGGCTCGCGGGAAACGCGTACGTCTCGCGCTGAGGAGCTCGGCCGCGCGCGTCGATCGTCCCGGCGGGCCGCGGCCGATCTGGACACTCGACGGGGCCGCCGGATACCTTTTCAGGCTGTTCATCCCTAATCACCGTCACCGAAATCGACATTTTGAATATCGTCGTCTGCATCAAGCGGGTGCCCGACACGGCGGCCCGCATCAGGGTCACGCCGGGGGGCGGCATCGACGCGTCGGGCGTCAAGTACGTGATCTCTCCGTACGACGAATTCGCGCTCGAGGCGGCGCTGCGCGTGAAGGAGGCGGCCGGCTCCGGCACGGTGACGGCGCTGAGCGTCGGAGACGCGGCCTCCGCCGAGCAGCTCCGCGCCGCGCTCGCGATGGGCGCCGACGACGCGGTGCTGTTGCAGGGCGAGGTCGGCATGGACGGCCTCGCGACCGCGCGCGCGATCGCGGACGAGATCGGCGAGCGGCGGCCCGACCTCGTGCTCTTCGGCATGAAGGCGGTGGACGGCGACCAGCAGCAGGTCGGCCTGATGACCGCCGAGCTGGCCGGGCTGCCGGCGGTCTCGGTCGCGGCGTCCGTGGAGGTCGAGGACGGCAAGGCCGTCTGTCACCGCGAGGCCGAGGGCTCGATCGAGGTGCTCGAGGTGCCCCTGCCCGCCGTCGTGACGATCACCAAGGGGGAGCACGAGCCGCGCTACCCGTCGCTCAAGGGCATCATGGCCGCCAAGCGGAAGCCCCTGGCCGAAAAGGCCGCGGCGCTGGGCGATGGGCGCATCACCGTGCGCGATCTGTCCGAGCCGGCCGCCCGGCCCGAGGGGAGGATCGTGGGGGAGGGCGCCGCCGCGGTGCCCGAGCTCGTGCGGCTGTTGCGTGAAGAAGCCAAGGTCCTGTAAGGCCGCCCCACGGAGATCATGTCCAACGTTCTCGCCGTCATAGAGGTGAAGGACGGCGCGCCGCGTCGCGTCGCCAACGAGGTCGTCACCGCCGCGCGCGCTCTCGCGGATGGGCTGGGGGGCGAGGTCCACGCCCTGATCGTGAGCGGCGGCGGAGCTTCGCCCGACGCGCTCGGTGCGCACGGCGCGGACGTCGTCTACGAGTGCGCCGACGACTCCCTCGCCGAGTACCAGGCGGAGGGCTACACGCAGGCAGTCGCGGGTTTCCTGGACGGGCGCGACTACGCCGCCGTGCTGTTCGGCGCGACGAGCCAGGGCAAGGACCTGGCGCCGCGCGTCGCCGGCAGGCTGCGCCTGCCGCTCGCCAGCGACGTCACCGGACTCGAGGTCGCCGACGGGGACGTCGTGGCGACCCGCCCGGTGTACGCGGGCAAGGCCATCGCGCGCGTCCACATCGACGCGTCCCCGGCGCTCGTCTCGGTGCGTCCCAACGTGTTCACGCCCGTCGAGGCGCGGCGCCCGGGGGCCGTGGAGACCGTCGAGGCGCGCGTGGACCCGTCCGCCTGGAAGGTGCGCCGGCGCGAGGTGCTCGGCGGCTCGGGCGACCGGCCCGACGTGGGCGAGGCGCCCATCGTCGTCAGCGGCGGGCGGGGCATGCAGGACCCCGCGAACTGGGGCATGCTGGAGGAGCTGCGCGACGCGCTCGGGCCCAGCGCCTCGCTGGGGGCTTCGCGCGCCGTGGTCGACGCCGGCTGGCGTCCCCACGCCGAACAGGTGGGCCAGACCGGCAAGACGGTCTCCCCGCAGCTCTACTTCGCGGTGGGCATCAGCGGCGCGATCCAGCATCTCGCGGGCATGCGCACGGCGGGCACCATCGTAGCGATCAACAAGGATCCGGACGCGCCCATCTTCAAGGTCGCGGACTACGGGGTCGTCGGCGACGCGTTCGAGGTGCTGCCGCGGCTGGCCGAGGAGATCCGACGCGCGCGCGCCGGTTAGCACGTTGACTATCAGGTCGCTGAAGAAGGGGGGTGCGGCCAGGTGACGCGACCACGGTTCCGTCCGCCCAGGCAGGCGCGCAGCCAGCGCACCCTCGAACGCATCCTGGACGCCGCCGAGCGCATCGCGCTGGAGCGGGGGCTGGGTGCCGTCACCGTGCAGGAGGTGATCGAACGGTCCGGCGTCTCCGTCGGGTCCTTCTACGCCCGGTTCGAGGGCAGGGAGGCCCTCCTCCACCACCTGCAGAACCGGTTCTGGACGGGAGCCGAGGAGCAGTGGCGCGCGTTCCTCGACCCCGCCCGGTGGGAGGGCGTGCCGGTCGCTGTGCTGATCGGCGAGCTGGTCCGCATCCTGGTGCGCGGTTACGCGCTGCGCGCGGCGCCGCTGCGCGCGTATCTCCTGCACGCGCTGACCAATCCGGACGGCAAACCGCTGCGGCGGTCCGCGATGCTGGATGAGGCCGTAGCGGACCGGATGCGCGCGCTGCTCGAGCCGCGCTACCCAGAACTCGGGCACCCGGACCCCGCGCGCGCCGTGCCGCTGGCGATCCGCCAGCTGCTCGCGACGCTGCGCGAGGACGTGCTCTTCGGCCCGGCGCGGCCCGCCACCGCGACGCTGTCCGAGGAGGAGTCGGTGATCGAGCTGACGATGGCGTTCCTGGGCTACCTCGGGGTGGACGACGCGCCCCGCAGCACCGAGGACCTGCGCAAGCGCGTGGCGGCGTTCCGCGAGGCGTCGATCGGGCGCTGACCTACATCGACCGATAACGCGGTCCGCTGGCGCCTTCCCGCGGTGACCAGCGCGGACCCAGCACATCCGTCGCCTTGCAGTCTATGCAGTTCGGCGCGTTGACCACGAGCCGGTCCCCCGCCCGCTCGTAGACCCCGGCCGGGCACATGTGCGTGTACATGTCGGCCACCTCGGGCGGGATGTCCTCGCCGACCATGAGGTGGCTCGGGATGTCGTCTCGGGTCTGGTTCCCGGACCTGAACACCGCATCGACCTTCGAGAACGTCAGCCTCCCGTCCGGCGTGAACGGCGCGGGAGGGGTGACCACCTTGGGCTCCGCGGCGTCCTTGTCGGACTCGATCCTCGCGCCCGGAAACGCGCCCTTCGTGAGGGTCATCAGCGCCGCCTTGGCCCCGCCCACGAAGAAGCCGTCCTTGAAAGTCAGGCGCATGTTCCGGCGTTCCCGCAGGTCCCGGTAGATGTAGCCGCCGCGGATCATGCCGTCGTAGGCGGACAGCGCCGACGCGCCCACGTCGTCGGCCTTGAGCGCCTGGAAGATCGTGCGCGCGGCGTACATGCCCGAGTGCATCGCGTAGTGGATGCCCTTGAGCGATGCGACCTCCACGAGCCCGGCGGTGTCGCCGGCGATCAGCAGGCCGTCGCCGTGCCAGCGCTCGGGGAGCGCGTGGAAGCCGCCCTCGGGGATCGTCTTCGCGCCCCACTCAACCATCCGACCGCCCTCCAGGTACGGCCGGAAGAGCGGGTGCAGCTTCATCTTCTGGAACGCGACGTGGGGGTCGAAGGTCGTGCTCCGGTAGTCCAGGCCCACCACCAGGCCGATCGCGATCAGGTTCGGCGACAGCGGATAGCAGAAGCTGCCGCCGAACGCGTCGCGCGGGAGGGGCCAGCCGAGGGTGTGGATGACGCGGTCGAGCGGCCTCTCGGTCTCCCAGACCTCCTTCACGCCGAGCGCGTAGATCTGCGGGTTGGGCGCGTGGATCTGCTGCCACTGGCGGTAGGCGATCGCGAGCGGTCCGCGCGTCCCTTCGGAGAGGACCGTGACGCGGGAGGAGAGGTCCGTCGCGGGCGTGCCGCCCGCGCCCGGCCGGCCGTCGCGCTCCAGCCCGGACGGCGTCGTGCGCACCCCGACGACCGCGTCGCCGTCCACGAGCAGGGCATCGACGGGAAAGCCGGTGAAGATGTTGACCCCCGCCTCCTCGGCGCGCTGGCCCAACCAGCGCACGATCTCGCAAATCGACGCGACGTGGTTGCCGTGATTGCGCATGGTGGGGGGCGTCGGGATCCGGACCGAGCGACCCTCGGTCAGGACGTAGACCGACTCCTTGCCGACCGGGCCGCGGAACGGGAAGTCCCCGACCGCCGTGTCCGGGAACAGCTCGTGGAAGGCGCGCGGGTCGACCACCGCGCCCGACAGGCAGTGCTCGCCGAGCTCCCCCGCCTTTTCCAGGACGCCGATCTCGACGTCCCCGATGCCGCCACCCGTATCGTTGTCCAGGCGGACGAGCCGCGCCAGCTCGATGGCCCCCGCCAGGCCGGCCGGCCCGCCGCCCACGAACACCACGTCCATGGGCACGTGCTCCTCGTCCAGCGGCTCCTCGCGGATGAAGCGCTCGGTGGGAAGCCTGAGCTGGTACCGCGCGGGGAGTACGCGCGCAGCGGGTCGGGCCTCGTCGGCCATCGGCCAATCGCTCCTCTGTCGGTGGCTCGGGGGCGGCGCGCCGGCGGTCCGGGCGACCGCGCGACGGCAAGTGTACACCGCGCAACGCGCGCTCGCGACGCCGGCTCGGCGTTCAGCGCATCGTGATGACGTCGTCTGGGCCGGGCCGCGCCCAGAATTCCGGCGCGCGCAGCGGGATCGCCCGGGCGGTCTCGCCCGCCCGCACGCCGTCGCTGTCCAGGGGCACGACGACGAGCGCGTCCGCGGCGGCCAGCGTGCTCAGCACGGCCGAACCCTGGGCCCCTGCGCCGCGCGCCAGCCATCCGCCCGAGCCGTCGGGCTCCAGGCGGACCCGCACGAGGTGCACCAGGCCGGGGCGGGACGCGAGCGGCTCGGCGGCGCGCACGCTGATCGTCGGCGGCAGGACCGAGGTCCCGCCGCCCATGCGCAGCAGCGCCGGCCGGACGAGGACGAGGAACGTGAGGAGGGCGGACACGGGGTTTCCGGCAAGGCCGAACACGGGCAGGTCGGGCGCGTCCGCACGCGCCATGAGCCCCAGGGAGAACGGGCTGCCGGGGCGGATCCGCACGCGCCAGAAATCGGTCCGCAGACCCAGCTCCTTCAGCGCCGCCCGGGCAAGGTCGTGCTCGCCCACGCTCGCGCCCGCGGTCGTGACCAGCGCGTCCGCGGCCAGGCCGGCGCGCGCCCGCTCGCGGATGTCGGCGGGGTCGTCGCGCGCGATCCCGAGCGGCACCGCGATGCCCCCCGCCGCCGCGACCGCGGCCGCCAGCGCGGGCCCGTTCGCGTCCACCACCGCGCGCCCGCGCGCGGCTTCCGCGGCGCGCTCCGCGGGCACCAGCTCGTCCCCCGTGGACAGGATCGCGACCCTCGGGCGGCGGTGCACCGCGACGCGCGTCACGCCAAGCGCGGACAGCAGCGCCACGCCGGCGGCGTCGAGGCGCGTTCCCGCGGCGAGCGCCGGCGCGCCCGCGCGGATGTCCTCGCCGCGCGCGCGGATGTTGCGCCCCGCGTCCCCTTCGGAATACACGCGCACCGGCCGGCCGCGAGCGCGCGCCCACCCGTCTGTCTCCCAGGCGTCGGTGTGCTCGACCCGGATCACCGAGTCGGCGCCCGCCGGAACGGGCGCGCCGGTCATCACCTTGGCCGCCTCGCCGGGGCCGATGGCGCCGGGATCCGTAGAGCCCGCGGGCACGTCGGCGACGACGGTCAGGACCGCGGGCGCGCCTCGCGTGGCGCCGCGGACGTCCGCCGCGCGCGCGGCGAACCCGTCCATCGCGCTGTTGTCGAAGCCGGGCAGGTCGAACGGCGCCGGCACGTCCTCGGCGAGCACCCGGCCCGCGCCGTCCGGGACGGCCACGGGCTCCGGCGGTAGCGGGGCGACGGCGGCCAGGATCCGCGCCAGCGCGACGTCCACGTCCAGCCAGTCGGGCTCCTCGCGGCCTCGCCCCGCGCGCGTCACCGGGTACCCTCCGGCGGCGCCGCGCGCCTCGACCGGGGGGGCGGGCCGCCGGGGGCGGCCGGCGGCGGCTCGCCTGCGAGGCGCTCCGCCACCGCGAGCTCCTCGCGCGTGTTGACGTTCAGGAACATCCGCCGCGGGTCGCCGAACTCCGCCACGCGCCGCCGGCCCATGCGCTCGACGCGCACGTCCTCGTAGAACCCCACGATGGCGCCGCCGCCGGCCTCCGCCCGCGCCTCGATCGCCGTCAGGCAGGCAACGCCGTAGGCCGCGCACAGGGGCTCCACGCCGCGCCTGCCCGGGCTCTCGGGAACCGCCGCGTCCGCCTCGGGCGCCGAAGCCAGCTCGGCGAGCGCGCGCAGCAGCGCCGGCGGCGCGAAGGGCATGTCCCCGGCGACGACGACGGCGCCCGGCCTGCCCGTATCGCGCGCCCACGAGAGGGCGGCGTGAATGCCGCCGAGGGGGCCCAGTCCCGGGCGCGCGTCGGGCCGGTGCGGCAGCTCGAGCCCGGCGTACGCCTCCGGCTCGTTGGCTATCAGCACCACGGGGTCGCACCCCGCCTCCGCGAGAGCGCTCGCCGCGCGCTCCGCGATGCGCACGCCGTCCACGCGCGCCAGGGCCTTGTGAGCGCCGAAGCGGGTGTTCCTTCCGCCCACGAGGATCGCCCCGAGAAACCGGTGCGGATGGGTCACGGGCCGAAGGTGCGCGCGCGCGCGGAGCCGGCGCGGGCCAGGATTGGCAGCCCGACGAGGCCCGCGATGTCCACCGCCAGTGTCGTGGGCACCGACCGGCTCGCGATCCACGCGCAGCCCGCGCGGGCGGCCTTGAACGCCATCTCTCCGCTGACGCGCGCGGTCGTCGCGAGCCCCAGCTCCGAGCCGTCCCAACCCCGCCGGATGGCGGCGCCCACGAGGCGGTCCACGGCGCTGTGCCTGCCCACGTCCTCGACCCGCAGGGCGATCCGGCCCGCGCGCGCGAGCGCCGCGGCGTGGACCCCGGCGGCCCCGCCGAAGATCCCCGCCATGAGGTCGCGCAGCGTTTCGCCGTCCGGGGGCGCGACTCGCCCCCGCCGCAACAGCGCCGCGCACCCAGCGCAATCGAGCACGTGGCCCACCCCGTGCGCGTGCAGGTGGGTCCGCAGGCACGCGCCCGCTTCCGCCGCGCCGTCGCTCAGCTCCACGCGGACGGTCCGGCCATCGACCGCGTACGTCGCGCTCTGGAGGTCGTCGGCCGGGTAACCGCGAGCGAACAGGTGGCCGGCGGCGAGGTCCGCCGCGTCGCAGGGGGAGGCGGTGAGAGCGGCCGGCGGCTGCCCGTGGACCAGTATGCTGAACCGCACTTCCTCCACCGCTTCCACCGGGCGCTGGGCGGCGGCGCGGGTCCGGGGTTCCATGCGAATCAGATCAGGTTCGGCCAGACGCCGGTCAGGATCCGGGTCGCGAGCTGGAGGATCACGTACGGGATCCAGCCCAGCAGGACCGTCAGCAGCGCCGCGCCCGAGGACACGTCCAGCGCCTGGCGGACGGCCACGAACACGGCGAGCAGCAGCCACACCCATACGGCGCCGGAGATCAGTCCCCCCAGGAGCGGCAGGAACGCGAGCGCGTAGAGTACGCCCGGGGACTGCGCGAACCCCACGGTCCGGAGCACTTCGCCCCACGTCGCGGTGCCGTTCATGAGGTGCTGGCCGATCAGAAACACGACGCCGGACCACAGGAGCCAGCCGGCGTAGGCCGCCACGATCGAGCCGAACAGCGCGAACCCGCTTCCGCCCAGCCCGCCGACCGCGGTGGCCACGGCCACGAGCCCGACGACGACCCCCGCCTGGGCGGTGGCCGATGTGTCGTGTTCGACGTCCTCGTAGACGGCGACGTCGAGTCTCGCCGCTCCCAGCATGCGGCCCAGGAGGGAACGGTCCCGGATCGTCGATTCCATGCGTCCTCCTTCGTTCGGCGCTGAGGCCGGGGCCGCGCCGCGGGTGCGCGTGCCGCGATGCCGGTGCGGCGGCTCCGTCCGGTAGACTACGAGGGGCGCTCCGCCGGTGCCATGTAGGCGCGTGCGGCGACCGCCTTGAGAAGCGCAGAGACCTGGCGCCCCGGCGCGAGGTCCAGCTCGGTGGCCCCCTCCCGGGTGATCAGGGCGACGAGCGGCACCGGGCCTTCCAGGCGCACCCGGACGAGGCCCCCCAGCGGAGCCATGCTCGAGACCGTCGCCTGCGCGCGGTTGCGCGGGGTGGACGGCGCCCCACCGCCGGATTGCGTGAGCGCCACGTCCTCGGGCCGGTACGCGACGTGGACGCGGCGGCCGGGAGTCCAGTCGGCGGCGGAGTGGGCCGCGGGCACGGCGAGCCAGCGTACCCCGCCCCCCATTTCCACCTCCACCAAGCGCTCGCGTCGCGCCACCAGCACTCCGTCAACGACGAGCTCCGCCCCGGTGAGCTCGGCGATGAACGCCGAAGCGGGTTCCGCCACGATGTCCGCGGGGGCGCCCTCCTGGCTGACGGCTCCGCCTTCGAGCACGCACACGCGGTCGGCGAGCGCGAACGCTTCCTGCGGGTCATGGGTCACCAGGAGCGTGGCTCCGCCGCCCCGCCGCACGGCCGCTTCCAGGTCCGCGAGCAGCCGCCGGCGCGAGGCGACGTCGAGGCCCGCGGCGGGTTCATCCAGCAGGAGCACGTCGGGGTCGAGCACGGTCGCGCGGGCGATGGCCACGCGCTGCGTTTCCCCGCCCGAGAGGCTCCTCACGTCGCGCCCGCCCAGGCCCGCCACGCCCATCCGGTCGAGCGCCGCCTCGACCCGCCGGGCTCGCTCGGCGGGCGCGACGCCGCGCAGCCGCAGGCCGTACGCGACGTTGTCGGCCACGCTGCCGGCGAACATCGGCGAACCCTGCAGCAGCCCAACGAGATCGAGCCGCTCGCGTTCGCTCAGGTCCGACAGGGGCGTGCCGCGCAGGCGCACCGCCCCCGCGTGCGGACGCTCGAGGCCCAGGAGGAGTCGGACCAGGGTGGATTTGCCCGCGCCGTTGGGGCCCAGCACCGCCACGACCTCCCCGGCGCCGAGGCGCAGCGACACGTCCGCCAGGATCGTCCGGTCGCCGATGCGGAAGGCGACGCGCTCGGCCTCGAGCACGGCGGAGGCGGTCATGCTCCGGGGCGGCTCGAGCGAGCGACGCTCGCGGGGCCCTGCTGGAGGCGCGTCAGGGCGATGTTCACCGCGAACGCGATCGACAGCAGCACGATGCCGAGAGCCACCGCGGCGGCGATGTCGCCGCGCCGCGTCTCCAGCACGATGGCGGTGGTCATCACGCGCGTCTCGCCCTGCACGTTGCCGCCCACGAGCATCACCGCGCCCACCTCGGAGATGACCGCGCCGAACCCGGCCACCACCGCGGCCCCGATGCCCAGGCGCGCCTCGCGCAGGTGGGTGGCGAGCGCGCGCATGCGGCTGGCCCCGAGCGCGCGCGCCTGCAGGCGGACCGATTCGGGCACCGACTGCACGGCGGCGAGCGTGATCCCGGCCACGTAGGGCGCCGCCAGCACGGCCTGCGCGATGATCATCGCGGTCGGGGTGAAGAGCAGGCCCAGACCGCCGAGCGGCCCCGAGCGCGACAGGACGATGTAGATGAACAGCCCCACGACGACGGGGGGCAGGGCGAAGCCGGTGTGGATCGCGGCGATGGCGATGCGCCGGCCGCGGAAGCGGCCGAGCCCTACCGCCACGCCCACCGGCAGACCCAGCAGGACCCCGAGCGCCACCGCGGTCCCGGAGACCCGCAACGACAGCAGCACGATCTCCAGCACGTCGGCGGAGCCCGACAGCAGGTAGGCGAGACCGCGCCCCAGGGCTTCCAGCATGGCAGACCTATTGTACCGTTGGAAGAGGGGAGCGAGCCGCGGGGCCGGTCACGTCAGAACCGGAGGGACGCTCCGACCAGCACGGTGGGGTTGCCGACCCACTCGTCCTGGGGCAGATCCGTGTCGGCGAGGATGAACGGCTCCGGGGTCTCGACCTTCCAGAACGCTTGGCGCGCCTCGACCCCGAAGGAGAAGCGGCTGCCCAAGAACAGGTCCGCTCCGAGCGCGAAGGCCCCCGCGAAGCTGGTACCGAAGTCGAGCCGGTGCTCCGCCGGGATGTCCGCCTCCACGGCCGGCGCGTCGGACAGCTCCAGCGCGCCGCCCCCCACAACGAGCAGGTAGGGCATCAGGCGGTGATAGGTGCGCGGTCCCGTGAAGTCGAAGCGCAGTCCGACGTTCATCAGGAGCAGGTCGAACTCGCCTTCGCCGACTTCCTCCCGGACGGGCTCGTCGTCCTCGGTGAGGGACAGCACGGTCCGGGTGGACGGGAAGTGGGCGGCCTCGCCGACCAGGTTGAGCGGCCCCGCCACCCGAAAAGTGTAGCGCCCTCCGTACAGCGTGCCCGCCTCCGAGGCGAGCCCCGCGGTGCCCCGGTCCGCCTGGGCGTAGCCGTAGAAAGCCTGCGCCGCGTGCCGCTCGTCCACGAACCGGAAGGGAGACGAGATGGACTGGGCGCGGGCCGCGGCCGGGACGGCCAACGAAGCCACGAAGGTCGCGGCGCATGCCATCGCGGTTGGACGCATCGGTGGGGGTCGGAGACGCTCTTGTTGTCGGCGAAGCCGGCCGCCGGGGGCCGCGCTGGAGCACAAGGATCACGCAACGTGACATGGGGCGCAAGCCGCGCGCTTCGCTGCGGTCGCGCGCGCGCCGCGCGCGCGTTGACACGCTCTCCGGGAGATTCGTAGCTTTCCCGTGAGGGGTGGGGATCGGACCGGCGTGCGCGCCGAACGCGCGCCGGCGCGTCGTGAGGAGGAGGCCATTACAGCTCGATCGCATCCGCGGGCGCCGCGGCCGCCCACCCCGACGTTCGGGCCCGTCCTTTCGGCGCTCCGGGCGTTTGCGCGGGCGCGGCCCGCGCGCGTCTCCCGCCGCGTCCACGCCGGGGGCCGGTGGTTGCTGGCCGGCTTGATCGCGTCCTCGCCCGCGCCCCGGGAAGGCGCCGCCCAGACGGTGGTCCAGCCGGCGGGTGAGAACCTCCGCGCCGCCCCTTCGGGCGAGATAATCGGCGTCGTAAGCGGCGACACGCGCGTCGCCGTCGTCGCGAGCGAGGGCCGCTGGCGCCAGGTCGACCTGGAGGGGTGGATCTGGGCGCTTTCGGTCGGCCCCACGGGGGCGGGGTCGCTTCAGGTGGACGCCGCCGGCGGCGAGAACCTCCGCGCCGAGCCGAACGGGAGGATCCTGGCCCGACTGGCCAGGGGAACCGTGCTGGAGGAGACCCAGCGCCGAGGGCGCTGGGTGCGCGTGCGCCGGCGGGCGTGGATGTGGGCTCCCTCGCTGCGAGACGCGCGGCCCCCGCCCGCGGCGGCGTCGCCACGGGACGCGTCGCCGTCGAACGAGGCGCCGCCGGAGGAGCCCGGCGCCGGACGCGCGCCCGCTCGCCTCGCGATTCCCGGGGACGGCGTCGTCATGCGCGTCCAGCCGGATTCCACCGAGGTCGCGACCCTGCGCGGCGGCGTCTCGGTGGAGGTCCTGGAGCGCCGCGGCGGGTGGGCTCGCGTCCGCGCCGAGGGGTGGATTCCGGTCGCCGACACCACCGCGGCCGAGGCCGAGGCGCCGCTCACGGGGGTGACCGTGATGGAACTCGGGGAGCACCCCGAGCGCTACCAGGGTAGGCGGCTCGCCTGGCCCGTGCAGTTCATCTCGCTGGAGCGGGCTGAGCGCATCCGGACCGAGTTCTACGAGGGCGAGCCGTTCCTGCTCGCGAGAGGGCCGGGGGAAGGCCGTCCGATCGTGTATCTCGCGGTACCGCCCGAGCTGCTCGCGCGGGTGGAGAGGTTGGAGCCGCTCGACCGCCTCGAGGTGGTGGGGCGCGTGCGAACGCCTCGGTCCCCGCTGACCGGCGCACCCGTCCTAGATCTGCAGGAGATTCGATGATGGGTTGTCACGCGAAGCGAGCGCGGGCATCCGCGCGGCCGAGCCTTTTCCTCGGCGTCGCGGCGGCGGGGCTGATGGCGGCGTGCTCGTCGGACGACGGAATGGACCCGGAGGACCCGGTCCTGGCGTTGACCGTCGTGTCCGGCGACCAGGTCGCGGCGACCGGCCAGATCGCCCCCAAACCCCTCGCGGTGCGCGTCACCGACGCCGGCGACGGCGAGCCGGTCGAGGACGCCACGGTTACCTGGACGGTGGTGGAGGGAGGCGGGGCCCGTGCCATCCCCGCGACGTCAACCTCCGATTCCCTGGGCGTCGCGAGCACGCTGCTCGAGGTCGGAACGCAGGCCGGAGACTACGTCGTGCGGGCTTCCACCGCGGGCGCCATGGATGACGCCACGATCACCGTACGCGCGTTCTCCTCCGCGCCCGTGCTGACGTCGCTCAGCCCGTCGGCGGCGGCGTCCGGCGAGACCGTGACCATCGCGGGGACCGGATTCAGCGACCGCGCCGAGGACAACGCGGTGTTCTTCGGGCCGAGCCGCGCGCTCGTGCAGTCGGCGACGCCCACGCAGCTGGTCGTGATCGTACCGCCGTGCATGGCCACCGCGACGGTCGACGTCACGGCGCGCCTGGGCCCGCTGGTGAGCAACGCGCTGTCCGCCTCGATCACGGGCGATCCGCAGGCGGCGCTCCAGCTGGCGCTGGGCGAATCGCGCCTGTTGACCTCGGCGGCGGCGCTCGACTGTCTCGCGCTGCCCGGGGACGGCGGCGAGGAGTTCCTCGTCGTGGTCCAGAACCAGGACATAGACCCGCTCGACGCCATGGCCTTCCGTCTCGCGGGCCAGCTGGAGGCGCCTCCGACGACCCTGACCGCGCCCTTCACGCTGGTTGCGGCGTCGCGCGCCATCGCCGCGGCGGAGGACGAGCCCGCGCAGGATCGGTTCGAGCGGCGCTTGCGGGCGCTCGAGCACACCCTGACCCGGGGCGCTGCTCCGGCCGCTCGGCCCGCGCTGCCGCAGGGCGCCGCGGCGTCCGTGCTTCCCGCGCCGGGGGCCGCGGACGACTTCCAGGTTTTCGACGGCGACGGTTTCACGACGGTGACCGCGGAGGTCGTGTTCACCAGCACCCGGGCGCTCATCTACGAGGACCTGAACGCGCCCGCGGGCGGGTTCAGCGCCGCCGACTACGCGGCGTTCGCGGCGGAGTTCGACGACCCGATCTACGACACCGACGTGGACGTGTTCGGGGCGCCGTCCGACATCGACGGCAACGGCCGTGTCATCATCCTGTTCACGCCGGTCGTGAACCAGCTCACTCCGCCCAATTCGGACGGATTCGTGGCCGGGTTCTTCTTCGGGCTCGACCTGACCAGCTTCGCGGGCAGCAACGAGGCGGAGATCTTCTACTCGGTCGTGCCGGACCCGACGGGCCAGTTCGGCGACGCGCGCTCTCGCGAGCGCATTCTCGAAGTCGTGCCGCCCGTCCTGGCGCACGAGTTCCAGCACATGATCCACTTCAACCAGCGCCGACTCATTCGTGGCGGTGGATCGGAGGCCCTGTGGCTGTCGGAGGGACTCGCGCACGTGGCCGAGTCCCTGGTGG
This sequence comes from Longimicrobiales bacterium, assembly GCA_035513295.1. Lineage (GTDB taxonomy): Bacteria > Gemmatimonadota > Gemmatimonadetes > Longimicrobiales > RSA9 > DATHRK01. The sequence continues at coordinate 19,672 of DATKCH010000023.1, forward strand.
CCGACGTGTTCCGCTCGCGCGGGAACGTCGACCGCGCCTTCGACTACGAAAGCGCGAACCTGGCGCGCGCGCTCCGCTACCTTCGGGACCCGGAGGACGTCCGGCTGGTGGTCGCCTTCGGGGACGGAACGCTGGCCGAGCGCGGCGCCGGGTGGATGTTCGTTCAGTACCTGCGCGGCCACTTCGGCGGAGCCACGGTGCTGGGCAACCTGACGCGCACGACCGCCACCGGCGTCGCCAACGTGACCTCGACCACCGGGGACACCTGGTCGCGGCTGCTGTCGGGCTGGCTGGCGGCGAACTACGCCGACAACGCCCCCGAGCTCCCGTCCGGCCCCACCGACCCGCGCGATTCGTACCCCAACATGAACCTGCGCGCGGACTTCCAGGCGCTCGGACTGTCGTATCCGCTGTCGCCGTTCGAATTCGCGTTCTCGGACTTCATCCTGACCGGCGAATTGCCGTCGTCGGCGGGCAGATACGTGCGCTTCGACGCCGGCTCGGGCTCGCAGGAGTTGCGCATGCGCCTGACGGGCGACGAGGGCGAGCCCTTCGAAGCGGGTTCGTTGCCCGCCATTTCGGTGCTCAGGCTCCGGTAGCGACCGGGGCGGCTCCGGGTCGCCTGCGCGCCAGCGCGACCCCGAGGACGGTCAGCCCCGCGCCCAGGAGCTGCACGGGCGCGGGACGCTCGCCCAACCAGACCCACGCGACCGCGATGGCCATGACCGGCACGAGGTTGCCGTACGCCGCGGTGCGGGCGCCGCCGAGCGCGCGCACGCCGCGGTACCAGAGCACGTAGGCGACGGCGATGCTGAGGATCCCGGCGTACGCGATCGCCGCCCACGCCGCCGGACCGATGCTCGCGACGCCGATCCGGCGAAGCTCGCCCAGGCCGAACCACGGCAGGACGATCGCGCCGACCCACATGGTCCACACTGTCACTGGCAGGGCGCCGTAGCGACGCACGAGCGGGATGGAGAGCACGGTGTAGAGCCCCCAGGTGAACGCCGCGCCGAGCGTGAGCAGGTCGCCGGTGAGCGTTTCGCCGCCCACCCCGCCGGCCGCGCCCGCCAACACCACGAGGCTCACCCCCGCGAGGGTCAGGAAGATCCCTCCCCAGGCGCGGGCGTCCACGCGCTCGCCGGCGAGCGGCACGGCCAGGGCGGCCGTCCATACCGGGGCGGTCGCCATGAGCACGCCCGAATGCGCGGCCAGGGTCCGGTCCAGCCCCTCGATGAAGAGCAGCTGGTAGGCGACGTTGCCGAGCACGCCCAGCCCGATCACCGCCGCGACGTCCTTGCCTTCGGGCCGCCGCCGCGCGCCGAGGGCGCTCAGGAAGACCGCGGCCGCCGCGCCAGCCAGCGGGTAGCGCAGCGCGTTGAAGGCCAGCGGCGGAACGGTCTCGAGCGCCGATTTCGACACCGAGAAGTTGACCGCCCAGATCACCGCGGTCAGGACGAGCCCCGCCTCGGGAGAACGCAGGTGCGTCGTGGGGAGCCGCATGCCTCCACTCCTGCCTGGGGTCCGCCACCGGTTGCGGCCGTCCGCGTCGGCGCGGAAACTGGCAGGACCGGACGCGCGCGGACAGCCCGTGCGGATCCCCCTTGAGGAAAGCGAGCATGAGGACGTTCGAAGACGCCTCCGGCGCCGCCTGGACGGCGACGGTGCGCGAAGAGAAAACCCCGCGCCACCACGGTCGCTGGTACCTGGTGTTCGAGTCCGAGGACGGCGCGGTCCTGCCCATGGGCGAGGTGCGCTGGCAGACGCGCGCGTCCGCCGAGCGCACGATCCGGACGATGAGCGCCGCCGAGCTGCGCCGCCGCGTCGCCAGCCTCCTCGACCGCACCGCGTCCCCGTGAGCGACCTCGCCCGGCTGCTGGAGGAAGTGGGCCGCGAATACGCTCCCGATTCGCGGACATCCGTCTTCGAGGTCAGCGTCCAGGGCGAGGCGCTCGTCGGCTGCACGACCGCCGGGGAGGGAATCGCGCACCTGCTGAGGCTCGCGGCGGAACGGGGAGTGCCGCTGCGCGATGAGGTCGTGCGCCTGCCCGATCCCATGCTCAGCGGCCGGCGCTGGGCCCTCGTGTCCTCGCCCTACGGCCCCGTCCACGCGGCGCCCGAGGTGACGTCGACGCAGGTGAGCCAGTACGTGCTGGGAGCGCGGGTGGACATCCTCACGATGCGCGACGGATGGCTGCGCGTGCGCGGCGAGGACGCCTACATCGGCTGGATGCACCCGGGCTATCTGGAGGTCGGAGAGGAGGACTGGGCGTGTGAGTGGGAGACGGGCTCTGCCGGCGAGTCGCTGGTGTCACTGGACGCAGAGCTCCACGACGAGGCGGGCCGGACCATTGCCCGGCTCCCCTGGGGGGCCAGGGTCATCCGCGACCAGCCGCGCTCGATCCGCCTGCCGGACGGGCGTCGGGGGGTGCTGGGCTCCGGAGAGCTCGTGCCGCTGGCCCGGCGCGCGGACCGCTTTCCGGCGCGCGGCGACAGCGTGGTCCGCAGCGCGCGCGAATGGCTTGGCGTTCCCTATCTGTGGGGCGGCGTCACCCAGGCTGGCGTGGACTGCTCGGGCCTGGTGCAGTCCGTGATGTGGATGCACGGCATCGCGCTGCCCCGGGATGCGGACCTGCAAGCGCGCGTGGGGACCGGGATAGAGACGGATCCCGCGGGGTTCCTCCAGGGGGACCTCGCGTTCTTCGCGGACGACGGAAAGGAGATCACGCACGTGGCGCTGGCGACGGGCGACGGCGCGGTGATCCACAGCGCGCTCGCGAACGGAGAGGTGGCGGTTGACGATCTGAGAGGGAGCACGGAGCTGGAACGGAGGCTTGCGACCCGCCTGGTGGCCGCGCGGAGGGTCCTGGCCGAATAGCCTGTCCTGTCGGCGACCGCCGCGCCGCCGAAATCTGGCTCCCCTACGGCAGCGCCAGCTCCTCGCCGGGCATCAACCTGCGGTCCCTGACGCCGGGATTGACCCGCCGCAGGTCGCTTACCGTCACGCCGTGGGAGCGCGCGATTCCCTCGAGCGTGTCGCCCTTCCGGATCGTGTAGGCGCCGTCGCTTCCTCCCGCGGTCGCGCCCGTCGGCCCGCTACTCCCCGCGCCGTTCTGCCCGGCGGCGGCCCCCGCGTCCGCAAGCAGGATCTCGCCCGCCGGAGCCCGCCGGAAGCTCGCCAGGCGCGCTCCGAGCGCGTCCTCCACGCGCTTGGCGGTCCACGTGGAGGGTACGCCGTTGGCCACGATGCTGAATCCCAGCAACTCTCCGTTGGCCGCCCGGACGTAGCCCGAAAGCGCCGACACCCGTTCGATCGTCCCGGTCTTGGCCCACAGGCGACCCTGCGCGGAGGTCTTCGCCATGCGGCGCAGCCCGCGCGTATTTCCGGCCTCCGGCAGCGTGCCCAGGAACGCCTGGCCGCTCGGCGTCCCGGCCATCGCCGCCAGCAGCGAGACGATCGTGGCGGGCTCCACGCGGTTGTCGGCGGACAGACCGGAGCCGTCGCGCATGCGCAGCCCCGAGAGCTCGACGCCGGCGTTCGCGAGCTGCGCGACCGCCGCCCGCGTGCCGGCCTCCAGCGTGCCCACCCCGGTCTCGACGCGGCCGAGCGTGCGCAGCACCTGCTCGGCGTAGAGGTTGTGGCTGCGTTGATTCACGACGTTCAGCACCTCGAGCAGCGGCGGCGACCGGTGCGCGGCGAGCAGCGTCGTGCGCTGCGAGTCCAACCCCGGGGCGCGGCCGGCCCGGCCCGTGAGGGGTGAGGCGTCCGCTTTATCGACCACCTGGATGCCACCCAGGACGCGGATCCCGCGCTCCGCGAGGGCGTCACGAAGCGTCGCGGCGGAGTAGCGCGCCGGGCTCGCCACCGCCACCTGCCGCCACACGTCCCGGTTTCCGGCCGCGATCTGGCCCGAAACCATGATCGGCCCGTCGTAGGCGGCGCGGCGAATGACCAGGCGCGTCCGGCCGCCGGCGACGGTCCGCGCCGTGTTGACCAGGGCGATGCCCCGTCCGCCGGCGGGGAAGAACTCGATGCGCGGCCGGTGACCGGCGGCTTCTCCGGGCAGGATGCGCAGCGACACCGCATTGTCGTTGAACGAAAGCGCCCCGGGGAGCGCCGCGTAGGCGTCCGAGCGGTAGCTGTCCTGCCAGCCGAGGGACAACCCGACCGGCCCGAAATAACTCGCGTCCGCGACCAGGCCGCCGGTGACCTCGGTCACGCCCCTGCGCGCCAGCGAGTCCGCGAACGACAGCCAGACCTCGTTGGCGCTGTCGTGAAAACGCTCCGACAACGTGGGATCCCCCGTGCCGTAGAGGACGAGATCGCCGTCGAGGCGTCCGTCGCGGATCGGCCCATCGGCCAGCAGGTAGGTCCCGAACCGGAAGTCCGGGCCGAGCGACTGCAGGGCGGCCGCCGTCGTGAAGAGCTTGAGGTTCGATGCGGGAACGAAGGATTCGTATTCGTTGAGCGCAAACAACGTGTCGCCGCGGTCGAGCGACACTACCAGCACTCCCCAGCGGTCCGTGCTCCCGCCGCCACGCGCAACGATTGCGAGCAATTCCGCACGAAAGTTCCGGAGCGCGGCCTCCGACGCGGCGATCTGCGTCGAGTCGGAGCCGGATTCCGCCTCCGCCGGATGCGCTGATGCGGCCGCCCCCCCGGCGTAAATCGCCGCGGCGGCGATGCTTGTGGACACCGCCATCCTGATTCTGCGCATCCTCATGGACCCTTTCCGGCGTTCGTTCTCCCCCATACTGGGGAGCAAGACGCAGACCAGCCAGCGTTCCCCCCCGGCGCGGGACCGGCTTACCTTTCCAGGATGATCCTGGGCATCGGCATCGATCTCGTATCCGTACCGCGCGTGCAACTCCTGCGCGAGCGCCGCGGTATGCGCGGCCTCGAGCGGTTGCTCACGCCCCGCGAGCTGGGCCACTGTCTCGCCCAGGCCGCGGCGGGGCCATCGCTGGCGGCTCGCGTCGCGGCCAAGGAAGCCTACTACAAGGCGATCGGGACCGGCGTCGGCCGCCACGGAGGCTGGCGCGACGTCGAAGTGGCCCGCAGAGAGAACGGACGACCACTCCTGATCCTGCACGGCGCGGCGGCGCGGCACGCCCGCGAGCGCGGCGTCCAGCGCGTGCACCTGGCGATCACGCACGCTGGCGACATGGCCGCGGCCACCGTGACCCTGGAAGGGGTCGAACCGTCCGAAAGCCCCCTCGAGCCCGAACCCGGGCCATAGGCGCCGCCACGCGCGTGTTCACGTGCTCGACGGGGCGCGCGTGGCACCGGTCCTGCATCTGATACCCCGGTTACAACCGAGCGGCGCGAAGGCGTCATGGGAGATACCGATGGCAGATTCGCTGCGGGTTCTCATTGCCGACGATGAGGCCCTTCACAACCTGGCCCTGAGCAGTCAGCTCAAGAGCCTGGGGCACGACGTCGTCGCCGCCGCCAAGGACGGCGAGGAAGCGGTCGAGAAGGCCCGGGAAACCAAGCCGGACATAGCCTTTCTGGACATCCGCATGCCCGGGATGGCCGGACCGGACGCGGCCAAGAAGATCTTCCAGGAGCGACCGATTCCGATGGTCATCCTGTCCGCGTACAGCGATGAACGGACGGTACAGGAAGCCGCCAGCGCGCCGATCTTCCACTACCTCGTGAAGCCGGTGGACTCCAGCGATCTGGCGCCCGCTATTGCCATAGCGCGAAAACGGTTCGCCGAGTGGGAGCGCACGCGGTCGGAGCGTGACTCGCTACAGCAGAAGCTGGATGAGAGAAAGATCATCGAACGCGCCAAGGGGCTGCTCATGAAGAGCCGCGGACTCAGCGAGAGCGACGCGTACCGCTTCCTGCAGCGCGCCAGCCAGGACAAAAACACCCCCATGGTCGATCTCGCGCGCAAGATCGTGCTGGCCGCACCGCTGCTCCAGGACACGCAATGACGGGGCGGGTCCTGGAGAGGATCTCCGGTTCGCCGGGAGACGCGTAAATCAGGTTGGGCGACGTATCCAAGGTGGCGCCTGCCCCGGTGGGTGACCAGCGCGCCTCGTCCTCCATCCTGGTGGTCGACGACGAACCAGCGGCGCGCGATTTCATGGCGGACGTGCTGGAGTCACAGGGCTTCGAGGTCGCGACCGCCGGGCGCGCAGAAGAGGCCCTCGACCTCCTCGACGGGGTGGACCTGGTCATCCTCGATGCGATGCTTCCCGGCATAGACGGCTGGGAGGTCTGCCGGGAGATCAAGAGGCGACTGGGCCCGCTCTTCCCGGTGGTCATGGTCACGGCCCGCACGGGGTCCGAGGATGTCGTGCGCACGTTCGCGGCCGGCGCCGACGACTACGTCGCCAAGCCATTCGGCGTCGCGGAGCTCGTCGCGCGCGTCCGCACTCGTCTCCGCATCTACCAGGCCGAGCGCGAGCTTCAGAAGGCCAGCGAGCGCCTCGCGGACCTCGCCGACCAGAACTACGAGCTCTACCAGCAGGCGCTGCAGGACGCCGAGGAGCGCTCGCTGTTGCTGCGCGAGATCGATCACCGCGTGCGCAACAACCTGTCGGTCATCCTCGGGCTCGTGAGCCTGGAGCGAGCCCGCCAGCCCGCCCGCCCCGTCGATGAGGCCCTACACCGGCTGGAGACCCGCCTGCGATCCTTCCTGGTCGTGTACGAGTCCCTGCGCAACCAGTCGTACCGCGGCGTGCCCATCGTCGAGGTCGCCGAGCGGCTGCTTCTGCGCTTGCGGGGTGCGTCTCACGGCGAGGTCGAGGTGAGCTTCGACGGCGAGGACCTCGAGCCGCTGTCCGAGCGCCAGGGGTTCGCGCTGGCCATGGTCCTCAACGAGCTCGTGGAGAACGCGATGCGCTACGGCGCGGCGACCCTGGGCGGCGCGCCGCGGGTGACGCTGCGGCTGAGGGAGCGGAAGGGCCGCGTCCTGGCCACCGTCTGCGACGGAGGCGAGGGCTACGATGAGGAGGCGGAGAGCGAGCGCGATCCGGGCAGCGGCCTGGCACTCGTGGACGCGCTGCTACGCGACGAGCTGGGCGGGACGGTGACGCGGCAGACGGGGCACGCGGGTCACTGCGTCATTGTGGAGTTTCCCAGGCAGCCGGTGGAGGAGCCGCGGCCGTCGCCCGACGCCCCGCGGCCCCCCGCCTGACGCGCCTCAGTAGGTCAGGTACCGCTCGATCTCCCACTGGTGCACCTGGCTGATGTAGTCCTCCCACTCCTGCTCCTTCGCCGCGACGAAGTGCTCGAACACGTGGTCGCCGAGCACGTCCTTCATGATGTCGTCCTTCTTCAGGTGCTCGATCGCCTCCCCGAGGGAACGCGGCAGCTGGCGAATCTTGTAGCGCCGCCGCTCGCGCACGGTGAGCGCGAAGATGTTCTTGTCGACCGGGTCGGGTGGGGTGAGCTCGCGGCGCACGCCGTCCAAGCCCGCGCCCAGTTGCACGGCCAGCGCCAGATAGGGGTTTGCCGCGGGGTCCGGCATGCGCAGCTCCATGCGCGTGCCCGCGCCGCGGCGGGCGGGGATGCGCACCATCGGGGAGCGGTTGCGGTGCGACCAGGCCACGTTGACGGGCGCTTCGTATCCGGGAACGAGCCGCTTGTAACTGTTCACGAGCGGGTTGGTGACCGCCACCAGACCCTGCGCGTGCTCCAGGACGCCGGCCACGTACGACCGCATGACCGCCGACAGCCCGTCCTCGTCCTCCCCGTCGTAGAAGGCGTTGACTCCGTCCCTGAAGAGCGACTGGTGGGTGTGCATCCCCGAGCCGTTCTGCCCGAAGATGGGCTTGGGCATGAACGTGGCGTGGAGCCCGTGCTGGAGCGCGACGTTCCTGACGACCCACTTGAACGTGGCGAGCTGGTCGGCGGTGATCATCGCGTCTTCGTAACGGAAGTCCACCTCGTGCTGGCCCGGCGCCACCTCGTGGTGCGCGGCCTCGACCTCGAAGCCCATGGCCTCCAGCGTGTTGACGATGTCTCGCCGGGCGATCTCGCCCAGGTCCACCGGCGTCAGGTCGAAATACCCGCCCGAGTCGTGCGTCACCGTCGTCGGGCGGCCGTCCGCGGCGCGCTGGAAGAGGAAGAACTCGGCTTCGCAGCCCGCCTTCATCGCGTAACCCAGCTCCGCGGCCGCGCCCACCTGGCGACGCAACACGTGGCGGGGATCACCCGGGAAGGGCTCCTCGTCCGCCGTGTAGACGTCGCAGATCAGGCGCGCCACGCGGTTGTCGGGGTCGCCCCAGGGAACCACCGCGAACGTTTCGAAGTCGGGCTTCAGGAGCATGTCCGACTCCTCGATCCGCACGAAGCCCTCGATGGAGGACCCGTCCATCATGATGTCGCCGTCCAGCGCCTTCTCGAACTGGCTTTCCGGCACCTCGACGTTCTTGATGACGCCCATGATGTCCGTGAACTGGAGGCGCAGGAACCGGACGGAATTGGCTCCCATCAGCTCCAACAGGTCGGTGCGCGACGCGCCCGTCGTGCGGGGGACGAAGACCTGCTTCCCGCGCGAGGGCAGCTTGTGTCCGGGGACCATGTCTGCGTAGACGGCCTCGCCGTGTCCCGCCGTTCGCGACCTGGTCGCGGTGCCGGATCCGCTCATGACGTGTTCGACTCCTGGGAGGGGTGGGTTTCCTGGAAGCCCGCAAGCTATCGGCCACCGGGCGCGACGTCAACGATTTTCTGTACAAATCGCTCGAATCGGCGCTTCCGCGTCTCGATGCCGTGTATCGAGTGACGATCTGTGAAGGCAATCGGACACATCACGCAAATTTTCGCTGGCGCGGGGGGGGTAATGGCGTCCGTGCCGCGCCCGCGCCCTGCCGGCGCAAGCGCGCCGAGGTCCCGGTCCGGGCGTGTTCGATCCCGTGCTCCGGGGCACGTTGACCTCCGGCTCGGGTTCGGCCACGTTGCCACCATGCCGACGCTCTCCGAGCTCCTGCGCGAGGCCAGCCGAACCTTCGCCATCGGGATCGAGCTGCTACCCGACCCGCTGCGCGCCGAAGTGCGCATCGCGTACCTGCTACTGCGCGTTTCGGACTACCTCGAGGACAACGAGGAGATGGATGCCGAAACGAAGAGCGGGCTGCTGAAGTCGTGGGAGGGCGTGCTGGCCGGGACGACGCCCCGGGGGGAGGTGCTGCCGCGGCTCGACGCCGCCCGGGACCCGACGCCGGACGCCATGGTGGCGCGGCACGCGCGGGCCGTGCTGGCCGGTCTCGAAGAGCTCGGCCCGCGCGCGCGCGACATCGTGACCGGATACGTGCGGGAATCGACCCTGGGCATGGCCCGGTGGGTCGAACGCGGACCGGACTTCGCGACGGAAGCGGACCTCGACGACTACATGCACGAGGTCGCGGGGCGCGTAGGGTATCTCCTGACCGACCTGTTCGCCTACCGCGAGCCGGCCACGCTCGGCCCGAGGCGCCTGGAGATGATGGAGCCCGCGCGCGAGTTCGGGCTCGCCCTCCAGACGGTCAACGTAATCCGCGGGCTGCACTCCGATCGGGATCGCGGATGGGTGTACGTGCCACGCTCGTTCCTGGGAGATTTCAGGGGGGGCGCGTCGGCGCTGTTTCGGCCGGAGAACCGCGACGCCGCGCTGGCCGCGCTCGACGCGCTGGTCCGCAAGGCCGAGCGGCATCTCGACGTCGCTCGGGGATACGTTCGGTCGATCCCGCGGCGGCACCACGGCATACGGCTGTTCTGCCTCCTGCCGCTCCTGTTCGCCGTGCGCACGCTGGCGATCAGCCGCGCGAACCCCGCGGTTTTCGACGCCGAGACGAAAATCACGCGCGGGGAGGTGAAGCGAATCGTCGGGACGGCGCGCCTGCTGGGAGCCTCGAATGCGTGGATGGAGTGGTACTGCGACCGGCTCGCGGTGGTGGGGTAGACGCCGCCAGGTCCGGGGTCAGGCCCCGCAGCGCGCGCACACGCCCACGAGCTCCAGACGGTACCCGTGCACCTGGAACCCCTCGACCGGCCGCAGCGGCTCCACGGCGTCCGGCTCGAGGTGGCCCGGGATGTCGCGCACCGACCCGCACCTCAGGCAGCGCGCGTGGTGATGCGGGTCTGTGCGCCCGTCGTAGCGGGCGGAGCCGTCGCCGTACGTCAGCTTGCTGGCGAGCCCGCAACCGACGAGTGTCTCGAGTGACTTGTAGACCGTCGCGAGCGAGATGTCGGGGATCTCCGAGCGCACGGCCAGGAAAACGTCATCGGCCGTCGGATGCGTCTCCGTCCCGGCGAGGAAGCGGTACACGGCGGCGCGCTGCTCCGTGTACCTCTGGCCGCTCGCGTCGAGTGCCTCGCGCAGGGCGGCGTCCGTTTCGTGGCGTGTGACGGGCATCTTGTCCGAGTCGCTGGATTCCGGTTGGATTGATCGCGCGGCGTAGAATCGCACCGGTACCGGTCAAACCTAGAGAAACCGACCCGTCGCGTCAATAGTAATTCTCCATACAAATATGGCTACAAACGGTTGACTGACAACGAGTTGGACCACAGAAAAGCCGACCCTTCCGCGGTCGATGTCGTGGCCCTGTGTCCGGACCTGCTGTTCGCCTCCAAGATCAGAGGAGCCGGGCGCGGCCTGGGCGTGCGCGTCGAGGTGGTTCGGAGCGCCGCGCGAGTTCTGAGCGAGCTCGAGGGGCGGCCTGGCCGGCGCACGCTCGTCCTCGTCGATCTCGCCGCCGCGCGCGACGGCGTGGACGCGATCGCGGAGGTGAGAGAGCGCTTCCCCGCGGTCGAGGTGATCGCGTTCGCCCCCCATGTCGCGACCGAGATCATCCAGGCCGCGCGCGCGGCGGGAGCCGGCAGGGTGCTGGCCCGCTCGGCGTTCGCCGCGCAGCTGCCGGACATCCTGGCGGGCCGCTAGCCGTCAGAGGTCAGGATCCAACGCACGAAAAAGGCGCCCGCCCGGCGCCTTTTCGCGTGTGTGCCGCGGGGTGTGCCGCGGGCGGCGCAGGCTTCAAGCGGCGTCGGCTTCCTCGCGCCGCTTGCAGTCGATGCAGTAACGCGCGTGGGGCAGCGCGTCCAGTCGCTCGAAGTCCAGCAGGCTTCCGCAGTTGTGGCACTGCCCGAACTTCGCCGGTTCCTTGTAGAGCCGGCGCAACGCCTCCTCGACCCGATAGAGGTAGCGCCCCTCCTTGCTGGCGAAGAGCAGCATCTTTTCGCGCTCCATCGCGTCGGTCCCCAGGTCGGCGATATGGTCGGAGTACGAGTAGAGGTCGCTGTCCGCCTGCTCGGCCGACTGCTTCGCGACCTCTTCGAACTGCCCGAGGGAGCGGAGCGCGCGCTCGCGCTCGCGCAGGAGCCGCTCCTCCAGGTGTTCGATCTGCTTTTTCGTCAGTTTCCTGGCCATCGAAAACTCCCTTGTCCGCCCCCCGCGACGCGCGACACGACCCTGAGCGGGGAGAGCCGGCGCCGCGCCATCAGAGGACGAAGAATACCCAAGGTGCGCGCCGCCGACAACCGAATCGGGGCGCTGCTACCCCGGCGGCGCGGCGGGGGTCCGGGCGCCTCGGCGCGCCGAGCTGTTTGCGCCGAAAGGCTCAGAAATAGGTCGCCAGGGAGAACTGCACGCCGGCATGGTCGCCGCGGTTCTCGAAGCGGTCACGCGTGCCGCCGCGCACGAGATCGAGCTTGACCGCGGACTCGGGCGTCGGGTGGAAGTTCAGGCCCGCGGTGACGCGCCACGTGCTGTCGCCGGGGCGATCGGTGTCGAAGTCGACGGCGTCCACGCGCGCCGCGGCCGCGAGGTACGACGCCGGCAGCGTGCGGAACCACCCACGGCCGAAAGGCCGCACGAGGTCCGCGAAGACGCCCCTCTGGCCGGACGCGAAGATGCCCACGAGGCCGGGCGGGATGTCCACGTCGACCGTCGCGGCCTCCGCGGTCAGGGTGAACCCCGCGACGGCGATCTCGAAGTCGCCCACGAATACCGTGACGTCGCGCCGCTCATCGATCGCCAGCCCCTCGTCGTCGAACACGTTGTAGGCGCCGTGGTGCGCGCTGAAGCCCACCTCCGCGGCGGTCGATGGCGAGTACGCGAGCCGCCCCACCAGCGCGGGGGAGGCGTTGTTGTCCTCGAAGTTGCCGCGGCCGAGCGGCAGGCGGGTGCCTTCCTCGGCGTCGTCGATCAGGCCCGAGTGGAAGCCGTTGACGCCGTAGACTTCGTAGCTGACCCGGCCCGCGCCGAGGGGGACGAGGCCGAACACCCCCAGGCCGGGCTCGGACAGCGCGACGCCCAGCAGCTCCGTGGATACGAAGGGGCGGTCCGTGAACGGGTTCAGCGGGCTGTCGTGGGCGAGGTTGAAACGACCCAGCGGCGACAGGATCATGCCAGCGCGCAGCGCGACCGCGGGGTGCAGCAGCAGGTCGATCGCGGCGAACTCGAGCTTGACCTCCTCGCCCCCCTCCTCGAACTCCAGCTCCGCGCCGAAACGCACGATGTCGCTCACGCGCGCGGCGGTGAAGAGGTTGAAGCGCTTGGCGATGAAACCGGCCTCGCCGGTGACCCCGTCCTCGCGCAGCCAGACCGCATGGGCCTCCGCGTAGCCGCCGATCGCCGCGCGGCCCGCGATCGAGCCCAGGTAAGGCTTGTCGTAGATGCCCCCGCGCACGAAGGGCCTGTCTACCGCGGAGTCCGGAACCTGCGCGGCCAGCGCGGCGGGCACGAGCAGCGCCGGCGCGACGGGGACCAGCACGGCCAGCGCGGCGAGAGCGCGCGCGCGACGGGGAATCGCGGCGGCGCAGCTCACGGGATCCGGATCACGAGCGCGTCGCCGTCCCGGCGCGTCTCGTAGCGCGTGAGGGCGCGCTCGGCGGGACCCCGCACGACGACGCCCGTGCGCTCGTAGACGGAGCCGTGGCAAGGGCACACGAGCTGCCTGCCGGCGATGTCCACGGTGCATCCCTGGTGCGTGCAGATGGGAGACAGAGCCGCGTGCGCGCCGTCCCCGAGCGACAGGACGTAGACGGGGTGGGGGAGCCCCGCCGGGGCGAGCTTGAGCCAGCCGCCCGGCCCGATGAGCCCGGGGTGGTCGCGCAGGTCGATGCGGACCAGGCCGTCGCGCGGGGTGACGGGCAGCGCGGTGACGCCGCCGCAGGCGCCCAGCCCGAGCGCGAGCGTGGCGCCGCAGGAACGCGCGATGAACGCGCGTCGCGTGGTCGGCCTCGGCGCGGCGGCACCGGGCGCGCGCGTCACCGGCTCTCCACGAAATCCAGCAGCGCCGCCCGGTCTTCCGGCGCCAGCGCGTCGAACGCAGCGCGCGCGGACGCGGCCTCGCCGCCGTGGAAGCCGATCGCGTCGGCCACGGTCCCGGCGCGCCCGTCGTGCAGCAGGAAGCCATCGCCGGCGAGGAAATCGCGCATCACGCGTAGCCCCCAGAGCGGCGCCGTCCGCCACTCGCGGCCGTCGGCCTCGCCGTCGGGCCTGTTGTCGGCCAGCGCCTCGCCCATGTCGTGGAGCAGCAGGTCGGAGAACAGCGGCACGGGCCGGTGCGCGAGCGCTCCAATCGCGCTCGGCCCCGTATGGAGCTCGGGCACGTGGCACGACGAGCAGCCGACCTCCAGGAACAGCGTCTGTCCGCGCAGCCGCCGCTCGGTCATCGCGCCGGGCGCGGGCGGCGCCAGCATCCGGATGTAGTCGACCACGGCGTTCACCGTGGACGCGGGGATCTCCGGGTCCGCGACGAGGTCCGCGGCGCGCGGGCCCGGGCCCGCCTGCGGATTGACGTTCTCGTCCGGGAGGAAGTCGGAGGTGACGCCGATGTCCTGGTGATACGCGACGGCCACCTGCTCCAGCAGACTCGATACCTGCGCCTTGCGGCCGAACCGGCCCAGCGCCGGCCCCGGGCCCCCGCCGGGCTCGTCGCCGGGGACGAACGCCGGCGGAGTCACCAGGTGGGGGCGGCCGGATACGCCGTCGCCGTCCTCGTCGAACGGGTCCGCGTTGGCCAGGATCGCCTCCGCCGGGATCGCCTCGATCAGGCCCACGCCGAACACCGGTGGCGGCAGCCTCCGCGAAACGAGCGCCCCCGGCGGCAGCACTTCCGGCACCGCGCCGGGGATCGCCTTGTCCTGGATCTGTGGCCCGCCCGCGTCCAGCGCGAGCGGGTCGCCGGGGAGCGAGAAGCGCACGAGGATGTTGTCGGGCCGCCCGCGCCCGTCGCCGCTGTGACAGTCGGCGCAGGAGACGTTGTTGAAGATCGGCCCCAGGCCGCTGGACGCGGCGAAGCGGCGGCCGAACTCGGCGTCCCCGCGCGCGAACGCGGCCAGCTCCTCGGCGGTGAGGCCGGGCAGAGGCGCGTCGAAGAGATCCTCGTCGGCGGGCGGCTCGGTGATCAGGTCGTCGCAGGAGACCGTGGCCAGCGCCGCGCAGGCTGCGAGGAAGAGCGACGCGACGCCCCGGAGGAGGCCCGCGCTCATCCCGTCACCAGAAGTCCGGTCGCGTACATGATCGCCATGCCGAGCAGGATCCCGACGGCGTTGAGAGGAGCGGTCAGCCCGCGCTGCGCGCGCCTGCCGAAGAAGCGGGCCAGCTCGAGAACCACCTGCGCGACGGCGCCCGCGCCGATCGCCAGGAACAGCGTGGTGGCGATGGGGGAGCGCGAGAAACCGCCGATCCAGGCTCCGAGGATCGTCGGCACTCCCGCGAGCAGGCCCAGCAGGACCAGCCGGCCGATAGGCGTCCGTTCGCGCGCCAGGGGGGCCACGATCGCGAGGCCCTCGGTCGTGTTGTGCACCAGGAATCCGACCACCAGGAACGCCCCCAGGGCGATGGCGCCGGAGGCGTACGCGGACCCGATCGCGAGCCCCTCGCCCAGGTTGTGCAGCCCGATCGCGAGGGCGACGAGGAACGCGAGCTGCCAGGGCGCCGCGGTTCCGTCCGCGCTTCGGCGCGAGCGCCCCAGCGCGGTCAGGGCGAGGGGGGTGCCCAGCGCGCCCATCAGGATCAGCCCGGTCCCCTGGAAGGCGCCGGGCACGCCGCCGGCGACCTCGAACGCCTCCAGCAGGGCGTCCACCCCCAGGAACAACAGCAGGCCCACCGTGAGCGCCAGGAAGAAGTCCACCCAGCGGCGCTCCACGCTGCGTAGGAAGGGCAGCCAGAGCAGCCCCAGCAGCACCGGCAGGACGCCGACGTACACGCCCAGGAGCGCGAACGCGCCCAGGTAGCGCGCGCCGATCGCGGGGGCGGTCGTCGCGACGTCGACCGACGCGTCGAAGGTGATCCCCGTGCTGGTGATGATCTGGACGCCGTGCGGCTCGCCCTCGACCCACGGGTAGGGCAGCGTGATCACGCGCCGCCCCAGCCGGCCGACCGTGCGGTCGCCGTCCAGCTCGTGGCTCCACACCGCGTCGTCCACGGCGATCTGCGCGATGGTGACGGGCTCGGGGCCGCCGTTCACGACCGCGATCCGCATCTGCCCCGGCTCCGGGAACCAGATGCGCTCGACGGTCAGCTCCTCGAGCGGCGGGAAGGCCTCGTCGAAGAGGCCCAGCGGGCCGACCCGGAAGAGCGCGAAGAGCAGCCCCGCGAGGAGGACCAGCGGCCCGACGCCCAGGAGCCACGCGGGCGGGCCCGACGGGACGGCCGGATCGCCGCCGGCGCGGGACCCGCGGCCGCCCTCGGTCGCGTCCGCTAACGCATGCTCGCCCGCCGGCGCCTCGCGCTCGCCCGCCGGCGCCTCGCGCTCGACCAGCGTCCGTCCGGTGCCGACCGCGCCCACGCCTTCCTCAGACAATGGCCGGCTCCTCGTCGCGCACGTCGAACATCGCCATCCACCCGAGCTCGGCGAACTCGCTCTGGTGCGCGTGGAACATGAACCGGCCCGGGAACTTGTAGCGGAACTCCAGCACGGCGCGCTCGCCCTGGCAGAGGGTGACCGTGTCCGTCAGCTCGGAGCGCTCCAGGTCGGTGCCCGTGCGGAAGAGCCGGAACATGTTGCCGTGCAGGTGGAGCGAGTTGATCAGGTCGAACTCGGTCAGGTTCACCAGGTAGACGCGCACCAGCTCGTTGAGCGCCAGCTGGATGGGGTGGCGCTGGTAGTGGAAGCCGACCGTGTTGACCGCGTAGATCTCGTTTTCGCCGTCGAAGTTGGTGTCGAAGCCGTTCATCACCATCACCAGCTCCCTGGCGGGCTCGCGTCCGCCCGGCGGGTCGACGATGAAGGTCCCGTAGAGCCCCTTGTGGATGTGGCGCCTGAGCGGGATCGCGTGGCAGTGGTACAGGTGCAGGCCGAACGGCTCGGCATCGAAGTCGTAGACGTAGGTCCCGCCCGGCTCCACGATCTCGAACACGCCGTCGGCAGCGGCCGGGTGGGTGCCGTGGAAGTGGATCGTGTGCGGGTGGCTGCCGGCGTTGCGGAAGTTCACGCGCAGGCGGTCGCCCTCGGTGCAGCGGATCGTCGGGCCCGGCACACGGCCGTTGTAGGTCCACGCGGGGAACCAGACGCCTGGCGCGACCTCGATGTCCCGGTCGAGCGCGACCATGTCGTACTCGCGCAGGGTGCGCCCGTCGGCGGTCGTGGAGACGCGGCCGTAGTCGAACTCGGTCAGGTACGCGGTCGGGTCGAAGCCGCCGGGCCGGATGTCGCCGACCGCGTCGTTGCTGCCGACGTGACCGTGGCTGTCGAGCAGCTGCGCCGCGCCGCGTATCTGCTCGGGCGTGGGTTGGCCGTCCTGGAGCGCCTTCGCCGCCCCTCCGACCGCCACCCCGGCTGCCCCCACCGCCCCGGCGCGCAGCAGGTTGCGCCGGGAGATGCGCTTCTCAGACATGTTCGACCTCGCCTCTCGCTCCGGCCCCCGCGCGCTCGACGCGCACGAAGCCGCACAGTTCCCTGCCCAGGACGCGCTCCGTTACGCCCACGCGAACCGTGATCGGACCGTCCATGGGGGCGCGGTCGATGACGGTCACGCGCGCCCCCGGGCGCAGTCCGAGTTCGCCCAGGTAGCGCAGCGCCTCGGGGCTTTCGTCGGGCACGCGGCGGACGACGCCTCGCTCGCCCACGCCCAGCTCGGCCAGCGCCGGCCAGGCGCGCTCCCGGAACTCCACGCCCGTGCCCGGGATCGGCGCGCCGTGCGGGTCCTCCTCGGGGTCGCCCAGCGCCGCGGCCATGCGGTCGACGAGCTCCTCGGAGGCGGCGTGCTCGAGCCGTTCGGCCTCCTCGTGCACGGAGTCCCACGAGTAGCCCAGCACCTCCACCAGGAAGGACTCCAGGATCCGGTGCCGCCGGATGGTGTCGAGCGCGGCCGCGCGACCGTCGCCGGTGAGGCGCGCGCCGTAGTAGCGCTCGTACTCGATCAGGCCGCGCTCGGATAGGCGGCGCAGCATCCCCGACACCGACGCCGCGGAGACGCCGAGCGCGTCCGCGACCGCGGACGTGCTCGCGGCGCCGTCGCCGCGGCTCGCCTTGTAAATCGCCTTGAGGTAGTCCTCTACGGCGGGTGTCGGCACGCGCTTCTCCAGAAATGCTCCGGGCGCGGGGGCGCGGGTGTGTTGCACGACCCACGGCTCCCCTCACGAGAATTCGCTTAGGCGAAACTGAAACTTAGTCTATCCTAATAATCGGCCCGGCGTCAAGGATGGCGTGGCGCGGGAGAAGGCACATGCGCGGCCCGCCAAGGGGCGCGAACGTGGGTGTTCGTTGCCGCATCCCGCCGCCCTCGCCTATCATGGCCGCCGGGGTCCTCGGCATCCCGGGATCCCTCCAGCCGCGCGCGTCGCGGCTCACACCCACCTCGAACGGAGATTCGGATGTCCCGCGCGGCCCTCGACGACCTCCTGCACGAGAACCGAACCTTCCCGCCGCCCCCCGACTTCGCGCGCGACGCGCGCGTGAGCGACGACTCGATCTACGAGCGCGCGGCCGCCGACCCGGAGGCCTACTGGGCGAGCTGGGCGGAGGAGCTGGACTGGTTCGAGCCGTGGCACACGGTGCTCTCGTGGACGCCGCCTCACGCGCGCTGGTTCGACGGCGGCAGGCTCAACGTCGCGCACAACTGCCTGGACCGGCACCTGGACGGGCCGCGCCGCGACAAGCCCGCGCTGATCTGGGAAGGCGAGCCCGGCGAGACGCGCACCTACAGCTACGCCGAGCTGCACGCCGAGGTGGGCCGCTTGGCCAACGCGCTCAAGGCGCTCGGCGTGGGCAAGGGGGACCGGGTAGCGATCTACCTGCCGATGATCCCCGAGGCCGCCATCAGCATGCTAGCGTGCGCGCGCATCGGCGCGATCCACTCGGTCGTCTTCGGCGGCTTCAGCGCCGACAGCCTGCGCGACCGGATCCTGGACGCCGAGGCCACCTGCGTGATCACCGCGGACGGCGGCTACCGGCGCGGCGCCGTCGTACCGCTCAAGGGCGCGGCCGACAAGGCGTGCGAGGACACCCCGACGATCGAGCACATCGTCGTCGTGAAGCGCGGCGTGGACGCCCCGGTGGAGATGGTCGAAGGCCGCGACGTGTGGTACCACGACATCGTGGCCGGCGCCTCCGACGACTGCCCGGCGGAGCCGATGGACGCCGAGGACGTGCTGTTCATCCTCTACACGTCGGGCACGACCGGGAAGCCCAAGGGCGTCGTGCACACCACGGGGGGCTACCTCACGCAGGCGTACGCGACCACCAAGCTCGTCTTCGACCTGAAGGAGGACGACGTCTACTGGTGCACCGCGGACGTGGGCTGGGTCACGGGTCACAGCTACATCGTCTACGGACCGCTCGCCAACGGCGCGACCGCGCTCATGTACGAGGGAGCGCCTGACCACCCCGACCGCGGCCGGTTCTGGGAGCTGGTCGCGAAGCACGGCGTCTCCGTCTTCTACACCGCGCCCACCGCGATCCGCGCGTTCATGCGCTGGGGCGATGACTGGCCCGCGCGCCACGACCTGTCCTCGCTGCGTCTGCTGGGTACCGTGGGCGAGCCGATCAACCCCGAGGCGTGGATGTGGTATCACGAGCACATCGGCCGCGAGGCCTGCCCCATCGTGGACACGTGGTGGCAGACGGAGACCGGCGGGATCATGATCACCCCGCTCCCCGGCGTGACCGAGACCAAGCCCGGCAGCGCCACCGTTCCGTTCCCGGGCGTCGAGGCCAGCATCTTCAACGACGACCGCGAGGAGGTGTCCGCCGGCTACCTCGCCATCACGCGCCCCTGGCCGGGCATGCTGCGCACCATCTGGGGCGACGACGAGCGCTATCGGGAGACCTACTGGTCGAAGTGGCCCGACACCTACTTCCCCGGCGACGGCGCCAAGCGCGACGACGACGGCTACCTGTGGATCCTGGGGCGCGTGGACGACGTGCTGAACGTGGCCGGCCACCGCATCGGCACGGCCGAGGTGGAGAGCGCCCTGGTGGACCACCGATCCGTGGCCGAGGCCGCCGTCGTCGGCCGCGCCGACGAGCTCAAGGGGCAGGCCATCGCCGCGTTCGTGACCGTGAAGGATGGCGTCGAGACCACCCCCGCGCTGATGGAGGAGCTGCGCGGCCACGTGGCCGAGAAGATCGGCGCGATCGCCAAGCCGAGCGACATCCTGTTCGCGGCAGACCTGCCGAAGACGCGCTCCGGCAAGATCATGCGGCGGCTGCTGCGGGACGTGGCGGAAGGCCGGGCGCTGGGCGACACGACCACGCTGGCGGACCCCGCCGTGGTGGCGCGGCTGCAGAAGGAGTACGAGGACACGGAGTGAAGAGGGGTGGGCTATCCCCGGGCGGTAGTACGGTGGCCCGGGCCTTCTCATCAGCCTCTCCCGTCAGTTGCCGGACAGTCACCGATCAAGCACGTCGGCGAAGGAGGGGTCCACCAGCTCGCCCGCGCCGCCGCCCGCATAGCCGTCGGCCAGCGCCGCCCGGAGCGCGTCGATTTCGGCGCGCTCCAGCCAACGCCCCCTGACCATCACGCCCGAGATCCGAGCCGCGTTGCGCACGTCGTCGAGCGGATCGCCGTCGACCAGTACCAGGTCCGCGCGGTAGCCGACAGCGACCCGGCCGAAGCGTTCCTCGTCGCGCAGGTGCAGAGCCGCGAAGTCGCCCGCGTTACGAGTGCCGACCCGGAGCGCCTCCGCGTGCGTCAGTCCGGCCTTCACGAGCTCCCTCAGCTCGCGGTGCGCGCTCCTGCCGGGGAACAGCGTCGGCGCGGCCGCGTCCGTACCCAGGAGCATCGGAACGCCGGCCTCCTGGAAGCGGAGGGTCAGCTCCTGCATGAGGTCGTACTTCAGCCGATCGCGGAACACGAAGTTCGCGAGGTCGACGCGGCGGTCGATGTTCCCGGATCGCCATTGATCCACCGTGGCCGGCGCGAGGTAGGCCAACTCCGGGTCCTCCCAGACGTTCTCCATGCCATCCCACATCACCTGTATGCCGTACGAGAAGGACAGGTTGGGGATCACGAAGACGCCGGATCCCACAAGGAGTTCGATGAGCCCGGGGATCAGCGACCGATCGGGCCGATAGGACCTGTCGAGGTCGCTCGTGGAGCGCGGCCCGCCGAACACCGTGAAGAAGAACTCCTCGGCGTGGGCGACGAGGTCGAGCCCGCCGCCGAGGCTGTGAGCCGGGTCGAAGTTGCGCGGAATGTGGCCGACGACCGGCAGGCCGCGCGCGCCGGCCTCCTCGACGACGGCGTCGAAGGCCTCCCGCGACA
>DATKCH010000024.1:0-8868 GCA_035513295.1 Longimicrobiales bacterium
TACCGCGCCCGCCACCATCCCGGGCGGCGGGCTGGAGTTCCTCCCCCCGCGCCTCCGCGACGCGGTCGAGCCGGTCGCCGACAGGCTCGACGTGGACCTCATCGCGCGCGCCTACCAGTTCGCCGAGCGCTCGCATGGCGAGCAGCAGAGAGCCTCGGGCGAGATGTACACGGTCCACCTCGTGGAGGTGGCCCGCATCCTGACCGACCTCCACCTGGATACGTCGACCATCGCGGCGGCGCTGATCCACGACGTCGTGGAGGACACCGGCGCGTCCTTGGAGGAGATCCGCCGCGAGTTCGGCGACGACGTGGCGCTGATCGTGGACGGCGTCACCAAGATCGGGAAGGTGAAGTTCCGGACGACCACCGAGCAGCAGGTCGAGAACTACCGCAAGCTGCTGCTTTCCATGGCGCAGGACGCGCGTGTGATCCTGGTCAAACTCGCCGACCGCCTGCACAACATGCGCACCCTGGACCACCTGAAGGAGGATAGACGGCGCCGCATCGCGCTCGAGACCCGGGAGATCTACGCTCCCCTCGCGCACAGGCTGGGGATGGCGCAGATGAGATGGGAGCTGGAGGACCTCTGCTTCAAGCACCTCGAGCCCGAGGCCTACGCGGACCTGGTGGGGAAGATCCGGGAGAAACGCGCCGAACGCGAGGACCTCGTGAAACGCTTCCGGATCCCGCTCGAGGAGGAGCTCAAGGAAGCGGGGATCCCGTGCGAGGTGTACGGGCGGCCGAAGCACCTGTGGTCGATCCACCGGAAGATGCAGGTCCGCAAGGCCACCTACGACGAGATCTACGACCTCATGGCCATCCGCGTGGTCACCGACACGGTCGCCAACTGCTATCACGCGCTGGGCGTGATCCACAACCGCTGGACGCCCCTGCAGGAGCGCTTCCACGACTATATCGCGACGCCCAAGTCGAACATGTACCGGTCGCTGCACACGACGGTGTTCGGTCCCGGAGGGCGCCTGTACGAGATCCAGATCCGCACCGCCGAGATGCACCGCACCGCGGAATACGGCATCGCGGCGCACTGGCGCTACAAGGAGGGGGGAAGCGGCAACGAAGTCGATGACACGCTGTCCTGGTTCCGGCAGGTGCTGGAGTGGCAGCAGGACACGCGCGAGCCGGACGAGTTCATGGAGTTCCTCCGGATCGACCTCTTCCAGGACGAGATCTTCGTCTTCACACCCCGCGGCGACGTCAAGCAGCTGCCCAAGGGCGCGACGCCGATCGACTTCGCCTTCGCCGTCCACACGGAGGTGGGCCTCCACTGCTCCGGCGCGCGCGTGAACGGGCGCATCACGCCGCTCTCGCGCCAGCTCAGGAACGGGGACACCGTGGAGGTCCTCACCGAGGCCAAGCGGCGCCCATCGCGCGACTGGCTCGGCTTCGTGAAGACCGCCCGCGCGCGCCAGAAGATTCGCCAGTGGATCAAGCAGGAGGAGTTCGATTCGTCGGTCTCCCTGGGCAAGGAGATCTTCGAGCGGGAGCTCAAGAGGGCGCGCCGCTCGAAGCCGTCCGACGACGACGTGGCGAACGCCGCCGCGGCGCTGTCCCTGCCCACCAGGGACCACGTCCTGGCCGCGCTGGGCCGAGGGGAGCTGGGCATCGCGGCGATCATGCGCGAGCTGTTCGACGTCGAGGCCGCCCCGCGCCGGCCGCCGTCCGCGTTCGAACGCCTCGTGGACCGCGTCCGGAAGTCGGGTCGCGGCGTCCGCATACAGGGCCTCGAGAACCTGATGGTGCGCTATTCCCAGTGCTGCCAGCCGGTTCCCGGGGACGAGGTCATCGGATTCATCACGCGTGGTCGAGGCATATCGATCCACCGGACCGACTGTCCCAACGTGCTGCACCTCTCGCGCAATCCCGATCGGCGCGTCGAGATCGAATGGAAGGCCGAGAGCGGGGATCGCTTCTTCGTGCGGCTCGAAGTCGATGGGGATGACCGGCGCGGACTCCTGTCCGACATATCGAGGGCCATCACCGAGACCGGCACGAACATCCAATCCGCCGAAATCAAGGCGGTGGAGGGCGGCATGACGGGATCCTTCGTGGTGGAGGTCCAGAACCTGGACCACCTCAAGAAGGTGATGCGTCAGATCCGGGCGGTGGACGGAGTGCTGTCCGCGGAGCGGCGCGAGCACTTCAACGAGGCCGACCTGGAGCTCGATTGAGGGTCCCTTTCCTGGACCTTGCGGCGCAGTACCGGGAGCTGCAGGTCGATCTGGACGCGGCGGTCGCGCGCGTGGTGCGCGACCAGCGTTTCATCCTCGGTCCCGAGGTGGAGGGGCTGGAATTTGAGGTCGCCGACTACCTCGGGTCCCAGCACGCGGTGGGTTGCGCCAGCGGCACGGACGCGCTGCTGCTGTCCGTACGCGCGCTGGGGCTCCCGCCGGGCGCCGAGGTCGTGGTCCCGGCGTTCACCTTCTTCGCCACCGCCGGGGCGGTCTGGAACGCGGGGCTGCGACCGGCGTTCGCGGACGTGGATCCGCGCACCCTGAACCTCACCGCGGAGACGATCGAGGCGGCCCTGACGCCCGACACGCGCGCGGTGATCGTCGTGCACCTGTACGGGCGCATGGCGGACATGGACCCCATCCTCGCGCTGTGCCGCGAGCGCCGCCTGGTGCTGATCGAGGACGCGGCGCAGTCCTTCGGCGCCACCGGGGACGTCGCCGGCCGCCGCGCGCGCGCCGGCACGGTGGGCGACCTCGGATGCCTGTCGTTCTTCCCGACCAAGATCCTCGGCGGGTTCGGCGATGGAGGCATGGTGGTCACCGACGACCCCGTCCTGGCGGACCGGGTCGCGAAGCTGCGGGTTCACGGCGGCCGGCAGATGTACCACCACGAGATCGTCGGGACGAACTCGAGACTAGACGCGTTGCAGGCGGCGGTCCTGCGCGTGAAGCTGCCGCACGTGGACCGCTGGATCGCCGCCCGGCGCGCGCTGGCCGGGTCGTATCACGATGGCTTGCGTGGAACGGATGTGGCCCTGCCTCCCGGGGCGCCCTCGCGGGACCCGCGAACGGGCGCGACGCGAGGCGGCGCCGAGGGCGCCGGAGCCGGGCACGGAGACGCGTTCAACATCTACACCGTGCGCGTTCCCGGACGCGACCGCGTGCGGGCACGTCTGGCCTCCGCCGGCATCGGCGTAGCCGTCTACTACCCGGTCCCGCTGCACCTCCAGGAATGCTTCCGGCCACTGGGTCACGGCCCGGGCGCCTTTCCCGTGAGCGAGGAGGCCGCCAGAGCGGTACTGAGTTTGCCTATGTACCCCGAGATGCCCGCCGAACACGTCGAAATCGTGGTGGCGGCGCTACGGGGGGCCGTCCGGGGCGCGGACGGCCGCGATACGGACTGAACAAGGCGATTACCGCGCATGGATATCACCGTCATCGGCACCGGCTACGTGGGCCTGGTGGTGGCCACCTGTTTTGCGGAGTCCGGCAACGATGTGGTAGGCGCCGATCTGGACGAGAACAAGATCGACATGCTGCGGCAGGGCCGCTCGCCGATCTACGAACCCGGGCTCGAGGCGCTCCTGCAGCGGAATCTCGAGCACGGACGACTGCGCTTCACGACCGATGTCGCAGCCGCGGTGCGGCAGGGGGACGTGATCGTGGTCGCGGTCGGCACACCGCCCGACGAGGACGGGAGCGCCGACGTGAGCCACGTGCTCGATGTCGCGCGGGTCATCGGCCAGAACATGGACCGCCAGAAGGTGGTCGTGACCAAGAGCACGATCCCCGTCGGCACCTCGGATCGGTTGCGGGACGCGATTGAGGCGCTCTCGCCACACCCGGTGCACGTCGCCTTCAATCCCGAGTTTCTCAAGGAGGGCAGCGCGGTCGCCGACTTCATGAAGCCCGACCGCGTGATCATCGGGACGGACTCCGACCACGCGCGCGACGTCCTGACCGACCTGCACGAGCCGTTCGTCCGGAGCGGCAATCCGATCCTGTACATGGATCTGCGCTCGGCGGAAATCACGAAGTACGCGGCGAACGCGATGCTGGCCACGCGCATCTCCTTCATGAACACCATCGCGCGGCTGTGCGACGCGGTGGGCGCCGATGTGTCCGACGTGCGCAAGGGGATGGGATCGGACGACCGCATCGGCCCCCGCTTTCTCTTCCCGGGCGTGGGTTACGGCGGAAGCTGCTTTCCCAAGGACGTGAAGGCGCTCGCGGCTTCGCTGCGCAAGAACGGCGTCGACCCCGTGATCCTGGACGCCGTGGAGGGGGTGAACGAGGCTCAGAAGCGGCTGCTGCTCGAGGCCATGGACGAGGCCTTTCCAGAGGGCCTGGCGGGCCGTTCCGTCGCGGTCTGGGGCCTGAGCTTCAAGCCCGGCACGGACGACATGCGGGAGGCTCCCTCGCTTGTCGTGATCGAGGGCCTTCTGGGGCGTGGCGCCGAGGTGCGCGTCCACGACTTCCAGGCGCTGGAGGAAGCTCGCCGGAGGCTCGGGGACCGGGTCACCTACTGCGAGCGCAACTACGACGCCCTCGACGGCGCCGACGCGCTGCTCATCATCACCGAGTGGCAGCCTTACCGGCGGCCGGATTTCGAGCGGATGAAGGCGGCCATGCGCCAGCCGCTCATCCTGGATGGCCGAAACCTCTACGAGCCCGACCGGATGCGCGATCTCGGCTTCGAGTATCGGGGCGTGGGCCGCGGGTCCGCGGGCGAGCCCGCGGCCTCACCCGCCTGACCCCGCAAGCCCCCTGCTCGCGGCCGCACTCCCCTTCTTCAGCGGCAACGGTACACTAGAGGGTCCGCGCGCGCGCGTCCTCTTCCGTGACGAGGTCGCGGAAATAGGGGATCGTCCGCGCCAGCCCGTCCTCCAGCGAAACGGCCGGCTCCCAGCCGAGCAATTCGCGGGCGCGCGTGATGTCCGGCCGGCGCACCCTGGGGTCGTCCACCGGGAGCGGCAGGGTGCGGATCTCGCCCGACCCGACGATCTCGCTCACCCTCTCGGCCAGGTCGCGTATGGAGTACTCGATCGGGTTGCCCAGGTTGACCGGGTCGTGCTCGTCGGACAGGAACAGCCGATAGAGTCCCTCGACTTCATCCTCCACGAAGCAGAACGAACGCGTCTGGGACCCGTCTCCGTAGACGCTAAGCGGCTCCCCACGCAGGGCCTGGACGATGAAGTTGGAGACGACGCGCCCGTCGCCGGGGCGCATGCGCGGTCCGTAGGTGTTGAAGATCCGGGCGATGCGGGTGTCGACCCCGTGGGTCCTGTGGTAGGCCATCGTCATGGCCTCTCCGAAGCGCTTCGCCTCGTCGTAGACGCCGCGCGGGCCCACCGGGTTCACGTTGCCCCAGTAGCTTTCGGGCTGGGGATGGACGTCGGGGTCCCCGTACACCTCCGACGTCGACGCAAGCAGATACCGAGCGCCCGTCTTCTTGGCGAGCCCCAGCGTGTTGTGGGTGCCGAGGCTGCCCACCTTCAGCGTCTGGATCGGCAGCTCGAGGTAGTCGACGGGACTCGCCGGACTCGCGAAATGGAGCACCCCCCGCACGGGCGTCGCGAGGTCGATGTAGGTCGAGACGTCGTGCTCGACGAAGTCGAACCGGGGCTCGCCGGCCAGGTGCGCGAGGTTGCGCCGGCTCCCCGTGATCAGGTTGTCCATGCCAACGACCTCGTGGCCGTCCGCCAGGAACCGGTCGACCAGGTGCGACCCGAGGAAGCCGGCCGCTCCAGTGATGAGCACCCTCACGAGTTTTCGCCCGGCGCCGTGCGTCCGGGGGAGCGCTCGATTAGCCACTCGATCATGCGGGGAATGCCTTCCTCCACGGTCGTGGAGGGACGGTAGCCGAGCAGGCGCTCGGCCTTGCCGATGTCGGCGTGCGTCCGGCGGACGTCGCCGGGCTGATCGCCCGCCCTGCGCACCCGCGGCTCGCGACCGGTGGCGGAGCCGATGAGCTCGATCAATCGCTCCAGCGAGGTGGTGCGGCTGCCGCCCAGGTTGACGATCTCGAAGCCCGGGCCGCTCGCGGTGAGGTCCAGCGCGGCGACGGTGCCGTCGATGATGTCGCCGACCCACGTGTAATCGCGTTCGCTGGTCCCGTCTCCGAACACCGTGATCGGCTCGCCCCGCAAGGTGCGTTCGGCGAACGCGCGGATCGCGAGGTCGGGCCGCTGGCGCGGTCCATAGACGGTGAAGTAGCGGAGCGCGAACACGCCGCCGCCGTGCAGGTGCTGGTGCGCGCTGCACATCAGCTCACCGCCGCGCTTGGTCGCGGCGTACGGAGAGATGGGCCGATCGACCGGATCATCCTCCGAGAAGGGCACTTTGGCGCTGTCGCCGTAGACCGAGGACGAGGACCCGAACACGAAGCGCTCGATGGCGCGCTCGCGGGCGAAATCCAACACCGCCTGCGTGCCGAGCAGGTTGGCGCGCGCGTAGGCGGTCGGCTGCGCGATGGAAGGCCGGACGCCTGCCTTGGCGGCGAGGTGCACGACGGCGTCGAAATCCCCGTCTCCCGCGGCCGCCCCCAGGGCGTCCGGATCCGCGCAGTCGACCTCCAACAGGGCGTACCTGTCGTGGCGAGCGGCCGCGGCGACGTTGGCCCTCTTTTCGGCGGGGTCGTAGAACGGGTCGAAGTTGTCCAGGCCCACCACCGTGTCGCCGCGCGCGAGCAGGCGCTCCGCGAGGTGACTACCGATGAAGCCCGCCGCGCCCGTGAGGAGAATTCGTGCTGCCATCGGGCCGCAATATCCCCGGCGGGGGACCGGGCGCAAGCGCCTCTGGCGCCGCCGGCCGCCCGCAGGCAGCTTCGGCGATCCATGCATCGAACCCCGAACCCGACCCGGGTCGCGGCCCACGGGGGGCGCGCCGGGTGATCGACATCCACGCGCACCTGATGCCGTCGGTGGACGACGGCGCCAGCGACGACGTCGAGGCTGTCGCGGCGCTGGTCCGGTTGAGCGCCGACGGGTTCACGGCGGCGACGGCGACGCCGCACCTGAACGCATCGCTGGCCGAACGCCCGGCCCTCTGGGACGCCGCGCTGGCGCGCTTCGATGCCGCGTGGTCCAGGCTGCTCGCTCTGGGCCCCGAGGCGGCGCCCGGGCTTGAGCTGCACCGGGGCGCGGAACTGATGCTCGACACTCCCGACCCGGTCGTCTCCGACGAGCGGGTGCGGCTGGGTGGCCGGGCGGCCGTACTGGTGGAGTTCCCCAGGGCCGCCGTGCCGCCGAGCATGCCCGCGGCGCTGGAGCGGCTCCGCGCCGACGGGTTTCTGCCCGTAGTGGCCCATCCCGAACGCTACGATGTCGCGCTGGAGGGACAGGCCGAGCTCTGGCGGGGCGCCGGCGCCGCGCTGGCGGTGAACGGGCGGGCGCTGCTCGGACACTACGGACAGCGGGCGCAGCGTTCCGCCTACGAACTGTTCGCGCGCGGCCTGGTCGACCTCGTGGCCACCGACTACCACTCCCGGGGCGACACGGGCGCGGTCGCCGTGCGGGCGCTGCTCGAGCGCGAAACCGACGCCGATGTCGCGCGCCTGCTCACGACCCACAACCCCGAGCGGATTCTCGCCGGAGCGCCCCCGGACCCGGTGCCCGCCGTGCGCTTCGGCACGGGGTTCCTCGAGCGCCTTCGCGGCCTCTTCCGGTAGCCTTGGCGAGCCCCCCACCGGCGGCGCAACCCAGTCCCGGGTGGGGTGTATCCGGAGGCGTTCCGGCGCCGCCGCGCCGGCCGCGCACCGCTCCCCCGACGAGACCCATGGCGACGTTCGACCTGCAGCTCCCGTTCGCGCTCAGCGGCGACCAGCCGCAGGCGATCGAGCAGCTGACGGAAGGGCTGCGGCGGGGAGACCCCCACCAGACGCTCCTCGGCGTCACCGGGTCGGGGAAGACCGTCACAATGGCGTCCACGATCGCCGCCCACGGCCGGCCCACGCTCGTGATGAGCCACAACAAGACGCTCGCGGCCCAGCTCTACGGCGAGCTCCGGCAGTTCTTCCCGCGCAACGCGGTCGAGTACTTCATCTCCTACTACGACTACTACCAGCCCGAGGCGTACGTCCCTTCGACCGATACCTACATCGAGAAGGACTCCTCGATCAACGCCGACATCGAGAAGCTGCGCCTGCGCACGACGTCGTCGCTGATGGAGCGGGAGGACGTCATCGTGGTGGCCAGCATCTCGTGCATCTACGGTTTGGGCGACCCGCTGACGTACCGGTCGCTCATGCTCACCATGGAGTCGGGACAGCAGATCGGCCGGCGGGGCATCCTCGAGGCGCTCGTCCGGATCCAGTACAACCGCAACGACATCGACTTCCAGCGCGGTACCTTCCGCGTGCGGGGCGACGTCGTGGAGATCTTCCCGGCCTACGAGGAGCAGGCCATACGCGTCGAGCTCTGGGGGGACGAAATCGAGCGCATCTCCCGCTTCGACCCGCTCACGGGCGACGTCATCACGCGCCTCCCCAGG
The DNA here is from genome assembly GCA_035513295.1 of Longimicrobiales bacterium. Taxonomy (GTDB): domain Bacteria; phylum Gemmatimonadota; class Gemmatimonadetes; order Longimicrobiales; family RSA9; genus DATHRK01. The sequence goes on from DATKCH010000024.1 coordinate 8,465, forward strand.
ACGGCGATCTACCCGGCGACGCACTTCGTGACCGATCGCTCGCGCGTCGAGGTGGCGGTCGACCGCATCCGCGCGGAGCTGGAGGAGCGGCTCCTGGAGCTGCGCGCGACCGATCGCTTGCTGGAGGCGCAGAGGCTCGAGCAGCGCACCCACTTCGACATGGAGATGCTGCTCGAGATCGGGACCTGTCCGGGCGTCGAGAACTACTCGCGCCACCTTACGGGGCGCGCGGAGGGCGAGCGCCCCGCGTGCCTGTTCGACTACTTCCCGGAGGACATGCTGCTCGTCGTCGACGAGTCCCACCAGTCGATTCCGCAGATCCGCGGCATGTACAACGGCGACCGCTCCCGCAAGCAGACCCTGGTGGAGTACGGCTTCCGCCTCCCCAGCGCCCTCGACAACCG
>DATKCH010000025.1:0-14367 GCA_035513295.1 Longimicrobiales bacterium
AACACCGCTTCCCCTATCGAGGCAAGGATGCGGCCGTAGATCGCCGCCCCCTTTCGCGCCGTAGCCGCCGTGGGACGGCCCACGGATCCCGGGGAGCCCACGGGCGGCACGGTCAGTTCGCCCCGAAGGTAGGAGCGGAACCGGTCGACGGGCAGGTCCACGTCGCGCGCGCGCTCCATCCGAACGAGGTCGGGGTAGAGATGCAGCATCACGGACGTTTCAGCTTCCCCGCCATGGAGCGGGAAGCGCTGCTCCTCGAGCAGGTCGGCGAGGTCCACGTCCCAGACCTGCAGGACTCGCAGCCGCGCGGTCGCCGCGAACAGCGTGGCCAGGGCGTCCAGGTGCGGTTCGTGCCGGTGGGCGGTGATCAGGATAAATTCGCGAACGCCGTGACCTTCCCAGTGCGCGAGCAGTTCGTTCAGGACCCTGTGCAGGGTCTTTCTGCGCATCGAGGCGGTGCCCGCGAACGCGCGCTCCGCGTCGACGTTGACGCCGTACGGGACCGTTGGAGCGCGCAGGACGGAAAACTCCTCGGAGAGGTCGATGGCTGCCTGGCGGGCGATGAGGATGTTGGTTCCGAGCGGGAGGTGCGGCCCATGCTGCTCCAGCGCCCCCACAGGCACGATGAGGCGGCGGTCCAGCGCGAGGCGCGCCGCGACATCCGTCCAGCTCAGCTGATCCAGCGCGTGCGAGCCCTCCCGGGGCGCCATGCGAGCCTGACCCACGCCGGCGTGCACCAGCGGGCCCCGGCGGTGGCCGGGCGCCCCGTTGACCCCGACATGACTAGGCCGCCGCGCCCGTGAGAGCAATCGCGGTTCTGGCCTACCTCGCCGCGCTGATCGTGCTGCTGGCGGCGCGCGCCCTGGAACCCGCGTTGGCCGCGGCGGCCCTGGCGGCCGGCGCCGCCCTTCTGCTTGTCGCCTGGCGGCGCCGTCAGGGGCTTGGACTCGCCGCGGCGCTCATCGTGATCGCCGCGTCCGCGGCGACGTGGGTCGCGGCGGGCCGGATCTCCTCGATGCCCACACGCTGGACCGAGATCGAGGATCGGCAGGTACAGCGCGGCGTCGAGGACCTGCGCGTCGCCGTCCGGCAGGCCCGGGAGCGAGCGCGCGCGGCCGTCGAGGAGTTCACCGCCGCGACGTTGGCGGACCGGGGAGGGCCGGACGGCCCGTCGTCCCAGGAATCCCGGCCGGCGCTGTTCCGCGCGCTCGCCGATGCCCGCGGCGGGCGCGCCGACGCGCTGTTCGTGCTGGGACCCACCGGCGAGTTGCTCGCGTGGACGGGGCGACACCAGGGTCCGCTCGCGGAGACGGTGCAGACGGCCACCGGGGACCTGGCCTTCGCCGAAGGGCCCCTCTTCGACTACCTGTACGTCATCGGCGCGGCGCCCGGCGGCGCGCGCGTCGTGGCCGCGGTGCTGCTGGAGACGGATCCGGCGCTCGCCGATCGTGAGCTCCCTTCCGTGGCGTCGGCGATACGCGAGAGGACCGGCGCGCGTCCCCGCTTCGGCGCGGGTCCGGGACCGCCCGGCGCACCCTGGCGGCTCGGGCCGGCGGGCGCGGAGGTCGTGCACGCGGTACTCGAAGTCGCCCCCCCCGCGCAGTGGCGGACGGCCGCCATCCATCGCGCCCAGGTCCTGTCGGTGGCGCTGGCGGCGCTCGTGCTCGCTCTGGCCCTGATCGCGTGGCTGCGGGCGGGCCACCCGCAGGGCCTGGCCGCGCGCGTGGGTCCCGCGCTGGCGCTGGGGCTCGCACTGGCCGTCGCGCCCCGGCCCGGCGGACACCCCGGATCGATCTTCAACCCGGCCATGTTCTTCATCGCGGTGGGAGACGGCGTCACGCTCTGGGGGGTGCTCGCCCTGGCGCTCACGGTCGCGGTTCTTTCGGCCGTATACGGCGGCGTACGCGACCGCCCGGGCGCCGCGTTCGCGGCGGCGCTGGCGGTGGCCGCCGCGTTCGCGGCGGGAACCTGGCTCGTCGGCCAGTCGACCTCGGACGAGCTGTTCCGGGCGGGGGGCCCTCTCTGGTGGGGCCTGCAGGTGCCCGCCTGCGCGCTCCTCGGCGCGGTCGCCGCGGCGGTCCTGCCCCGGCCGCGTGCGGGCGCCGCGAAGGAAGGGGGCGCGGGCCTGTGGCTGACCGCGGGTCTGATCCTCGGCGCGACGCTCGGCATCGGGGTCGTGCTCGCGCGCCGGCCCTGGGAGGGGCCCGAGCCGGCGCTAGCGCTGGCGTGGGTCGCGCCCGCGTATCTCGTGGCGCGCGCCACGCGGTCGTTTCGCCCGGGCGGGCTCCGGCGCTGGCTCGCGGCGGGGGCCCTGGCGGGCACGGCGCTGCTGCCGCAGCTCTGGCTCGGCGCGGAAGCGGCGCGCGTGCGCGGTGCGGCGGAGGACGTGGACCGGCTCGCCACCGCCGACGACCCCTACCTCGACTTCGTCATGAGGCGGTTCGGCATCGAGGTCCGACAGCGCCGCGAGCGCGGCGAGGACGGCGCCGCGCTCCTCTACCGCGCTTGGGTGGGCAGCGGTCTCGCGGCCGAGGGCTACCCCGTGCGCATGGCGCTGTGGACCCCGGACGGGTCCGTGGCGGAACGGCTCGACGTCACCGACTATCAGGCGGATCCCGAGGCCGGCGCCCACGTGATAGCGGACCTTGTGGCGTCGGCGCGTGAGAGCGACGCGACCGTCGCCCTTTCCGCCCCGACCACGGCCGTGCGGCACGCTCGCGTCGTTCCGCTGGGCGCCGGGTGGACGGCGTCGGCGTTGGTGCTGCCGCGGCGCTCCCTCGCGGCCGAGGGGCTGGCGGCGGCGGCGCTCGGGGCGCGCTCGGTCTCGCCTTCGGCGCCCGTCCTCACCCTGAGCGAGAGCACCACGGCGGCGGCCGTGGACGGCATCACCTGGGCCCGCTCAGCGGCGGGAGTCCGCGGTGAGGGCGAGGTCCGGCTGGGCGAACGGCTGTACCACGCACACGTGGAGATCGACCACGACCCTCCCCTCGTGCGCGCCGCGCGCGGCGTGCTGCTCCTGGTCGTGGACCTCGCCACGCTGGCGCTCCTGTGGGTGCTGGCCCACGCACTGGCCGGGTCGGTCGGCCCACCCCTCGCGCCCTGGCTCCCGGCCCCCGGAAGTTTCCGGTCGCGCGTGACGCTGGCGCTGTTTCTGTTCTTCCTGGCGCCCACCCTGGCGTTCGGAGCGGTCGCCTACCGCGCGCTCGCCGGCACCGCCGAGCGGGAGGCCGAGGCGGTGGTGGTGCGCGCGAGCGCTCAGGCCACCGAAGTCTTCGCCGCCGCGGGCGGCAACCTCCAGGCGGTGGCCTCGCTGGTGGGCCTCGACGTCCTCCGGTACGTGGACGGCGAGCTGTACACGTCGTCGCGACCGGAGCTCGTGGCGCTGGGGGTGCACGACGCGTGGTTGCCCCCGGCCGCGCACCTCGCCCTCGAGCAGCGCGAGGCGCTCGCGCTGGACCGCGGGAGGAGGCTGCTGGGGCGGCGCGCGGTCGCCGCGTTCCGGCGGCTCCCGCCGGCGGGCGTCCTGGGCGTGCTGGCGTTGCCCGGCGGCGCGGCGGCCACGCGCCGCGAGGAGCTCACGGACATGCTCGTGTTCGCCGTACTGCTCGGCGCCGTGCTGTCCCTGGCGCTGTCGCTGGTGGCCGGACGCGCGCTCGCGCGCCCCATAGGCGAGCTCAGCCGCGCCTCGTCGGCGGTCGGCGCCGGACGCCTGCGCGTGAGGCTGCCGGCCGATCGAAGGGATGAGTTCGGTGACCTCTTCCGCTCCTTCAATCGCATGACGCGCCGCCTGCGCCGCGCCCGCGCGCGTGAGCTGCGCAGCGCCCGCGTGCTCGCCTGGGGGGAGATGGCGCGACAGGTGGCCCACGAGATCAAGAACCCGCTCACGCCGATCCGCCTGTCGGTGCAACACGTCCGCCGCGCCTTCCGGGACGGGCGCGACGACTTCGAAGAGATCCTGGAGGGCAACGTCGAGCAGGTCCTGCACGAGATCGACCGCCTCAGCGAGATCGCGCGCGCGTTCGCGCGCTACGGCGGCCCGGCCGAGAGCCGTCCCGCGCTGGAGCCGGTGGCGGTGGCCGCGGTCGCGCGCGACGTGCAGGCGCTCTACGCGTCCGGGGACCGCGGCCTCACCGTACGCGTCCATTCCGAAGGAGACGCGCCCCCGGCCGCGGCGCGCGACGCCGAGCTGCGGGAGGTCCTGGTCAACCTCTTCGAGAACGCGCGCGCGGCCCTGCCCGAGGACGGCGCCGTGGACGTCCGCGTGCGCGCCGAGGACGGCGGTGTGACGCTCGAGGTGACCGACGCCGGCGAGGGCATTCCCGCGGACGTGCTTCCGAGCGTGTTCGACCCGCACTTCTCCACGCGCAGCTCGGGGACCGGCCTCGGCCTGGCGATCGTGAAGCGGCTCGTGGAGGACTGGGGCGGCCGGATCAGCGCGGAGAGCGAGCCGGGGCGCGGCACCACCTTCCGGGTGTGGCTGAGGGAGCACGGCGGGGGGGGGCGAGAGGAGGAGTAGCGCCGCGTGGCCCGATCAGCCATGTCCGCGCGCCCGCGCCGGCGGCACACTGGCCACCGTCGGAGGCGTCCCGTGAAGGATGCGGCCGGCCTCGGGTGGCGAGGGGGGCGGAGAGGAGGATGGGAATGAAGAAGATCGTGTTGTCGATGCTGTTCGCCGTCTCACTGGCCGTGGTGACCATCGCGGCGGATGGCGCGCAGAATCCGACGTTCGCCTCGACCGGCGAATGCGGGGGAGGCACGGGACCGGTGTGCCGCACCGAGCGGGAGTGCACCGCGTGGTCGTACGACATCGGCTGGCCGCTGAGGTTCAGCCGGACGTGCGCCAGCTGGGTCGAGTCGACCTACTACTGGGTGCTGAGTGACGGCGGCGAGGGAGACGACCCGGCGCTGCCCCCGGGGGAGGATGAGGAGGAGCCGGATCCGCAGGTGCCCCAGGAGGGCTGATTCCACGTCGGAGCGGCCGTCGGCCGCTGCGTCGAAGGTAGAACTCGAACACCGATAGGTTCCCCTCGCTGCCCGATGAAACGTCTTCCGACGGTCTCGTTCCGCACGGCGCCCGCGGCGCTGGCGGTCACGCTGGGGGTGATCGCGCTCACCGCGACCCTCACGCCCGAGACCGGTACGACCGGCCGGCTCGACTTCGCGGACGCGCCGCCCGGAGCGCTCGGAGTCCACGTCGCATTTCAGCTCGCCGACTGCGCCTCGACGTTGGCTTTCCTCGAGATCCTGGATCACCCCTCGCTCCTCGGCCGGGTGAGTCTGGCCAGCCTCGTATTCCTCGGCGAAGCGCGAGACACCGCCGCGGCGGCACGCGCGCTCGGCGGCACCGGCAAGGGGCGTCCGCTGATCGTGGCTTCGGCGGCGACCAGGCGCGCGCTCCAGCGGCTCGGCTTTCGCCGGACGCCGTTCTTCGTCGTCGAAGACGCCGATGGGGTCGTACGCTTCGCGTCGCCGGTGCCGGCGGGGCCGCGCCAGCTGCGGGCCCTGCACGGGTCGCTGCGGGCGCTGGCCGACCTCGAGACCCATCGGGCACGAAGCGCTCGGTGATCCGGGGTCTCGGCCGCACCGTGGCGTGCGCGTGCTTGGCCACGGCCGTGGCCGCGTGCGGCGAACCGGGGCGCGGCGCGACCTTCCCGCAGTTCGAGGGCGGCTCGCGCCGGGTGGAGGCGGCTCCGGCCGAGGAGCTTTGGGCGGTGGGCGGCGACCCCGCGGACACGTTGCTGCTGCTTCCGGTCGGGATCGCCGCTCGGGGGGACCTCGTCTATCTGCTCGACCGGTTCGGCAGCCGCGTCGCCGCGCTGGAAGCGAACACGGGCGCGCATCGGTGGACCCGGGGCCGGCGCGGCGCGGGGCCCGGCGAGATGGACGCCCCCCGCGAGCTGGGCCTGGCCGTGGACGGCGGCCTGGCGGTGGCAGACGGCCGCAATCCCCGGATCGCGCGCGTGTCCGCGGACGGGCAGGCCGCGGCGCCCGTGCCGCTCCGGGAGACCGGGTCGGTCCACTCGGTTTGCTCCCTCCCGGCCGGGGACTGGCTCGTGGCCACGCACGACTCCGAGGCGCGGCTCGTGCGCCTCGATTCCGTCGGCGCGATCCTAAAGCGCTACCAGCTCCCCGGACCCTACGAACCGGACGCGCCGCCGCTGGCGACCCAGGTCCTCCTCGCCGGAGGGGGCGGGGTGCCCTGCGTGCTCCTGTTCCGGCTGGGGGCGGGGTTCGCGGTCTTCGGGGGCGACGGCTTCGACGCGTTCCGCCTGTTCGTCGAGCCCATGACGCCGCCCCCCGTGGAGGTGCGCGTGGACGGGCGCCGCACGTCGGTGCGCCTCACCGAGCAGCGCACCGCCGCGCTGGACGGCGCGGTCGTGGACGGCGAGATCTGGGTGCTTTTCGACGGGGCGAGCGAGGACGCCGGGCGGCTCATCGACCGCTACGAGCTCGAGACCGGCGAGTACGTCGGCTCCTGGCGGCTGCCCTTCCGCGCCGACCGCTTCGCCGCCGACGACGAGCGCCTCTACGCGCTCGCAAGGCGCACGGGCTATCCCGTGGCCGTCGCGCTGCGAAGGCCCGATCGACCCGGGCTGCCCTGACGTGCTCGCCCGTCTCACGAGCGCGGCCGTGGCGGGCGTGGAGGCGTATCCCGTTTCGGTGGAGGTCAACATCTCCTCCGGGCTCCCGGGCATGAGCGTGGTCGGCCTCCCCCACTCGGCGGTGCGGGAGGGGAGGGAGCGCGTCATCGCGGCGGTGCGCAGCAGCGGGCTGGAAGCGACGCCGAGAAAGATCACGGTGAATCTCGCGCCGGCCGACGTGCCGAAGGAGGGCAGCGCCCTGGACCTTCCCATCGCCATCGGATTGCTCGCGGCGAGCGGCCAGGCGCCGACCCCGGCGGCCGACGTCTGCCTCGCCGGGGAACTGGGTCTCGACGGCGGATTGCGGACCGTCCGCGGCGCGGTAGCGGCGGCCGTCTGTTGCGCGAGTCACGGGATGCAAACGCTGATCCTGCCAGAGCACGCGGCGCGAGAAGCGGCGATCGTGCCGGGGATTCGGGTGCTCGCCGCGCGCAATCTCACGGAGGTGGTGGACCACCTCCGCGGGGAGCGGGAACTGCCGCGCGCCTATCCGGCCGCGGCGCCGGTGCCGCGGGAAACCGCGGATCTGGCCGACGTGAAGGGGCAGGGCCACGCGAAACGCGCGCTCGAGATCGCGGCGGCGGGTGGCCACAACCTGCTGTTCGTCGGCCCCCCCGGGGCGGGCAAGTCCATGCTCGCCGCGCGGCTCGCGGCGCTGCTGCCGGATCTGGACCTGCAGGCGGCACTGGATGTGGCGCGCATCCATTCCGCGGCCGGCGTACCACGACCCGGCCTGGATCGCCGGCCCCCCTACCGGGCGCCCCACCATACCGTTTCGCACGTCGGGCTCGTGGGCGGCGGGCACGGCCCCAGGCCCGGGGAGATATCCCTCGCGCACCACGGCGTCCTCTTTCTCGACGAGCTGCCGGAGTTTCGACGCGCCGCGCTCGAGGCTCTGCGCCAGCCGCTCGAGGCCGGCACGGTCCACATCGTCCGCGCGAGCGGGACGGCCTGCTATCCGGCCGCCTTCCAGCTCATCGCCGCGATGAATCCGTGCCCGTGCGGACGCCTGGGGGATGGGCGCGACCGTTGCGTTTGCACCGACGCGGAGGTGCGCCGCTACCGGGGGCGCGTCTCGGGTCCGCTGCTGGATCGCATCGACCTGCGCGTGGAGGTCCCCCTGCTGGACCCGGAAGACCTGCGCGAGGACGCGCCGCCTGGAGAGCGAGACGCGTCGGTTCGAGCCGCGCGGCCCGTCGAGGTCCGGGGCGAGGGTCCGTCCGGGAGCCGCGCGGTCGCGGAGCGGGTGCACGCCGCCAGGCGACGCCAGGCGCGCAGGCACGGCCACGAAGACGCTCTCAACGCGCGCCTGGGGGCGGCGGGGATGCACCGCCACTGCGCGGTTGGCGAGGATGCCTGGCCGCTATTGTCCGCGGCGGTGGAGCGACTCGGCCTGTCCCCGCGCGCGTACCATCGCGTGCTTCGCGTCGCGCGCACGATCGCCGACCTCGCGAGCGTCCGGGACATCGCCCGCGATCACGTGGCTGAGGCGCTCCAGTACCGGGGGGCCGGACAGTCCTGATGGGATGGCACCATCAGCCCGGCCCGTACACCCTCCACAGCCCTTCCAGCTCCGCTACCGCCCGGGCGTCCAGCGCCCAACCCAGAGACGGCAGCGTGCGACGCTTGAGGAGTGCGCTTTCCGGGGTCTCGAGCACCACGCCCGACGGCGCCGGGCGGACGCCCGCGATGTCCGCCCAGCGCACGAAGCTGCCCTGGATGAAGACCCCGGAGGAGGTCGCCCGGATACCCGCCACGAATAGCGCGCGGATCGCCCATGCGATCCCCGCCACCGGAAGCGTGAGGATGAGCGCGAACGCGACCGCTAGCGTCCACTCTCGTGCGCCGGCCGGAGCGGGTTGCGCCAGCGACAGCGCCACCCGAACGGCGATCGCGAACAGCCCCGCGACGAGGGCGGGGAAGGCCCAGCCGACGAGCACGCGCACCCAGCGCCTCGGACCGATCACGAGGAGCTCGTCCGAGGGATGCGGCAGGACCACGAACCTCCGCACCAGAACGACCGGAAGCGCGGCGAGAAGCAACGCGCCGGCCCCCAGCAGCGCGAACGCCATCTCAGGGTTGGCCTGAACGAACCCGGCGGTGCCGTTCGGGGTGGGGGCTGGCGTCTGCATCCGTCCATCTCGCGGCCCGGCCGAAGCGGCCGCAAGCCTCTTGCGGGAACGCCCGCATCCCCCTAGGATCCGCCGGCCGAAGGCCGGCAGCGATCGCCGGCCGAACTCGCGCCCGGACGGGGATCGGGCGCCGCACTCCCACCGTGCCGAATGTCCCAGACTCTGTCCGACCGCCTCGAGCGGGCCGCCGGCATCCTCCGGCAGTGCGAATCGGTCGTCATCGGGTTCTCCGGTGGGGTCGATTCGGCGCTCGTCGCTCGGCTGGCGCGCGACGCCCTGGGGGCCGGCAGGGTGCTGGCGGTCACCGGGCTCAGCGCTGCGGTGCCCGAGGTGCAGAGGCGGGCCGCGCGCGCGTTCGCCGCGGATCAGGGGATCGCGCATCTGGAGATCGCCACCTCCGAGCTGGAGAGGCCCGGCTACGTCCGCAACGACGGCGACCGGTGCTACCACTGCAAGAGCGAGCTGTGGCCGACGCTCGCGGCCATCGCGCGCGAGCGGGGGTACCGCTCGGTGGTGGACGGCGCGAACGTCGACGACCGCGCCGACTATCGGCCGGGCGCGCGCGCCGCGCTCGAGCACGCGGTGCGTTCTCCGCTGGCCGAGGCCGGCATCGACAAGGCCGGCGTGCGCGCGGCTTCGCGGGCGCTCGGGCTCGACACGTGGGACGCCCCCGCCGGGCCGTGCCTGGCGAGCCGGCTGGCGTACGGAGTCCGGGTGTCCGAGGAGCGGCTCGAGCACGTGGAGCGCGCCGAGGACGGACTGCGCGCGCTCGGGTTCCGCGAGTTCCGGGTGCGCCACCATGGCGATTGCGCGCGGGTGGAGCTGGCGCCGCCGGAACTGGACGCAGGGGTCGCGCGCGCCGCCGAGATCGCGAGCGCGGTCCGGCGCGCGGGCTTCGGGCGCGTCCTGCTGGACGTGGAGGGGTACCGCCGGGGCGCGCTGAACGAGGCGCTTCCCCTGGTGACGCTCGCCGCGGGGCGCGTCGCGTGACGCCGGGCGATGGTCGCATCGAGCGGGCGCTGGCGTTGCTGCGGTCTCACGGAGCGTCGATTCGCGGCGCCAGCGCCGCCGGCGCCGCCGGGGACGTCCTCGCGGTGCACGCGGATGCCGCGCAGGTCGCGCGCGTGCGCTCGATCGCGCCGCGGCTGCGCGAGCTGGGCTTTCGATACGTCGCCGTCGAGCTGGGTGGGGACGGGCGGGGTGATGCGTAGGGGTGCTCCGACGCCGTCGAGCGCACGACGTCCACGTACCGGTGTAACAGGTGGTCCAGGCAACAGGGAGCCATGAGACTTTTCGCCGCCATCACGATTCCAGCGCGCGAGCGCAAGCGCCTTTTCAAGGCGTCCGCGTTGCTGCGCGAGGCCGGGCTGCCCGTTCGCTGGGCGGAGGTCGACGCGATTCACCTCTCCCTGAAGTTCCTCGGCGAGGTGCCCAAGGACAGGGTGGGCAGGGTGCGGGGCTCGCTCGCCGCCGTGGCGGCGAAGTCCAGACCGTTCGAGGTGGGGCTCGGCGGCTTCGGGGCGTTCCCCAGCCTGCGCAAGCCGCGCGTCATCTGGGCGGGCGCGTACGCGTCACCCGAGCTGCGCTGCCTCAAGCACGACCTCGAGTGGGAATTCGCGGCGCTGGGCTACGAGCGGGAGGCGCGCGCATTCCACCCGCACCTGACCCTGGGCCGGGCGCGGCCCGAGGCGGCGGCGGGCGATTTTCGCAACCTGGAGGATCTGGTCGAGCCGCTGAAGTATCAGGGCGCGCTCACGGTGAACTCCGTGGTCCTGCTGCGCAGCATCCTGGGCCCGCAGGGCGCCTCGTACGACACCATCGACACGGTCAGGCTGGGCGAATCGACCCCGACGAGGGCCAGCGCCTGAATGGGCTGTCTGCGGCGTATCCTGGCGCTGGCGGTCCTCGTCGTGGCCGGCGCGCTGGCGTACTTCTACTTCGGCGACGAGCTGCGCGGGGCGTGGAACGAGCGCTTCGGGGAGGAACCGCGCGAGCTGGCCGGCCCGGAACTCGCGGCCGCCACCATGGCGAGGATCGAGGGGCTGTCCGAAACCCCGGGTGGCCGCATCGCGCTTTCCGGGGAGCAACTCCAGAGCCTCATCGACCACCGGTACGAGGCGATGATCCCGGCCTTCCTGGCGTCGCCCTCGGTCGGCGTCGACGGCGGTCGCGTGCGAGTTAGCGGTAAGGTCTCGACCGCGTTCATCCAGGAGTACGTGGACCTGGGGGACGCCGCCGGCTTCCTGCCCGACACCGCCGACGTGACGCTCCGCGGGCACCTCATTCCCGCCGACCCCGGCAGGGTCGGCCTCGCGGTCGATCGCGTGACCGCGGCGCGCATCCCGCTCCCCGAAGCTCTCGTCGCGCGCCTGTTGCGCTCGGCCGGGGCCGGCTCGGACCCGGATCTCGGCGAGAACGTGATCCCGGTCACCCTCCCCGAGCCTCTGGAGTCGGCCTACATCCACGGCGACTCCATCGTCCTGACGTCGAGGGGCTGACGAGCGTGGCCGACGTCCTGGTCGTCGACGACGAGGAGGGGGTCCGCCGCGCGCTCCGGCAGCTCCTCGAGTACGAGGGACACGACGTGCGCGAGGCGGGAACCGGCGGCGAGGCGCTGACGTCCATCGAGCGCTCGTCCCCCGACCTGGTCTTCCTGGACGTCAAGATGCCGCGCGTGGACGGGCTCGAGATCCTGCCGCGCATCCACGACATCGACGGCGCCGTCCCGGTGGTCATGATCAGTGGCCACGGCACGATCGACACGGCGGTCGAGGCGACCCGCAAGGGAGCCTGGGACTTCCTGGAGAAGCCGCTGGACACGGACCGCGTCCTGCTCACCCTGCGCAACGCGCTGGAGCGGCGCGGGCTGACGCGGGAGAACGAGCGGCTCCGGACCGAGGTCGAGACGCGCCACGAGATCGTCGGCGAGAGCCCCGCGATCCGCGCCGTCCTCGAGCGGGTCGAGAAAGTCGCTCCCACCGACGCCCGGGTGCTCATCACCGGCGAGAACGGCACCGGGAAGGAGCTCGTCGCGCGCGCTCTCCACAGGCTTTCGCCACGCGCTGGGGGGCCGTTCGTGGAGGTGAACTGCGCGGCGATCCCCTCGGAGCTGATCGAGAGCGAGCTGTTCGGCCACATCAAGGGCTCCTTCACGGGCGCGGTCGCCGACCGCGCGGGCAAGTTCGAGCAGGCCGATGGGGGCACGCTCTTCCTGGACGAGATCGGCGACATGAGCCCGGCGGCGCAGTCCAAGGTGCTGCGTGCCCTCCAGGAGGGGTTCGTCACGCGCGTCGGCGGAGCATCGCCCATCCGGGTGGACGTGCGCGTGCTCGCGGCGACCAACAAGGATCTCGAGGAGGAGATCGAGGAGGGACGATTCCGCGACGACCTATACTTCCGCCTGAACGTCGTGCCGATCGATCTCCCGCCGCTGCGCGAACGGCCGGGCGACATCCCGCTGCTGGTCGAGCACTTCGCCGCGATCGCGAGCGAGCAGCAGAGACTTCCGGCGCGCACGTTCACCACCGCGGCGCTGGACCGCCTGGCCGAGATGCCGTGGCCCGGGAACGTCCGCGAGCTCCGCAACACCGTCGAGCGGCTGATGATCCTCTCCGCCGGCGATGAGATCGACGAGGGCGACATCCAGCGCATCGGGGGGGGCGGCCGCGAGCAGACCGTGGGCGCATTCGGGCTTCTGCAGGCGCGCAGTTTCGCCGATTTCAAGGCCCAGTCCGAGCGCGCCTACATCCTTGCCCGCCTGCGGGAATACGACTGGAACGTGAGCGAGACCGCCCGTTCCATTGACATGCCCAGGTCCAACCTCTACAAGAAGATCGAAAAATACGGGATCGAGCGGGAGGACACCTCCTAGCAGGTCGCTGAAGAAGGGGAGTGCGGCCGCGAGCAGGGGGCTTGCGGGTGTCCAGGGCAGGAACGACGAGGAGGCATAGCCTTAAGCTATGGCGACGAGGAGAGACGAACGCTGGATCCCGCAACCCCCCTGCTCCCGTAGGGTGCTCGCCACGCCGCGCGTGGCGAGTCCGAGGCGGGCGCGGCAGTCGTGGTCGCAGGGCCGGGCCTCGGGCGGGGCGGCACGGGGCCGTCTGCTTCGTTGGACGCTCCTCACCGATACGCAGCGGTATCGCGTCGTCGCGCCGCCTTGCATCCGGCCCCGGGGCGCTCCCAACGCGGCTCGCTCCCCTTCTTCAGCGACCTGCTAGTGCCTTGCGCCGTCCGGTCCGCTCGGCGCGCCCGCTCCACCGACGCCCGCACCTCCACCCAAGACATCCATGGCTGACAGGTTTCGTAATTTCATAGACGGCTCGTGGGTCGACGCCGCCTCCGGGGCGACGTTCGAGAACCGCAATCCCGCCGATACGGAGGACGTCATCGGCTCCTTTCCGCGCTCAGCGAAGGCCGACGTCGACCGCGCGGTGGAGGCCGCCCGCGGGGGATTCGAGTCGTGGCGCGCGACTCCGGCGCCGCAGCGCGGGGACGTCCTGCGCCGTGTCGGCGACATCATGAGCGCGCGCAAGGAAGAAATCGCCGACGCGATGACCCGCGAGATGGGCAAGGTGCTGGAGGAGACGCGCGGGGATGTCCAGGAGGGCATCGACACGGCCTACTACGCCGCGACCGAGGGGCGCCGTCTTTTCGGCCGCACCGTGCCCAGCGAGCTGCGCGACAAATGGGCGATGACATACCGGCGGCCCATCGGCGTGTGCGGGATCATCACGCCGTTCAACTTCCCGCTGGCGATCCCCACGTGGAAGATCTTCCCCGCGCTGGCGTGCGGAAACAGCGTCGTCTTCAAGCCCGCCGAGGACGTCCCGCACACCGCCACGATCTTCGTCGAGATCCTGCTGGAAGCGGGACTGCCGGAGGCGGTCGTGCAGCTCGTGCACGGCTTCGGCGAGGACGTCGGCGCGGCGATCGTCGAGCACCCCGACGTCCCCGTGATATCGTTCACCGGCTCCACCGCGACGGGATCGATCATCGGCGAGACGTGCGGGCGCCTGCACAAGCGACTGACCCTGGAGATGGGCGGAAAGAACGCGCAGATCGTCATGCCCGACGCAGACCTCGACCTGGCGCTGGACGGCGTCCTCTGGGGCGCCTTCGGCACCACTGGCCAGCGCTGCACGGCGACCAGCAGGCTCCTCCTGCACGAGGACATCCACGACGATTTCCTGGAGACCCTCATCGCGCGCGCGTCGGAGCTCCGCCTGGGGGACGGACGCAAGGATGGCATCGACGTCGGCCCGCTGATCAACGAACAGGCGCTGAACAAGGTCGCCGGCTACATCGAGGTCGCCCGCGGGGAGGGCGACAAGGTGGTGCTGGGGGGCGAGCGGGCTCGAGGCGAGGACCTCGACCGCGGGCTCTTCTTCCAGCCGACCATCCTGCGCGACGTGCAGCCCGGCGGCCGGCTCGCGTGCGAGGAGGTCTTCGGACCGGTCCTGAGCGTGATGCGTTTCGCGGACCTCGACGAAGCGATCCGCGTCAACAACGAGGTTCCGTACGGCCTCTCGAGCGCCATCTACACCCGCGACGTGCGCGTCTCGTTCCGCGCCATGACCGAGCTCGACAACGGC
>DATKCH010000026.1:0-3846 GCA_035513295.1 Longimicrobiales bacterium
GCCGAGCGCGTCGGGCAGCGCGCTCCGGGCGCGAGCGCCGAGCGCGAGGGCGACTTCCACGAGCGCCTGAATCTCGGCATGGCGTTCTACTCGACGGGCATGCTGGAGGAGGCCGAGGCCGAGTTCCGCCGGGTCCTGGAGATCCGGCCCAAGGACCCGGGCGCGCGTTCGCACCTGGCGCGCATCGCGCTCCAGAAAGGCCGGCCCAGGGACGCGGTGCAGCGGCTGAAGGCGCTCCTCGAGGAGCAGGGCCCGCAGCACGGAGCGTTCGTTTCCCTGGCCTACGGACTGCGCCTGCTGGAGCGGGCCCAGGACGCCCTGCTGGTCCTGGACGAGGCGGAAGCGCTCCGGCGCGACTCGGAAATGGTGTCGCTGCACCGGGCCGCGATCCTCGCCGAGCGCGGGGACTGGGGCGGCGCCGGCGAGCACCTGGTCGAGTACCGGCGCCGGCTGGGCCAGCGACCTCCGTCCGCGCCGTTCTTTCACCTGGCCGGCCTGCTGGCCGCGGTCACGGGCCGGCTGGATGAGGCGCGCACCACGATGGAAGCCGGCCTGCGCGCCTTCCCAGAATCGGCTCCGCTGCTGCTGCTCGCCGGCACCATCGCCGAGCGCCGCGGCGACCTCGACGAGGCGGAGCGGCTGTACCTGCGGGCCCTCGACGCGGACCGGCAGCTCCCGCAGACCTACAAGAACCTCGGCGACATCGCGTACCGGCGCGGGCTCCACGACGACGCGCTCGAGCAGTATCGCAGGGCGACGGCTTCCGCCCCCGACCTGGGGGACGACGTGTTCGCGCGTATGGGCAACCTGAACCTGAAGCGGGGCGAGCGCGACGAGGCCATCCGCTGCTGGCGTCGCGCGCTCGAGCTGAACCCGGACAACGACGTCGTGCGCAAGAACCTGGCGGTCGTTGGGAATGGCTAGTAGCCCCGTAGCTCTCCCATCGGGGGCGGGTGGCGCGCCGACGAGCTCGCTGCCGCTGGCGTCCGGGGAGCTGTCCCCGGGGCAGGCGGCCGAGCTGGCGACGCTGACGAGCCAGATCGACGCCGCGACGGGCCTGTCCCTGTCCAGCTACAAGGAGGCCTGCTTCCGCCGCCGCGTGGCAGTGCGCATGCGCGCGACCGGCGTCACCACCTACGCCGGGTACGGCGGCGTGCTGCGCGCGGACCCCTCGGAGTACGAGCGGCTGCTGGCCGCCGTGACGATCAACGTCAGCCGGTTCTTCCGAAATCGGGACCTGTGGCGGACCGTCTCCGACCGCGTCCTGCCGGAGCTCGCCGAGCGGGACTCGCCCTTCCTCAACGCCTGGAGCGCGGGCTGCGCGGCCGGCGAGGAGCCGTACACGATCGCGATGGTCCTGGAGGACTTTCATCGGGCCCGGCCGGGAGCGCGTGTCGAGCGCTTCCGGCTCGTCGCCACCGACGTCGATCCCGACGCCCTGGACTGCGCGCGGCGGGCCGAGTACGGGCAGCTCGCCCTCACCGAGACGACCCGCGCCGACCTCGAACGCTGGTTCGAGCCGGGCGGTCCCCCCTATCGCCCCGTGGAGCGCGTGCGCCGGCAGGTCCGCTTCTGGCGACTCGACCTGCTGACCGCCCACTTCCCGCGCGAGCAGTCGCTGATCGTGTGCCGCAACGTCATCATGTACTTCGACCGGGACTCGCAAGTGAGCATCCTGCGGCGGATGCACAAGGCGCTGGTGCCGGGAGGCTTCCTGATCCTGGGACGGGCGGAGAACCTGGTCGGCGACACCGCCGGCCTGTTCGAGCCCGTGTCGCTGGCCATGCGCGTGTACAGGCGCGCGCCGTGACGCGCTCGCTGGGGGTCCTCGTGGTGGATGACAGCGAGATGATGCGCGCGCTGCTGCGGGACGTGATCGGGCGCGCGGCGGGGTTCCACATCGTGGGCGAGGCGGCCACGGGCTACGAGGCCATCCGGCAGGTGCACGAGACGGAGCCAGACCTCGTGGCGCTGGACCTGCGCATGCCCGACCTGAACGGCCTGGACGCGCTAGGCTACATCATGAGCGAGGCGCCGAGGCCCGTCGTCGTGGTGTCGGCTCTGGACGCCGGCGGCGACGACGTGCTGCGCGCGCTCGACTACGGCGCCGTCGAGATCGTGACCAAGCCGGCCGCCGGGTCCGACGAGACGGACTTCGCCGAGCGGCTCCTGCGGGCCCTGCGCGCGGCCGGCATGGCGCGCCTCACCAACCTCCGCTTCCAGCCCCCGCGCGAGCCGAGGCGGCGCCAGCCGTCCTCGCGTCCGGACGCCCGGCCGGCCTCCGCGGCCGCGGCGATCGGGATCGTCGCGTCGACGGGCGGGCCGCGCGCCCTCATGGACCTCGTGCCGGCGCTCCCCGCGGCGCTTCCCGCCGCGGTGCTGATCGCCCAGCACATGCCGCCGCGGTTCACCGCGTCGCTGGCGCGCCGCCTCGCCGAGGCGGGGGAGCTGCACGTCACCGAAGCGGTCGACGGGGAGGCGGTGCTGCCCGGGCGCGCCTACCTGGCGCCAGGCGGCCGGCATCTCGAAGTCGCGCGCGCGGGGGGACACGCGACGATCCGGCTGCACTCCGCGCCTCCGGTCCACGGCGTGCGCCCCTCCGGCGACGTGCTGTTCGCGTCGCTCGCGCGCGTGTACGGCCCGCGCTCGCTGGGAGCCGTGCTCACCGGCATGGGCCGTGACGGCGCCGAAGGGTTGCGCGCGATCCGCGAGGTGGGCGGCGCAACGTACGCGCAGGACAGGGAGTCCTCGGTGATCTTCGGCATGCCAGCGGCCGCGGCCCGGCATGCCACCGTGCTCGGCCCGCCCGAGCGACTCGCGCGCTCGCTGGCGGAGGAGGCCTCCCGGCGCGCCGCGACACGAGCCGCGCTGGGGGGGGCAACGTGACGCGCTACCTGCTGGTCGGCGCGGGCGGCGAGACCTGGGCGATCGCCGCGGACTCCATCAGCGAGGTCGTCGAGGCGCCGGCGATCGACACGATGCCGGCCCTGCCGGAGCGCGTGCGCGGCGTGCTCGCCCACCGCGGATCCTGGCTGCCCGTGCTGGACCTCGCGGGCGCGCTGGGCCTCGGGCTAGTCGACGGCCTCGGCGCGGCGCTGATCATGGACCGCGGCCGGACGACCTACGCGCTCCTCGTGGAGGCGGTGCTGCGCACGGACGAGCGCGCGGGCGCCGACGCCGCGTGGACCTCCGAGGAAGGCGTCGTGACCCGGCTCGACGTGGACGAGCTGTTCGAGGCACCGCCTCCCGTCGACCTGGCGCCGGTGGAGGAGGTGGACGCCGACGCGGCCGGGCCCCGCTCGGTCGTGTGCTTCCGGATCGGCGACGCCGAGCTCGGGGTTTCCTCGGACAACGTGGATCGCATCTGGCCCTTCGAGGAGCCGCGGCCGGTGCCGGGCCTGCCCGACTACGTGGTCGGGGTACTGACGGTGGGCGGGTACACCATGCCGATCCTGGACCTGGGCAAGCACCTCGGCCTACCCACGCGCGCGCAGGAAGGGCGCCGCGTTCTCGTCCTCGGCAGGGAGGACCAGCGCGTCGGCTGGGTGGTGGACGAGGTGATCGCGGTCGCGCCCATCGAGGCGGCCCGCTGGTCGCCGCTGCCCGCGCTCTTCGCGGGCAGGTCCGCGCGGCTCGTGGAGGCGGTGGTCCGATACCGCGAGCGCCGCCCGCTGCTGATCCTCAGGCCGGACCAGCTGCTCGACGCGGACCAGCGGAGGGTCCTGCAGGGATCGCCGTCGGCGGAGTGAACATCGCGACGGCGGCCGGCGCCCTGGCGCTCGCCTGGGCCGCCGTGGCCCAGAGGCCGGTTCCGCCGGCGGACGTGCGCGGCCACGGGGTCAGCGA
>DATKCH010000027.1:0-26440 GCA_035513295.1 Longimicrobiales bacterium
CACGACGTTCGGAATCGGCCAGGAGGACCCGGAACCGGGTGGGGGGGGTGGGGGCCGATGCTGCGTCCGTAGGGCGCGTCCCACCCCTCTCCCTTACAGGGAGAGAGGGGGTGGGGGACGCACCGCAGCCCCAGGTGCGTCCGAAGGTGCGTCCGGGGTGCGTCCGTCGCGTAGCCACGCGGGTTTTCGCGGGACGCACCCGGCCACGGTCGGGCAGAAGGCCGAAGCGGCGGGACGCACCTCGGGACGCACCCATCAGTTGCTCGCCAGCACCAGCTTGCGCCCGGTCGCTCCGGCCCCTTCGTCGACGAGGGTGCCCGCCGCGAGGAGCCGTTCTACGGCCTCCCGGATGTCCTTCGCACGGCCCGTGACGCTGGACTCCACCTCGCGCTGCGAGCAACGGGGGGATCGACTCACGTGGACCAGGACCCGGGCGTCGACCGCGAGCTCGCCACCGGCCAGCTCGAACTCCGAGCCTGTGCGTCGGACGGCGAAGCTTTCCATGGGGAAGCGGCCGACGGCTCGGATCTTCCGCTCCCCGGGGTCCGCGCCCTCGTCCATCTCCAGGATGACGTCGACCTCCCCGCCGATCGCCGTGGCTCCCCGGTATCGGCCATCCTCCCGTCGGCCGTGGTGGAGCAACAGGACGCCGGCGTCGAACTCGTGGGCGGGCTCGACGAGCCGCTGGACGACGGCGGCCCAGCGCAGGTTGTCGCCCTCGGACTCCGGCCGGTCGCGGTCCCCCAGGAAGCGCACGAAGGCGGTCAACGT
Organism: Longimicrobiales bacterium; assembly: GCA_035513295.1. Lineage (GTDB taxonomy): Bacteria > Gemmatimonadota > Gemmatimonadetes > Longimicrobiales > RSA9 > DATHRK01. Next base: position 772 of record DATKCH010000027.1, read on the forward strand.
GTCCAGGACGGCCAGCCGGGGACGCACGGCGGCGATCGCGGCCCGGTAGTCGTCGAAGGAACCGGCGAGCCGCGTCACGACGTGGACACGCGCCGGATCGGCGTCGACCTGGGAGAAGCCCCGGGCAACGTCTGACGGATGCTCCTCGAGGGCGAACCAGAGGACCTCGCCCTCCGGGGCCCAGCGATCGAGGAACTTCCGGCCGCGGGTGACGGCGGCCGCGGCGGCGCGGGCCAGGGTCGACTTCCCCAGCTTCTCCCGCGCTGCGAACAACGTCGTCCGGCCACGCCAGGCGATCCGCGGGACGACAACCTCCGGGGGTGCGAGCATGGAGGGATCTGCGGCGAGCTCTGCGAGTGTCAGGATCTCCGGGCCGCGTGATCGGGCCGGCTTCGCGACGGCGGCGTGGCGCGCCTCGTCTCTCTCGCGCAGCTCGTCGATCGATACGGCGAGGTCGGCGATGTCCCGGAGCGTGTCCCGCGCGTGGTTCTCACGGATCCGGCGTTCGCGCCGATCGAGGAGCTCCTGGAGATTGGCCCGGAACGACGCCCGCGACGCAGCGTCCTGGAGGCCTATGATGGTGTCGAAGCCCTCGGGGCCAGAGAGGATCCCCTGAGCCCGCAGGTCTTCGAGGACCGTCGCGCCGTCGACCTCCGCCTCGCGCTCGACGCGCGCGGCGATCGCCCTGAAGATCGCCCGCGTGACCGGATCCGTGAACGCTTCCGCGGTCGCCCGCGCGAGCAGCTCGTCGCGGTGCGCCTCCTCCGCCGGGATCAGCGCGATCCCGAGGACCGCAGCCTCGCAAGCCGGTGCCGCAAACGACCCGTCCGCGACCTCCGGCTCGGGGACGACGGAGAGGGAGGGTGCCGTCATTCGGGCGGCGCGATGCCGTGATCGACATAATCCGTGCATTCGTCCAGCAGCCCCTCCGCCCACGCCTCCGCCTCAGCGCGCTGCAATGCGTCAACGAGCCGCGGCAAGTCCTCGAGGCGCACGTTCACGCCCTTCTTGGTCGGGCCCGGCGTGCCGCCCGCGTACGGGATGTACGTCCTGATGTCGATGCGCTCGGCGCCGCGGTAGGTCGTTCGCGCGACGCGGAGCTCGACGCCGCGGCCTAGCGGGAGCGTGAGGTAGTCGCGGCCCTTGACCGAGGCCTTCGCCTTCGAGATTTTGCTCGTGTCCTCCACGTCCGCCCTCCGGTTCCTCGTGGTGGATTGCGCCCTCGGCCCTGCTCGGCCGAGGGCGCTTCTTTCAGGTACTCAGCAGCCGCCGCGCGTCGGCCGCCGGGTCGTAAGCGCCGCCGGTCGCTGGTGGTTTTCGCGTCGTGGGTAGGTCGGCTCGTCGGACCCGAGGTGCACCGCGCCTGCCGCTGTTGCGGATCACCCCGGACGCGACCTTCTCGCGCAGCGTGCGCTTGGCGCACCCGACCTCGCGGGCCGCCTCCTCGAGGGTGAGGAGCGCGTTGGCCTCTTCCTGTAGCGTCGCCTCGAGCTCGCTCGCCGCCTGCTCAAGGGCCACTGCAGCGCCCTCGGCGGCGGCCCACGCCCGCAGGTCAGCCGCTCGGGCCCGCCAGCACCCGGCGAGCTCCCTGACGATCACGGTAGGGACCCGTCGGGGACGGCGTCGCTTGACGACGTCAGCCGTCCAAGATCCGCCGCGAGTCGCTCACGGACTGCCGGCATGAGGAGTCGCTGGATCGTGTCGGAGATCGTGGCGTCATCGGCCGCGGCCACGGCCTGCAGTTGGCCCCAAGCGCGCAGCGGGAGGCGCGTAGACGCGACGCGCGTTTTACCGGGTGTCCCCATGTCTACGGCCCTCAAATTAGCGAGCACGATGGTTTACTTGCCGAAAGCTGGTGCCGGCGATAGACTCGGAACAGGGCGACTTTTCTGACGGTTTTCTGACGTGGGGTAGCGAGATATGGCGCGGTCGCGAACGGAGATCGCCGCAGAAAGGGCGGGGATGGAGCTTGGGGCCGCTCGCGGTGCGACACTGCTGACGCCAGACGAGATCTACCGCCCGCATTCCGTTTGGTTGGCGGACACGCTGGAGGGCGAGACGGTCGTGGGGTGGCGCTCCTGGGATCCGGACGCACCCATGGAGACCCCGCGGGAGAAGGCGAAGTCTACCGGTGTGCTGCGCGCTTTCTGTGCACTCGCTGAGGCGGACGCCAAGGCCTTTCTGCGCTTCGCCAAGCGATACGGGCCCCTGGAGCTCTGTGAAGAGCATGAGCTGCCGGTGGGGCATTCCCCGTACGCGGCCAGCCTCCACACCCCAGGAGCCGCCGAGCCCTGCTTCGCGCCTCGTGCCCAGGCGTCTCCCGACGAACCACACTGGAGATTTGTCCCCGTCGAGGTGTGGCGGCGATACGCACGAGATGTCCAAGGGGCGCTCTCACTAGCTGCCGCACACCACAACGGCCGGATAGGCCCGCGCGATGACTGGAACCAACTACTTCGATGGCTGGAGATCGACGTCACTCCGAAATGGCTCGGCGACCTAGCGGATGAGCGTTTTTTCCTGGCGTTCATCGTCGACCGCTGGGTCGATCTATCCGGTCTTCGCCCGACCCTCAGCTGGACCGACAAGCGACCGGAAATCGGGCTGGGAAGCGGCGAATTGTTCGGGGCCGTCCTGCGTGAGTTGATATTCGCCATCGGTCGCGTGCACGGGCTGAAGGTTTGCGCGGGCTGCGGCGAACCGTTCATCGCCCAGTACCGGCGGAAATGGTGCGCCCGATGCGGGAAGAAGGCGGCCGACAGGGCCGCTCAGCGACGCCGAAGAGCCAAGATCAGGAAAGTGAACAAGGAGACTCCCGATGGCGCGTAAGCTCTGGAAGCAAACGATCGAAGCGCACGGGATCCGCGTGCGCCTGTACGAGCACCGCCGCTCCTCATGCATCTGGCGCGACGTCCGGGTCAACGGCAGCCGGTCCAGGAAGTCGCTCGGCCACGGGGACCAGGAGCGCGCGATTGCGGAGGCGACGGCGTTGTGCCGCGAGCTGGCGAAGGCGCGCCTCACCGGCGCGACGCCGGAGACGCTGACCCTCGGGCAGCTCCACGCGGTCTACCTCCGCGAGTGCGGCGACATGCTGACCCACGCGCGCCAGCGCCTGGTCGACAAGGCGTTCCGGCTGCTCTTCGAGCACCTGGGCACCGAGTTCCAGGTCGTGGACCTCGGGCCTCACCAGGTCACCACGTACACCGCTGCTCGGCGCGAAGGCCGGCTCGCGGCCCGCGGCGGCCGGCACGGCGGTGGTGCGGTCCGGGCGGGGACGATCGCCAAGGAGCTGGGGGTCCTGCACCGGGCGCTCAACTGGGCGGCGCTATTCAAGCGGAACGGGAAGGCGTTGATCTCCCACAACCCGATCCGCGGCGTCCCCCTTCCCTCCGAACCGAACCCGGCCCGGCCGGTCGCCAGCCGGGACCGCTACCAGCGCCTGCTCGAGCAGGCCCCGGCGGTGGACCCGCGCGGCGCGTTCGCCGCCATGCTCGAGGTCGCCTGGACGACGGGCCGCCGGCTCGGCTCGATCGTCGCGCTACGGGCGTCCGACCTCATGCTGACTCCCGAGCTCGTCCGGCGCGGGCTGGCCGACGCCGGCAAGGAGGAGTGGCTGGGCGAGGCGTGGCCGGCGGCGGTCCGGTGGGCCGCCGAGGCCGACAAGGAGGGGGTGGAGTGGATCGTCCCGATCCCGGCGAGCCTCACCACGTCGCTCGCGGAGTACGTGCGGGCGCGCGGGCTCGTCGGCAACGCCCTGCTCTTCCCCGCGCGACGGGACCCGACCAGGCCGGTCTCGAAGGAGACGGCGTACTACTGGGTGCGGCGCGGCGAGGCGCTGGCCGAGCTGCCCCACCAGCGGCGTGGCGGGTGGCATGCGCTACGCCGCGCGTGGGCGACCGCGCGCAAGCACATGCCCCTACAGGACGTGATGGCGGCAGGTGGGTGGCGTGACGCGGCCGCGCTCCAGCGCGCCTACCAGCACGCCGACCCGGAGACCGTCCGCGCGGTCATGGAGGTTGAGGCATGAGAGCGGGCGTGTCAGTCCTGCGCGAGCTTCCACTCGTGCATGGCGGCATCGATCGCCTCCTCCTCCGTTTCTCCGTAGGCTTGATGGCTCGTTGGGTAGGTTTGAAAAAGCGTCGCCGGCATGTGGTCCGGCGAACGGAGCACCTGTTTGGTATCGACGACTTCGCCGTCCTGAACGGTCGCTTCCCACCAGGTCTGCGTCACTGGAATACCCCCGATTCTGGACACACTCTGGACACACCGTCCGCGTAAGTCGTTACAGCAAGAGGGCCCGGGCGGATTCGAACCGCCGAATAGAGGTTTTGCAGACCTCTGCCTTACCACTTGGCTACGGGCCCGTCGTCTCTTCCGTCAAGGACGCCCCGTGCGATCGCGGGAGGGCGGAAGAGGGGAAGCGGGCAACCGGACTCGAACCGGCGACCTTCTGCATGGCAAGCAGACGCTCTACCAACTGAGCTATGCCCGCGGACGGGCCAAAATCCTAGTCCAGACTTGGAAAACGGTCAAGGCGCGGGCGGGTCCGGCGCCGCGGCCTCCGCGGCCAGGAGCGCTTCCGCGTGGCGCCTGCTCGTCGCGCCGCCGGGGCTTCCGAGCATGCGCGCCAGCTCCTCCACGCGCTGCCCGCCGCGGAGGATCTCGACGCGCGTGATCGTGGTCCCTTCGCGGACCTCCTTCTCGACCCTCACGTGGTGGGTCGCGCGCGCGGCGATCTGCGGCAGGTGCGTGATCACCAGCACCTGGTGGCGCTCCGCCACGTCACGGAGCGCTCCGGCCACCCGCATCGCGACCTCGCCGCCGACGCCCGCGTCGATCTCGTCGAATACCAGCGAGGGGATCCGGTCCACAGAGGCGAGGACCGCCTTGAGGGCGAGCATGACGCGCGACAATTCGCCGCCCGACGCGATGCGCGCGAGCGGGAGCGCCTCGAAGCCCTCGTTCGGCGCGAACAGGAACGCCACGTTCTCGGCGCCGTCGCGGGCGACTTCGCCGCGCGGTTCCAGGCGCACGGAGAAGCGGCCGGGAAGGCCGAGCGCCGGCAGCGTGGACCGCAAAGAGGCCTCGAGCGACGCCGCCCCCTCCCGCCTCTTCGAGGACAGCTCTGCGGCGGCCTCGTCGAGCGCCGCCTCGGCGCCCGCCATCGCCTTCACGGCGTCGCGCCGCTCCACCTCGGAGTCCGCGAGGGCCGCCAACTCCAGCCGGGCCGCCCGCGCGAGTTCGGCGAGCTCGGCGGAGGTCTCCACGCGGTAGCGACGCTTCAGCCGGAAGAGGAGGTCCTTGCGAACCCGAATCTGCTCCAGCCTGCCGGGGTCGTGCTCCAGCCGCGCGGCGTAGTCCCCCAGACGACGCCCCAGCTCCTGGAGCTCGAAGTAGGCCGCTTCGAGGGTGCGTCCGTCCTCCTCCCGCGCCGGGTCGAACGCGGTCAGCCGGGCGAGGGCTCTGCGCTGCTCGTCCAGCCGGGCGAGGATCGAGTCGTCGGCCCCGTAGAGTGCGTCGTGCGCGGACGAGGCGAGGAGGGCGAGCTCCTCGGAATGCTCCAGGAGGCGCCCCTCGGCGTCGAGCGCGGCGTCCTCGCCCGCCTCGGGGTGCGCGGCCTCGATGTCCTCCGCGAGCGCGCTCAGCTCCTCCGACCGGGCCGCCGCCCGCGCCCTCGCGCGGTCGAGCGCGGCCAGGCGATCGCGTAGTTCCTCGCGTCGCGCGAACGCCTTCCTCACCGACTCCGCGGACGCGTCCGCACCGCCGAACGCGTCCAGGATAGCGCGCTGGTCGCCGGGCCGGAGCAGCGACTGGTGCTCGTGCTGGCCGTGCAGATCGACCAGGAGCCCCCCCAGGCGTCCGACGAAGGCCGCGGTGGCCGCCGATCCGTTCACCCACGCGCGATTGCGGCCCTCCGCCGCGACCTCCCGGCGCAGGATGAGCAGGCCGTCGTCCGCTTCGATTCCCTGCTCGCCGAGGAGAGCGACGACGCCGGGCTTCCCCGTGACGTCGAACACGCCTTCGACGGTGGCGCGCGCCGCGCCGGGCCGTACGACCGAGACGGACGCCCGTTCGCCGAGCAGCAGTGACAGCGCCCCGACGATGATCGACTTGCCCGCTCCGGTCTCGCCCGTGAGCGCGTTCAAGCCATCGGACAGGCGGATGGAGGCGCGTTCGATCAACGCGACGTTCTCGATCCGCAGCTCGAGGATCATGGCTCACGCTGGTCGGAGCGGGCGGGCGTCGCCATGCCCGTCCGCAGCGCCGAGTCGTCGGGTCTCTGCGGGATCGCCCAGTGCAGCTTCTGACGGAGCGTTGCGAAGAAGCTCTGTCCCGGCAGCCTGACCAGCCGGACCGGGGACGGCCCCCTGCGCACGAGCACAGAGCGGCCCGCCGGGAGCTCTGCGCTCTGCTGCCCGTCGACCGTGAGGATCGCGGTTCGGTGCGGCGCCAACAGCTCGACGGACACGACGCTCGACGCGGGCACGACGAGCGGACGAATGGTTAGCTGGTGCGGGCTGATCGGCGTCGCCAGGATGCATTCCATCCCCGGCGCCACGATCGGGCCGCCCGCCGACAGCGAGTACGCCGTGGACCCGGTCGGCGTGGCGAGGATCAGGCCATCGGCGCTGTAGGACCCGATGTGCTCGCGCTCGTCCCCCTCGCCGACGTACAGCGCCAGCCGGATCAGGCGCGCCATGCCGGAGAGGTGGAGGACCACGTCGTTCAGCGCGGTGAAGCCCGGCTCGCCGGCCTCCACGACCGCCTCCAGGGTCCCGCGCTCGTCCAGCCAGTAGTCTCCCCTCAGCACCGCGTCGAGCGTGCCCGGCAGGTCGTCGGGCGGGATCGACGTCAGGAAGCCCAGGTGTCCGAGGTTCACGCCGAGCAGGCGCGTGGACAGTCCGGCGACGAGCCGGGCGCCGCGCAGCAGCGTTCCGTCGCCGCCCAGGGTGACGAGCAGGTCCAGCGCGCCCGCCTCGATCGGCGTCGCGTCCGGAAGCAGCGGCAGGAGATGCTCCTCCGCCTGGAGCGCCAGCCCCCTGTCCCTCGCGAAGGCGCCCAGATCCCCTACCGCCCCGGACATGCCGGCGTACCGGGGGTGCCCGACCACGCCCAGCACGCGCACGCCGGACTCCCCGCTCATTGGTCCCGTTCCACGGCGTAGTCGGCCAGCGCGCACAGGGTCGGGTCCTCGATACCCGCGGCGGCGAGCGCGGCGCGGGCCTCCTCCGCCTGTTCGCGCGCGTGCTCCCTGGCGGCGGACACCCCCAGCAGCGCGGCGAAGGTAGATTTCGCGAGCGACGCGTCCCCGTCCACGGGCTTCCCCAACGCCTCGGCGTCCGAGGTCGCCTCCAGGACGTCGTCGGCGATCTGGAACGCGAGTCCCACGTGGAGCCCGTAGGCGGAGCACGCGCGCACGACGGCGGGTTCTGCGCCGGCCGCGAGCGCGCCCATCTCCGCCGCCGCCGAAAGGAGGGCGCCCGTCTTGAGCGAATGGATGCCGTGCAGCTTCGCGACGGACGCCGCGCGGCCCTCCGCGCCGAGGTCGAGGACCTGTCCGCCGATCATGCCGCCCGCCCCCGCGGCGCGCGTCAGCGTCCGCACCAGAAGCGACGCGCGGCCGGGCGCCAGCGCCATGACCTGCGCCGCGCGCGTCACCGCGGCGCAGGCGATCGGAATCAGCGCCGCGCCGGCGAGGAGCGTCGCGGGGACTCCGAACACGCGATGCGCGGCGGGCCTGCCACGGCGGAGGTCGTCGTCGTCCATGCACGGCAGGTCATCGTGGAGCAGCGAGTAGGCGTGGATGAACTCGAGCGCCGAGGCGATCTCGTACACTCCAGGGTGATCGTCTCCGCCGGCCGCGCGGTGCGAACAGACGCAGAGCGCCGGCCGCAGACGCTTGCCTCCCCATAGCGTTCCGTAGCGCAGCACCGCGTCCAGCGCAGAAGCCGGGCGACCGAGCGTCCGCCGCAGGATCGTCTGCATGGCCGCGTCGGCGCGCCGCGCCTCCTCCGCGAGCACGGTCGAGATCGCCGGTGACAGGATCGCCCCCGTCAACGGTCCCCGCGGCCCGCGGGGTCGCCCGAATCCTCGTCCTCCATCCCGGCCTCGGACACGAGCCTCTCGATCGTCAGCTCGGACTTCGCCAGCGCGGCGCGGGCGGCCCGGACGTGCTCGACCCCTTCCTCGAACAGACGCAGCGCCTGCTCCAAGTCCTGGTCCTCACGCTCCAGCTCCCGGACGACGTGCTCCAGCCGGTCCAGTCGTCGGTCCAGACCGATCTCGTCAGCGCCGTCGGAACTGCCTTCTCCAGCACCAGTTGAATGCGTGTCTTTCATGTATCTTCCACTCGGCATGGCACCGTTCCGTCGGTGACTCGGAGGCCGAACCGGAGGCCGGGCCGAAATTCCTCGACCGCCCTCAACACGTGTCCGTCCGGGGCCAGCGGCACCGCGTAGCCGCGCCCGAGGGCGGCCAGAGGCGACAGCGCGTGCAGCTGCGCCGACAGGCGCCGCAGCCGCTCCATCCGATGGGAAAGGCGTCGCGCGAGAGCCCGGTCGGCGCGCTCGGCGAGCCGTTCCAGGCGACGCGTGCGCACGTCCAGATGGAGCCGGAGCGCGCGCGCGAGGCGCCGCCGGGCATCCGCCACCTCTCGCTCAAGCGAGGCCCGGTCGGGCACCGTGATCTCCCCCGCAGCGGACGGGGTAGGCGCGCGCACGTCGGCAACGAGGTCCGCGATGGTCAGGTCCACTTCGTGGCCCACTGCGCTCACGACCGGCACCGGGCACGCGGCGATCGCGCGCGCGACAACCTCCTCGTTGAAGGCCCACAGGTCCTCGGTGGAGCCGCCCCCACGGCCCACGATGACGACCTCCACGCCAGGCGCCCGCCCCACCCTGCCCAGGGCGAGGGCGATCGTTTGAGCAGCGCCTTCACCCTGGACGCGCGCCGGGCAGAAAACGACCTCGGTCCACGGCGCGCGCTCTTCGACCACGCGCAGTATGTCCTGCAACGCGGCGCCGAGCGGCGACGTCACGATGCCCACACGGCGCGGACACCTCGGCAACGGCCGTTTCCGGCTCACGGCCAGCAGGCCCTCGGCGTGCAGGCGGGTGCGGAGGCGTTCGAACGCGAGCCGCCACAAGCCGTCCCGGCCCGCCGCCTCGAGGACCTCGACGCGGAGCTGGTAGGAGCCGCGCGCCTCGTACAACGTGAGGGCTCCGAGGGCGCGCACCTCCATGCCGTCCTCGGGCTCCGCGGGCAATCGGCTCGCCTGCGTGGAGAACATCACGCACGGAAGCAGCGCGGCCGAGTCGCGCAGCGTGAAGTAGCAGTGCCCGGATTGGGCGCGGCGCCAGTTGGTGACCTCGCCGCCGATCCAGAGCGCCGGAAAACCCGTCTCGAGGACCTCGCGGGCCAGAGCGTTCAGCGTGGACGGCGAAAGCGGCGAGTCGCGGCTCTTGCCCGGTACCAGGGCTTCGGTGCGCGCGCGCCGCGCCTGACTCCGCCGCCCCGGAGTGGCCCGCCCGAAGAGGTCGAGCGTCACGCCGTCCCGTCGCCGTCCGCGTGCAGTCGCCGGGCAGCTTCCAGCGTATTGGCGAGCAGCATCGTGATCGTCATGGGCCCCACGCCCCCGGGCACCGGCGTGATCGCCTCGGCCACCTCGGCGACCTCGTCGAACGCCACGTCCCCCACCACGCGGTACCCCTTCTCGCTGGTCGGATCGTCGATCCGGTTGACGCCGACGTCGATGACCACCGCACCCGGCTTGACCATGTCCCGGGTGATCAGCTCCGGGCGCCCGACGGCGGCCACGACGATGTCGGCCTGGCGCGTCAGCGACCCCAGATCCGCGGTCCGGCTGTGGGCCACGGTGACGGTCGCGTCCCCTCCCCTGCCCCTGCGCAGTAGGAGTTGCGCGAGCGGCTTGCCGACGATGTTCGAGCGGCCGACCACGACCACGTGCTTTCCCGCCGGATCGTAACCGGAGCGCAGGAGAAGCTCCACGACTCCGGCCGGGGTGCAGGGCGCCAGCACGTCGACGTCCCCGGCGGACAGTCGCCCTGTGTTGACGGGGTGGAAGCCGTCCACGTCCTTCGCCGGATCGAGCGCGTCTATGACCGCCTTCTCGGCGATGTGGTCGGGGAGCGGGAGCTGAACGAGGATCCCGTGCACCTCGGGGTCCGCGTTGAGCCCGGCGATGACTCCGATCAACTCGTCCTGGGAAGTAGTCTCCGACAGGACCATGTTACGGGACATGAAGTTGGCCTGGTCGGCCGCCTTGCCCTTCATACGCACGTAGAGCTGACTGGCCGGATCCTCGCCGACCAGCACCGTGACGAGACCAGGACGCACGCCCGTTTCGCGCGTGAACGCCGCGGCCTCCTCGGCGATCTCCGCGCGCATCGTCCGGCTCAGGTCCCTGCCGCTGATGATTCGCATGTCGGCATTCGGTCTCGATCGGGGCGCCGGCCCGCGATCAGCGGGCGAAGTCCACCGCTCGGGTCTCGCGGATCACAACCACCTTGATCTGCCCGGGGTACTGGAGCTCCTCCTCGAGCCGCCGCGCCAGCTGGTCGCTCAGCCGGGCCATTGCCTCGTCGCTGACGTTCGCCGGATCGACCATCACGCGGACTTCGCGGCCCGCCTGGATGGCGAAGCAGCGCTCGACCCCCTCGAAGCCCTTGGCTATCTCCTCCAGCTTCTCCAGCCGCTTCACGTACGTCTCGAACATCTCGCGGCGCGCACCCGGGCGGGCGCCGCTTATCGCGTCGGCCGCGGTGACGAGGAAGGTCTCGGGATAGCGGTGGGGCTCCTCGTCGTGGTGCGCCTTGATCGCGTTCAGCACCTGGTCGGGTTCCCCGTGCCGCTCGCACAGCCGGTAGCCCAGCTCCACGTGCGTCCCCTCGTGATCATGCGTGAGGCCCTTGCCGACATCGTGAAGCAGGCCCATGCGACGCGCCATGGTCGGGTCGAGTCCCATCTCCATGGCCATGTTGCCGGCCACGATCGCCACCTCCTTCGAATGGAGGAGCTGGTTCTGTCCGTAGGACGTCCGGTACTTGAGCCGACCTAGAACCTTCACGATTTCCGCGTGCACGCCGTGGACGCCCATCTCGTAGAGGAGCTCCTCCGCGGCCTCGACCATTGCCGCGTCCACCTCCTTGCGGCTCTTCGACACGACCTCTTCGATGCGCCCCGGATGGATGCGGCCGTCCGCGATGAGCTTCTCCAGACTGATGCGCGCGGTCTCGCGACGGACGGGGTCGAAACCGGACAGAATCACGGCCTCGGGAGTGTCATCGATGATGACGTCGATCCCCGTCGCCTGCTCGAACGCGCGAATGTTTCGGCCCTCGCGCCCGATGATGCGCCCCTTCATCTCATCCGACGGCAAGCTGACGACCGAGACCGTGCTCTCGGCGGTGTGGTCCGCGGCGATCCGCTGGATGGCCAGGGCGATGATGTTGCGCGCTTCGCGTTCGCCGTCGCGCTTGGCCGCTTCGCGGATCTCGCGCACCCGGTTCGAGGCCTCCGCGCGGGCTTCCTCCTCGAACTCCTGCACCAGCTGGCGGCGTGCTTCCTCCGCCGACAGACCGGCGAGCTTCTGCAACCGATGCCGGGCGTCCGACCGCTGCCGCTCCAGGTCCTCCGCCTGCGCTCGCAGCGCGTCCATCTTGCCGGCCAGCGCGTGCTCCTGACCCGCGAGGTCGGATTCCTTCCGGCCGAGTCCCTCCTCACGCCGATCCAGGGTCGCCCGCCGCTCCTCCAGGCGAGCCTCCACGTCCTTGATCTCGCGGCGGCGCTCGGCCTCCTCGCGCTCCCAGGTCTCCTTGGCGCGGAAGGCCGACTCCTTGCCGGTCAGCTCGGCTTCCTTGCGCAGCCGCTCCGCGTCCTGCCGTGCCTGGGTCAGGATGTGCGCCGCCTCCAGGCGTGCAGCACCGACCCTCCGCGCGCGCAGCACCCGCGCCATGACCCACACCGTGAGCCCACCGAGCAGGAATGCGAGCGGGGCCACCGCGACGATCGGCAACCCGTCCATGAATTCTCCGTAAGGGCGCCTGGCCCTGTCGTTCGATTCGGATGCGGTCCGGGGTCAGCTCGGACCCGGACGAGGTGGGAAACTAGGGCTGGCTCGGAAACAGTCGCAACCGGAACCGCTCGGCGGCGCGGGTCAGGCGGCGCTCTCGGCCAGCCTCGCCTCGATTCGCTCCGCCAGGGCGGCGGCGCGCTGTTCGCTGCGGCCCTGCTCCCCCTCCATCGCCGATTCCGCCCGGAACATCCGGTCGGCGAGGGACAGCGCCGCCAGGATTGCCGCCCGATGGGGATCTACCAGGGCGGCGCGGCTGACGATCTCCTGCATCGCCGCGTCCACCACCGCGGCGCACCGGAGCGCATACTCCGGCGTCGTGATCACGCGCAGATTGTAGTCCTCGCCACCGATCGCCACGGTGACGCTCGTGCGCCTGCTCTCCTCCAGATCCTGCTGGACCGGCTCGACCCGCTGGTCTGCCATCGTCATCCCTCCTGCGCCAGGCGAAGGCGCTCCGCGATCTGCCTCACCCGCGTCCGACCGTCCACGATGCGTTCCTCGAGCAGGCGGTTCCGGCGGCGCACCCGTTCGATCTCCCCCTCCAGATCGCCCGCGTTCCGGACGCCCGATCGCGCCGTTTCGAGGGCGCCTTCCAGCTCGGCCACCCGGCCCTCCGCCGACCGGGCTCGCTCCAGCAGCGCGTCGTGACGCGAGAGAAGTTCCTGAACGCTCGCTTCGAGGCGGTTCCAACCGTCTCCGGCCGCGGCGCCGTCCTCAGGTCCGTTGGCGGACATCCAACTCCTCCTCGAGGCGGTCCAGTACCCGCTCCACCTCCGCGTCCACCTCCGCGTCCGTCAGCGTGCGGTCCGCGGCCTGAAACCGCAACCGGAACGCCAGGCTCCGCTCGCCCGGCTGGATGCCCGGGCCCTCGTACACGTCGAACAGGCGCAGCCCGACGAGCAACCCGCTGGCGGCCTTACGGATCTCGCCTTCCACAGCGCTCGCGGGAGATGAGGCGGGGGCGATCAGAGCCAAGTCCCGCTCGATCGCCGGATGCGCCGGGATGGGCGCGAGCCGTCGACGATCGGAGAGGTCGGGTTCCCCCGGCAGGATCACCTCGAGCGCCACCCACGGAGCTGACCACGGCGGCGCATCCGCGGCGCCGGCGCGCACCAGGCCGGCCACGCCGGCGATGAAGCCGTCCTCCGTCCTCAGCCGGAACGTCGCATCCGGCTCGAGCAGCCCGCCTCCGAGGGACGCCTCGATGTCGGACCGGGGCTCGACTTCGGATCGGGGCACGGCGCGCGCGGGCAGGTCCAGGGCCCGCGCCATGTCATCGAGGAAACCGCGGGCATCCCACAGGTCCCAGTCCGGGGTCTCCGACCCCCAGTGCGGTGGACGGACGCCGCCGGTCGCCACGGCGGCGAGGCGGGTCGTCTCGCGCGGCTTGTGGTCCCCGGAGGCGGCCGGCGCGAACGCGGTCCCGATCTCGAACAGCCGGACGTCGCGACGCCCCCGCGCCTGGTTGTAACGCACCCTGCCGGCGAGCCCCGGGAGGAGCGACCTGCGCAGCCGGCTCTCGTCGCTGGAGAGCGGGTTGAGGAGCTCCACGTCGCCCTGCCCCTCGGGCGCGAACGCGGCCGTGCGGGCCTCCAGGAAGCCGCGCCCGGCCCAGCGCTGTCGCAGGCGCCCTTCCAGGACCGAAAGCGGCGCGTCGGGGACCGCGCTCGGCCGGGTGGGCCGCCGCTCCTCGGGAAAGGCGTCGTAACCGGCGTGGCGCGCGACCTCCTCGATCAGGTCCACCTCCCGCACGAGGTCGCCGCGCCGGTGCCCCGGTACGCGGTACGTCGAGATCGCGGCGTCGCCGCCCAGCAGCCGGAGGCCGATCGGCTCGAGCAGCTCGCGCAACCGCTCCGTCGTGAGCGGGACGCCCAGGACGCGCTCGGCCCGCGCGGTCCGGATCGCGACCTCGATCGGTTCGGGCTTGGTGGGATGCGCATCGGCCACGCGGGGATGCACGCGCCCGCCCGCCACGGCCCGGATCATCGCCAGCGCGCGCCGCAGCGCCCGCTCGGCCTCGTCCGGGTCCACGCCGCGCTCGAAGCGGTAGCTCGCGTCGGTGGACAGGCCCGCGGCGCGTCGCGTCGCCCGCACCGCCTTGGGGTCGAAGTGGGCGAGCTCCAGGAGGACGTTGGCGGTGTCGTCGCCGACCTCGGTCGCCTCGCCGCCCATCACCCCCGCCAGCCCGACCGCGCGGGCGGCGTCGGCGATGACCAGCATGCCTTCCTCGAGCTCGCGCTCCACGCCATCCAGCGTCACCAGCCGCTCGCCCCGCCTGGCCCACCGGACGCCGATGCGGGCGCCGTCGAGCCGGTCCAGGTCGTAAGCGTGCATCGGGCGCCCGAGCTCGTGCGTCACGTAGTTCGTCACGTCCACGACGTTGTTGATGGGTCGCAGTCCGACCGCGCGCAGGCGCATGGCCAGCCACGCCGGCGACGGCGCCACGCGCACGCCCTCGACCACGGCCCCGAGGAAGCGCATGCAGGCCGCCGGGTCCTCGATCTCGACGCGCACGCCCCCGGCTTCCGCGACGGCCTCTCCGGAGTCGAGCTCGACCTCGTCCAGGATCGCCCGTTCGAAGCCGGGAACGGCCGGAAGCGAGACGCCGTCCACCCCCACCAGTTCCCGCGCCACGCCCAGATGCGAGAGCAGATCGGGCCGGTCCGCCGTCACGTCCAGCTCCAGCCGGGTGTCGTCTAGCCCCGCGGCCTCCGCGAAAGGCACGCCGGGCTCGTAGATGCCGTTCAGCTCCAGAATCCCTGCATGATCGTGGCCCAGCTCGAGCTCGCGCGCGCTGCACAGCATGCCCTCGCTGACCTCGCCCCGGATCTTCGCCCTGCGGATCTTCATTCCACCGGGGAGCTCGGCGCCGACCGGCGCGAAGGGGTAGTAGCCGCCAGAGCGCACGTTCGGCGCGCCGCACACCACGCGCAGGGTTTCTCCGCCGCCGGCGTCCACGGCGCACAGCCACAGCCGGTCGGCGTTCGGGTGGCGCCCCGCCTCCAGGACGCGCGCCACCCGGATGTCCGTCAGCGCCGCCCCGATCGCGGTCTTGGAGTCTGCCGGCGCACCCAGGGCTGCCAGGCGCTCGGCCACCTCATCCGCGTCGCCGGCGAGACCCGGCGCCAGCTCGCGCAGCCACCGGTAGCTGATGTTCATCGCGCGAACTGCTCCAGGAAGCGCACGTCGGAGTCGTAGAACATGCGGATGTCGGGGACACCGTAGCGGAGCATGGCGATGCGCGCGGGGCCCATGCCGAAGGCGTATCCGGTATACCGCTCGGGGTCGTAGCCCACCTGCTCGAAAACCGCGGGATCGACCATGCCCGCGCCCATGATCTCCACCCATCCGGTGCCCTTGCACGCGCTGCAGCCTCGGGCGTCGCAGATCATGCACGTCACGTCCACCTCGGCGCTCGGCTCCGTGAACGGGAAGAACGAAGGCCGGAATCGCGTGCGGGTATCCGCGCCGAAGAACCGGCGCCCGAACTCCGCGAGCGTCCACTTGAACTCCACGAAGGTGACGCCGTCGTCGACGGCGAGCCCTTCGATCTGCTCGAACGCGGGGGCGTGCGAGGCGTCGAAGGGGTCGCGCCGGTACGCCATGCCGGGGACGACGATGCGCACCGGCGGCTCGTGAGCCTGCATGGTGCGAATCTGAACCGGCGACGTATGGCTCCGCAGCACCGTGCACGGACCGAGGTACATCGTGTCGTGCTCGTCCGCGGCCGGGTGGTCGAGGGGCGTGTTGAGGGCCTCGAAGTTGTGCCAGACGGTTTCGGCCTCGGGGCCGCGCGCGCGCGTGAACCCCAGCCCGCGGAAGATGTCGCAGATCTCATCGATCACGATCGTCACCGGATGGACGCCCCCGCGCCATTGGTCGCGTCCGGGCAAGGTGAGATCGATCGCGGGGGCGTCCCGGTCGGCGCCGCCGGACCGCGCCAGGGCATCCGCGCGCCGGTCCAGCGCCTCGGAAAGAGACCGCTTGGCGCGATTCGCGGCCGCGCCGACCGCGCCGCGCTGTTCCGCCTGCAGGGATCCGAGGGCGCGCAGCACGGCGCTGAGCCGGCCCTCCTTGCGCCCGAGCCACCTGACACGCACCGCTTCCAGCGAGTCCGCGTCGCCGGCCGCGGCCACTTCGGCCTGGGCGGCGGCGAGCATCGCCTCGAGTTCCGCTACGCTGTCAGCTGCCACGGCCGTACCCCCACGCGGGTGTCAGGAGCTGGATGCGCGGCGGGCCGGGTTGCCCCGGCCCGCGCCTTCGTCGTCAATCCAACCCGGCGCGGGCTCGGCCCACAAGCTCGGCAAAGGCGTCCGGCTCCCGCACGGCCAGGTCCGCGAGAACCTTCCGATTGATTTCGATGCCGGAATGCTTCAACCCGCTCATGAAGCGCGAGTAGCTCATGTCGTGCTCGCGCGCGGCGGCGTTGATGCGCGTGATCCAGAGCCGTCGGAACACCCGCTTCTTCTGCTTGCGGTCGCGGTAGCTGTACTGCCACCCGCGCTCGACCGCGTTCTTGGCTATGCGCCACAGCTTCGAGCGCGCACCCCAGTAGCCCTTCGCCGCCTTCAGATAGCGCTTCTTCTTGCGGTGCCGCTGCACCGAGCTGGTTACGCGACTCATGGCTCACTTCCCTCCGAGCAGCCGGTTGCACCGCTTCTCGTCGGCGTCGGCGACCAGCGTCGACGCCCGCAGGTGCCGCTTCCGCTTGGCCGTCTTCTTGGTGAGGATGTGACTCTTGTTCGCCTGATAGCGCTTGATCTTTCCCGTGGCCGTCCGTTTGAACCGCTTCTTCGCGGCCCGGTTGCTCTTCATCTTCGGCATCCCGCTCCCTCCATCTCCGCTACTTGCGTGGCGCGAGAATCATGATCATGAAGCGCCCCTCCATCGAGGGAACGCTTTCCACCTTTCCGATGTCATCCACCGCCTCCGCCACCCGCTCCAGGACGTCTCGCCCCAGCTCCGGATGCGCCATCTGGCGACCCCGGAACATCATGGTCGCCTTCACCTTGTCGCCCTCCGCCAGGAAGCGGCGCGCGTGGCGCACCTTGAACGCGAAGTCGTGCTCCTCGATGCCGGGTCGGAACTTGACTTCTTTGACGTGCGTAGTGTGCTGCTTCTTGCGCGCCTCCCTCGCCTTGCGCGCTTCCTCGTACCTGAACTTGCCGTAGTCCATGATCCGGCACACAGGCGGGCGCGCCATTGGTGCTACTTCCACAAGGTCCAGCCCGCGCTCAGCGGCCGCCGCCTTGGCCTCGTCCAGGCCCAGGATTCCCAGCTGTTCCCCGTTCTCGTCCACCACGCGCACGGGGCTGATCCGGATCTGCTCGTTGACCCGAGTTCGTTTGTCTACGGCTATGGGAGCACCTCCAGCAGGCGTGCAACAAAAAAGGACCCGCGATCACGGGCCCAAGCAGCCGCCACTCGCCACGAGCGGCCGTGCGTGGAACCCGGCAGTGCCGCGATCGCGGACCGATAGGTGGAGGGCGGACGCACCGCCCCCGCTTGCTAGACTTTCACGGCGTGAAGGCTAGTCCCCAAGCCCGCTCGTGTCAACCGCTTTCGGCGCTCGCCACGAAGCCGGGCGGGAGTCGCTTCCGGGCGACCTCCTCGCGCAAGGACGCCACGAATGCGGCGCGCTCCATCACGTCCTGCTTGCGACCCCCGCCGCGCGCGCGCACCGCGACCATTCCGGCCTCGGCCTCCCTGCCCCCGATAACCGCCATGTAGGGCACCTTCTGCGTCTCGGCGTCACGGATCCTGTAGCCCAGCGTCTCGGACCGGTCGTCCAGTGTGGCTCGGATCCCCGCCCTCTTCAACTCGTCGACGAAGGACCGCCCGTGCTCGGCGAGGTCGTCGGTGATGGGCAGGACGCGCGCCTGCTCGGGAGCGAGCCAGAGCGGGAACGCCCCCGCGAAGTGCTCGATCAGCCCGCCCACGAACCGCTCCATCGAGCCGAGCAGCGTCCGGTGGATCATGACCGGGCGGTGCGGGCTGTTGTCGTGCCCCACGTACTCGAGCTCGAAGCGCTCGGGTAGGTTGAAGTCGAGCTGCAGGGTCGGCCCCTGCCAGCCGCGCCCCAGCGCATCGACGAGCATGGCATCGAGCTTGGGGCCGTAGAAGGCCCCGCCGCCCTCGTCGAGCTCGTACTCGACCCCGCGCTCATCCAGCACCTCGCGGATGCGCTCGGTGGCTGCGTCGTAGACGTCGGGATCGCCGATGGCTTTTTCCGGGCGCGTGGAGAGGAACAGCCGATAGGTGTAGCCGAACGTGCGCAACACGACGTCGACCAGGTCCAGCAAGCCGTGGAATTCGGCCCCCACCTGCTCGGGAGTGCAGAAGATGTGGGCGTCATCCTGCGTGAACCCGCGCACCCGCATCATGCCGTGGAGCACGCCGCTACGCTCGTACCGGTAGCACGTCCCCAGCTCGGCATAGCGGAGGGGCAGGTCGCGATACGACCGCCGCTCGGACGCGTAGATCATGATGTGGTTGGGGCAGTTCATGGGCTTGACCCGATAGCGTCGCTCATCCACCTCCAGCGCGCCGAACATGTTCTCCTCGAAGGTTGGCACGTGGCCGCTCCGCTCGAACAGCGCCTCGCTCGAGATGTGGGGCGTGTAGACGAGATCGTAGCCGTGGTCCAGAAGGGTCGACTTGAGGAACTCCTCGATGGTGTGCCGGATCAGGCCACCCTTCGGGTGCCAGTGGATCAGGCCGGGCCCGACTTCCTCGTGCACGCTGTAGAGGCCCAGCTCCCGCCCGAGCTTGCGGTGGTCCCTGCGCTTCGCCTCCTCGAGTCTCTCCAGGTGCGCGTCGAGGTCCTTCTCGCTGAACCAAGCGGTACCGTAGATCCGCTGCAGCATCTGCCGGTTCTCGTCGCCCCGCCAGTAGGCGCCGGCGGTCGAGAGCAGCCGGAAGTGCTTCACGCGGCCGGTGTCCGGGACGTGAGGTCCGCGGCAGAGGTCGATGAACGGCCCGTTGATGTAGACCGTGATGACCTCTTCCTCCCCGAACTCCTCCAGGCGTTCCAGCTTCAGCGGATCGTCGGAAAACAGCTTGCGCGCCTCATCCACGGTGACCACCCGTCGCTCGAAGGCGTCGTCGCGGCCGGCGACCGCCCGCATCCGTTCTTCGATCCGTTCCAGCTCTTCGGGGGTGAACGGCTCGTCCACCTCGAAGTCGTAGTAGAAGCCGTCTTCGATCGGCGGGCCGAACCCGATGCCCGCCCCGGGACGCACCTCCCGAACCGCCGTCGCCAGAAGGTGGGCGGCCGAGTGGCGCAGCACCTGGAGCCCCGCGTCGCTGCCTTCCGTCACGAGCCGTAGTCGGACGTCGTCCTCGAGCGGGCGGGACAGGTCGATCACCTCACCGTCGGCGACCGCGACGAGGGCCGCTTTCGCCAGGCCCGGGCCGACGCTCTCGGCCACCTGGAGCGGCGTGGATCCGCGCGGCATGGACAGCACCGCCCCATCCGGGAGGGTTACGCGAATGTCGTCCTCGCTCACCGTGTCGTCGTCTCGTTCAGGCGTTGCGGCGCGGGCGCAGGGTGCCGGCCCGCGCGCGATGAAAAACGGCCGCCCGGATCTCCGGGCGGCCGTCTCCGTGCGAGCGCTCCGCGGCTCAGGCCGCGCGTCTCCCCGGACCGGCCCCCCGCCGGGGTACCGGGGTCGCGCGGGTTCCCGGAAATGCGCTCGACGTCGGCATGCGGCAAGGCTAGCCCGGCGGGCGTGGAGCGTCAAGCCGGGCGGGACACGGACTCAGTTGCCCGCGTCGGTCAGCGCGACGTTCATCACCCGCTTCTGGCCGTTCCACGCCGCGACGATGCCGTTGCGGGCGCCGGTTCGGCGCTGCAGCGCGTTGACGTTGAGGCTCAGCTGGACGTGGGCGACATCGAACAGCGACGGGACGTCCAGCGCGATCGTGCCGCGGCAGGGGGGCCCGGGAACCGTGGTCGGCCAGGCGCAGGTGTGCCCGAAGCCGAGGGCGTGCATCACCTCGTGGCCCACGAGATACTGGTCGCGGAGCCAGCGCCGCCTGCGAATCCGGATCGTGCTCCTGAGGACCCGCGACTCGTCGATGTCCGGTGAGCCGATGCCGATGATGTTCCCCTCCATTTCCTCGAACACCCAGACGAGCATCGACCCTTCCCTGGGCGCGCCGTCTTCGGACGCATCCTCGTAGCGAGCGGGGCGGAACATGTCGAGCCCGAACGCGTCCTCCAGGACCCCCATGACCTTCCAGAACCCGGCCGAGTCCACTCCCTCGATGCGGGCTTGCGAGCTGTCGTGGTTGAACGCGACGGAGATGGGCAGCGACTCGAGCCCCCAGCTTCGCGGGCGGTCTCGGTTCGTGGCATCGATGCTCCCGTCGATCTGCCACATGTAGAACGCATGGCCGATCGTGGGCGAAACCCATTCGAACGCCTTGTCCAGGTCCACCTCGACCCAGTCCTCGGCGTACTTGCCGCTGGGGATCTGCCATGCCCTCGGGACGAGGACGAAGCCCTGTTCCCTCCGCAGTTGGGACTCGCGAATCGAGACCCACGCCGGGAAATACCAGCGCTTCGCCGGATCCAGCGCGTCGATCACGACCTCGACCCTGCCCTCGCCGGCGGGCGCGATCACTAGAAAGCTGCCGTCCGCGTTCACCTGGGAAGCCTGCTCCCCGGCGCTGGTTTTCACGCGCGCCAGCAGACCGCGCGCGGGTCTGCGGTCTGCGGTCGTCACGAAACCGCGCACCATGTGGAAGGCCTGCGCCGCGGCCGGCGGGCTGGTGTCGGGCTCCTCGCTGCGCTGACCCGCCAGCTGCGGTTTCGGCGCCTGAGCCGCGAGCGGCCAGGCAGCGCATGCGGCGATGAGGACGGACGTGACGACGGGCCCGGCGAGGTGGCGATCGAGAGCCGACATCTCTCTACTCCGCGAACGAGGGAGCCTGAAATGTGAGCGGTTGCGCGGCCCGGGCCGGGGCTGGCGACTCCACCGTCGGGCCGGCGAGCGGGTTTTCGGGGAAAGCGCGGTGAACGCGGTGCTCGGTCACGTTGCCCCCGGGCCGCGCGCGCGTCAACCTTTCTGTCGCAGTTCAGACTCTGTCGCAGTCCAGTCTCAGGAGAAACGCAGTCGACCCTCGCTGACCGGAGTCGCCGAGATGCGCCGCTTAACCCCGCTCGTCCGCCTGGCCCCGGTCGGCGCGCTGTGCGCCTGGCTGCCGTTCGCTGCGCCCGGCGCGCGGGGCCAGGAAGGGCCGCCGGAAGAGGCCCTGCGCGCCCTCTACGAATCGACCTGGGAAGCGCTGCTGCGGCTCGACCCCGAATTCGCGAGCCAGGTCGGCGACGCGCGCTTCCAGCGGGAGTGGCGCGACCGGTCTCCCGAGGGCGCGGCCCGGCTGCGCGGCCGGATGCGCGCGGCGCTCGACTCCCTCGGCGCGATCGACCGGGACGCCCTCGCGGGTGCAGCGCGGGTCGACTACGACGTCTTCGAGGACTTCGCGCGCACGATGGTATCCGCGCCGGAGGTCGAGCACGTCTCGGTACTCTCCAGCTACGGCTACACGCCGGTCAGCCAGATGGAAGGCGTGCACCAGTCCATCGCCTCCACGCTGGAGGCGATGCCGCGCCGGTCCGTCTCGGACTACGAGGACATCCTGGCCCGGCTGCGGGCCGTGGACGCCCCCATCGAGGGGACGATCGCCTCGCTCCGCGAAGAGCTGCGCGCCGGCATCGCGATCCCTGCGGTGGTCTTCGCGGACGTGCCCCGCCAGGTGGCGGCGCTGGCGCCCGCCGATGCGGCGGACAGTCCCCTGCTGGAGGGCTTCCGGGACATGCCGGAGTCGATTCCGGCGGCCGAGCGCGAGCGGCTCACGAGCGAGGCCGAGGCCGCGTACGCCGAACACGCCCTGCCCGCGTTCGGCAAGCTGGCGGCGTTCCTCGACGAGGAGTACGGCCCGGCGACCCGGTCCACGCTCGCCCTCGGCGATCTCCCGGGCGGCGCGGATTGGTACGCCCACAAGGTCCGGACCTTCACCACCACGGACATGACGCCGCGCGAGATCCACGAGCTGGGCCTGGGGGAGGTGGCCCGAATCCGCGCGCAGATGGAGCGGGCGATCGAGGACAGCGGCTTCGAGGGATCGTTCGACGAGTTCACCGAGTTCCTCCGGTCCGATCCGCGCTTCTACTACCGGACCGCCGGGGAGCTGCTGACGGGCTACCGCGACATCGCCAAGCGCGCCGACCCCGCTCTCGTCCCGCTGTTCGGCACGCTTCCGCGCATGCCCTATGGCGTGAAGGAGATCCCCGCGTACTCGGCTCCCACGAACACGACCGCCTACTACAACAGCGGTGCGCACGCGGCCGCGCGCCCGGCCTGGTTCTACGCGAACACCTACAACCTGGCCTCGCGCCCGAAGTGGGAGATGGAGGCGCTTTCGCTGCACGAGGCGGTCCCGGGCCACCACCTGCAGATCTCGATCGCGCAGGAGCTCGAGGACTTCCCGGAGCTACGCAGGCACGTGCCTTACAACGCCTTCGTGGAGGGCTGGGCGCTGTACGCCGAGACGCTCGGCTACGAGATGGGCTTCTATGAGGACCCGTACTCGCGTTACGGGCAGTTGAGCTACCAGATGTGGCGCGCGGTCCGCCTGGTCGTCGACACCGGGATCCACGCGTTCGGCTGGTCGCGCGAGGAGGCGATCGACTTCTTCGCGCGGAACAGCGGCAAACCGGAGCACGACATCGCGGTCGAGATCGATCGCTACATCGTGTGGCCGGGCCAGGCGCTGGGATACATGGTCGGCAAGCTCAAGTTCGAAGAGCTGCGCCGGCGCGCCGAGGAGCGGCTGGGCGACGACTTCGACGTCCGCGAGTTTCACGATCGCGTCCTCGAAAACGGCGCGGTGCCCCTGAGCGTCCTCGAGCGGCACATCGACGAATGGCTCGGATCGGTCGATTGACCCCAATCGGTCGCTGGACCGCCGCCGGTGGCCGACGGAACCCGGCCGCCGGGCGCGGCGTAGCACACGACCCGCGTGTCCCTCTCCCCCGCGCCCCCGGGCGCGCAGGCCACGCCAGCGGAAAAACCGAGGGGAGGGACCCATGCGTACCAGCATCCGCATTCCGCGCCGCGGCGTACGAGCCGCGGCCCTGCACTCGCTCCCGCTCGCGGCGGTGCTCGCCGCCTGCGGATCAGGTCACCGGCTGGGCGACGCAGATTTCTCCGGCGGCTCGCTCGCGGTCGAAACCTGGACGCCGGCGTCCCCCGTGGTCCTCACGTCAGGCGTGGACCGCGATGCGGACGGCTCGCTCGCCGAGGTGCTGCTGGAGACCGGCTCCGAGGTGGCGCGCGAGCTGGAGGCGCGGCGCGCGAACACGCGCCTGCGCGAGGCCGCGACGCGCTTCGACCTCGCGGATCGGCTGTCCGAACGTCTGTCGACCCGCGCCGGGCGCTCTCTCGGGACGGAACCGGCTGCGTCGGCGGCGGACGCCGACTTCGTCCTGGAGCTGGACGTGCGGCGCTACGGCATCCGAGCCGACGACCGCTCCGCCAGCGTCTTCCTGGAGGCCGATGCCTTCCTCCTCGACGCGCGCGGCGTGGAGCTGTGGCGCCGCAGCGTGCACGCGTGGGATCGGCTTACGCCGCGCGTGGACGGCGGCATCGGGGCGGGGGCCGTCACGGCGGCGACGCTCAGCCGGGTGACGGTCGACGACATGGAGCGCGCGCTGGAGCGCGCGGCAGATGCCGCGGCAAACCGCATCGATCGGGACCTCCGGGACGACCTGCGCGACATGAGGCGCTAGCCGACCTCCACGCCCTCAGGGGCGGGTTACCAGCCCCAGGTCGGCCAGCCGCCGCCACTCGGCGCGTCCGGGCTCGCCGCCGTCGATCGACAGGATGGCGTCCAGGAGCGTTCGGTCGTCCGGCAGCAGACCCGCCGCCGGAAGGCGGGGAGTGAGGACCGCCCAGCGGGTGTCCGCGGCGAACGCGCGTTCGAACCTCGGGCGCGCCTCCTCCATCCGACCCTCGGAGGCCAGCGTTACGCCGGCCCAGTAGACCATCTCCGCGCTCTCCGGCACCATTTCCGAAGCGGCGTCGTAGTGGCCCACGGCTGCGGCCACGTCGCCCTCCGTCATGGCTCCATCCCCTGCGTTCATCTCCCGGTACGCGCGCGCGAGGTGGAGCAGTCGGGACAGCTCCTCCAGGGGCCGGGGATGGTCCTCCACGCGCAGGTCGAAGACGCGGTCGACCCACGCCTGGCCGGTCGGTTCGCCGGTCACCACGAGCAGCGCCGCGGACTGCCGGCCCCGGATGTCCCCTCCAGCCTCCTGCGCCGCCTCGAGCGCGGCCATCATGCGGGCGGCGAGGTCGCCCTCCGCGCCCCGAAACGCTTCCGCCATCGCGGGCCAGACGGTCGGATGCTCCATCAGGTTGGCCTGCACGCTGAAGCCCTCGCCGACCGCGTGCCCGGCCGCGATGATCGCGTCCTCCCCGGTGTGCGCCGAAACGTTTCCGTGCCGGTCGATCATTGCCACCTGGCGGACGGCCGGAAACGGATCAGCGGCGAGGAGTCCCGCCAGCGCCTGCTTGGCGGTCCTTCCGGCGCGCATCAGGTCGAGCCCGAGAGGGCCGTAGGACGGCTCCACGAACGACTGCGTGGCCACCGCCCCGACCCCCGCCTCCGCCCAGGCGACGATCGGTCCGACGCTGAACCAGTGCGACTGGACGGCCACCCCCAGCTCGCCCGTCGAGGGGTCGCGCGCGACGATGGAGTACGTCGCTACGGGCCTGCGATCCGACAGGGTGCTTGCCGCGCCCTGGGCGGCCAGCGCGCGGGGAGCTGAGCCCCAAGCGAGGGCGCCGGCGATGATCGGTACCGCGAGGCAACGAGCGCTCATGTCTCTCTCCTGTCCCTGGCCGAGGCTTCGGGTCGCTGCGACGCGCGGAAATTAGCCGGCGTTCGGCGACGGCGCATCGACACGAACGAAACGGGGGCCGGCCGATCGGCCGACCCCCGTGGTTCCCTGCATGGTCGGGGATGCTGCAGGCGATCGCCTAGCAGAGACCTGCTAGTACATGCCGCCCATGCCGCCGGGCATACCACCGCCCGCGCCCGACTTCTCGTCCTCGGGCTTCTCCACCACGACCGCCTCGGTCGTGAGCAGCAGGCCCGCGATCGACGCCGCGTTCTGCAGCGCCGTGCGCGTCACCTTGGTCGGGTCGATCACACCGGCCTCGACCAGGTCCTCGTACTCGTCGGTCTGCGCGTTGTAGCCGAAGTTCGGGTCCTTGCTGGCCCGCACCCGCTCGACCACGATCGAGCCCTCGGCGCCCGCGTTCTCCGCGATCAGGCGGATCGGCTCCTCCAGCGCGCGGCGCAGGATCTGCACGCCGATCTGCTCGTCCTCCGAGTCGACCTTGAACTTGTCGATCTTCTTCTGCGCCCGCAGCAGCGCGACGCCGCCGCCGGGCACGATGCCCTCCTCGACGGCCGCGCGGGTCGCGTGCAGCGCGTCCTCGACGCGGGCCTTCTTCTCCTTCATCTCGGTCTCGGTCGCGGCGCCGACGTTGATCACCGCCACGC
>DATKCH010000028.1:0-8211 GCA_035513295.1 Longimicrobiales bacterium
CGAGCCCTCCGGCGAGCGCGGCGGGGAACCGCTGCCACTGGGTCGCGGCCCAGGCGAAGGCGAGGAGCGCGAGCGCGTGGATCATCTGGTAGCGCGCCGCGAGCTCCCACGTCTCCAGCCTGTCGGCGGGAAGTCGCGCCCGGAGCGCGTGGGCTCCGAACGCCCCGGCGGCGACGGCGAGGAGGGCGAGCGCGGCGCCGGTCCCGAAGAGGATCCTGCTCAAAGCGACGCCCGGCCGGACGCGCGCGTCAGGACGCGGCCCTCGGGACGCTGAACCAGAACCGGCTTCCCTCGCCGACGTTCGTGCTGACCCCCACGTCGCCACCGTGCGCCTCCGCGATGCCTTTCACGATGCCCAGGCCCAGGCCCGCTCCTGCCCGGTCGCCCTGCCTCCCCTGCCAGAAACGCTTGAATATGTGCGGAAGCTCGGCGTCGGGCACGCCCGTTCCCGAGTCCGCTACGACGAAGCTCACCGTGCTCTCCGCGGGCTCGAGCGCCAGCCGCACTTCGCCTCCCGGCTCGGTGAACTTCACCGCGTTGGCCACGAGGTTGCCCAGGGCCTGCACGATGCGCCCGCGGTCCGCCCGGACGCGCAGGCCGGCCGGCGCGTCGCGGTCGACGACCAGCGCGATCCGCTTCTGCCCGACCCGGTTGGCGAACAGCTCGGCGACCTCCTCGAGCAGCGGCACCGGATCCGCCTCCTCCGGCTCGACGGCGAGCGTCCCGGACTCGATCCGCGCGGTATCGAGCAGGTCGTTGATCAGGCGCTGCATGTGGCGTCCGGCGCGCTTGATCACTTCCATCTGCTGCGGAACCTCCTCCTGCGGTATGCCTCCCTTGAGGTAGAGCGCGCTGGTCACGAGCACCGTGTTGAGGGGATTGCGGAGGTCGTGCGTGACCACCGCCAGCGTGTCGTCGCGGGCTCGTACCGCGGCCTCGGCCTGATCGCGCGCCTCCTTCTCCGCGCTCAACAGCCGGGCGTTCTCGATCGCGACCGCGGCCCAGCCCGCGATCCCGCGGGCCAGCCGCACGGCGCGCGCATCGAAGGTCCCCGCGCGGGACCCGAACACGAGCCCGCCGAGGATCCCGCGGGTCGCGGACACGACCGGTACGCCGAAAAACGCCCCGCCACCGATCCGCGCTACCGGATCGTCGGCTCCCGAGAACGGGAGCTCGCGCACGTCCGGCCCGAGCGCGGCGACCTCGTCCAGCGAGATCCCGGCGGCGGCGATCGCCCCGCGGCCCGGGCCACCTCCGGGAGGCCTGGCGACGTAGAAGCCGACGTCCGCGCCGAGCAGGCGCCGCGCCTCGGTGGTCGCGAGCTGGATGATACCGTCGTGCGCGATGCTGCTCGTTAGGGCCTCGCCGAAGCGCTGCAGGCTCTCCACGATCTCCGCCCGCTCCCCCGCGGCTCGCTCCGCGTTCTTGCGTTCGGTCACGTCCACGAGCGCGCCCACGACGTGGGGCGACGACGCCACGCCCGAAGCCGCCCTCGCGACCTCCTTTCCCTTCGCGCTGAGCCAACGCGTGCCCACGGGCGGCCCGTGCCCCACACGGAAATCCACCTGGAAGTCCGAGCTCCGCGCGCCCGTCCCGTCCGGGTTGAGCGCCGCGTTCACCGCGTCCCGGTCCGACGCCTGCACCAGGGAGAGAAAGAGGGCGTAATCCAGCTCCGCGTCGGGGAGGACGCCGAGCAGGGCACGGGCGCGGTCGGACATGACGAGCTCGCCCGTATCGGGATAGTAGTCCCACGTCCCGATGTCGGCGGTCGCGGCGGCGAGCCGCAGTCGCTCCATGGCGGTCGCCTCCTCCGTTTGCGCCCGCGCGGCGCGCAGGACCGACGGCACCACCGCGCGCAGCAGCTGCGGCGACAGGTCCGCCTTGTCCAGGTATTCGTGGGCGCCGGCCTTGAGGACGGCGACGGCCGTCCGGCGATCCGCCTGACCCGTCAGGGCGACCACGGGGGTGCGCCAGCCTCGCGACGAAAGCATGCGCAGGAGGTCGAGGCCCGTTCCCGTGCCCAGGTTGTAGTCGAGGAATATCAGGTCGATGGAGGCCTCGCCGAGCGCGGTCCAGGCCGAGTCGACGTCCCCGGCTTCCACGAGCTCCGCGTTCAGATCGGCGGCCTTCAACGCGCGCCCGACGGCCATTCTGTCGAGCTCGTCGTCGTCGACCAGCAGGATGCGGATCGGCCCTCCCTCCTCCGTGGTCACGCCGCCTCCTCGCCCGCCCCGGACAGGGGCCATGTGAACAGGAATGTCGCTCCCGAGCCCGGGACCGACTCCAACCAGGCGTCGCCGCCCGCCTCCTGCACGATGCGACGCACGAGGGCCAGTCCGATGCCCGTGCCTCCCTTGTCGTCGCCGCGCTCGAGGCGCTGGAACACGCCCCAGATCCGCTCGTGGTCGCGGGGGTCGATCCCGGGCCCGTCGTCGATGACGGCGAACTGGAGCCGCTCGCCGCCCGCGTCCGCGCGACAGCGGATGACCACGCGAGCGTCGGCGTAGTGGACCGCGTTGGCCACGAGGTTCTGCAGGACCTGACGGACCCGAACCCCCGCCGTGATGATCGTCGGGAACACGCCCTCGACCTCGACGGACAGTCCCTGCCTTCCGGGAATCAGGTCGACCACCTCGTCCACCAAGCGGGCGAGGTCCACCGGTTCCGAGGCCTCTTCGCTGCGTCCCGCGCGCGAGTACTCCAGCAGCCCGTCGATCATCGACTCGAGGCGGTGCACCCGGGCATCGATCAGCTTCACGTACGCCAGCGCCTGACCTTCCAGGTCGTCGGCATGGTCCTGCTGGAGCCACGTGGTCAGGTGCGAGATCCCGCGCAGGGGCGCCTTCAGGTCGTGCGACGTGGCGTATGCGAATTGATCCAGCTCCGCGTTGCTGCGCTCCAGCTCCGCGGCGAGGCGACCGAGCTCGGCCGCCTTCCTCTCCACCTCCCGGCGCGCCTCCACTTCGCGCGTCACGTTCACGTTGTGGAGGAACACGCCTCGGTCTCCGTTCGGCAGGGTCAGGGGCTGCAACACACGGTTCAGGTACACCTCGAGCGGTGGCATGCCGGGCGGCTCGACGCGCACGCGGTCCTCCACGCCGAAGTAGGGTTCGAACTCGCGATAGACCCGGTCGAACAGGGCCAGGAGCCCCTGCCTGGCCACCTCGGGCAGGGCGTGTTCCAGCCGCAGGCCCTCCAGAGGCCGGTCGCCGGCGAGGCGTCGCGCGGCCGCGTTCGCGAACTGGATGGCGTGCGCGGGCCCCCTGGTGATCAGCACCAGCGCGGGCGCGAGCTCGAGCACGTTGTACAGCCACTCGAGATTCCTCTCCGCGCTCGAGCGGGCTTCCTGGGCCGAGTCGCGCTGGACGAGCGCGTCCCTCGCCTCGGCCGTCGCCTCGATCAGCGTCGACAGGTCGCGGAACGCGACCACCGCCCCGACGGTTCGGCCGCCCTCATCGAGCGGCGTAGCCGTGTACCTGACCGGGAGGCGCTCGCCCGTTCGGGTCCAGAAGACGCCGTCGGACACGACGCGCCGTCGGCCGTCCTCCAGGACCTGCATGATGGGGCAGTCGGCCGGGCGGAAGGGGGTGCCGTCGGGGTAGGTGTGGTGGATCACGTCGTGCTGGGACCGCCCCTGCAGTTCCTCCGCGCGCCATCCCAGCATCCGCTCGGCCGCGCGGTTGGCGAACGTCGTGACCCCGGCCGCGTCGATTTCGCAGACACCCTCCTCCACGGCGTCAAGGATCAGCCGCAGGCGGCGGAGCGCCGACTCGGAGTCCTCCGCCCGCACGGCGCGTCCGGCGCCCTCGTCGATCGTACCGTGCCCGCCGCCTGGCTCGTGAGGCATGGATCGCCCGGTATCCTGGCCGCTCGGAGTGCTGAACGAGAAGATCCCCCTCGGATTCGTCCTTGCCGGGGAGCGTGCGGGAGAAGCGGCCACGGCGCCGCGCTGGGCGGCGATACGAGGGGATGTCTTCGCGGATGTCCACGAGGAGCGGAGCTCGTGCGCTGATCGATCGCAGCAAGATCAGGGCCGTCCTTCCCGACGCTGGCGAGCCGGACGTCCCGGAGCGCGGCCCGGCCGCGGGAACCGCTACCCCGCAATCGGGTTGAAACAGCGATGCGATTTCGAATCGCGCTCGGGCTCGGCGTGGTCGCCCTCGCTGCGACGTCCCTGACGTGCTCCCCCGGGTACGTGCTGCGCGCCGGGTACGAGGAAGCAAAGCTGCTGAGCCGGCGGCGCCCGATCGAGGAGGCCCGCGCGGACACCCGCACCACCCGCGAGGAGAGGCGCAAGCTGGACCTCGTCGTCCAAGCGCGGACGTTCGCGCGCGAGTCCCTCGGGCTGGACGTCGGCGACAGCTACACGACCTACGCCGAGGTCGACAGCGATACCCTGCTGCTGGTCGTCTCGGCGGCGGAAAAAGTACGATTTCGCCAGTACACGTGGTGGTTTCCGATCGTCGGTCGGGTGCCCTACAAGGGGTACTTCCGGTTCCAGGACGCTCTCGACGAGGCCGCCCGGCTGGAAGAGGAAGGGCTGGACACCTACGTGCGTCCGACGGCGGCGTTCAGCACGCTCGGTTGGTTCAACGACCCGCTACTCTCTACCGTCCTGCGCGCCCCCGACGTCTTCCTCGTCAGCACGGTGATCCACGAGGTCACGCACAACACCACCTACATCGCCAGCCAGGCCGCCTTCAACGAGAGCTTCGCCAACTTCGTCGGGGACGTGGGCGCGGCGGAGCTGTTGTGCGGAATCGAGGGAGAGGACGGCGTGCGCTGCCGGCAGGCGCGGGCGGCCTGGCAGGACAACCTCCTGTTCGGCCACTTCCTGACCGGGCTCGTCGCGACCCTGGAGGCCGTCTACGAGCGCGAGGACCTGACCGACGCGCAGAAGCTCGTCGCGCGCGAGGAGGTCTTCGCGGAAGCGCGGCGGGCGTTCCGGGAGGAGCTCAGTCCTCAGCTCCAGGCGCTGACGTTCGCGGGCTTCCTGGAGAGCGAGCTGAACAACGCCGCGCTCATCGGCAGGCGCCTCTACTACGACCGCCTCGACCTGTTCGAGGCCCTGCGGGTCTCGCTCGGCGGGGACATCGCCCGGACGATCGAGCTCGTGGTCGCGGCCGCCGAAGCGGCCCCCGACGATCCCTACGGGGCGGTCGAAGACCTGCTGCGCGGGCGCCGGCCGCCGGCCGGCTGAGCGCAGGCGGAGGAAGACCCCGCGGTGTGTGTCCGGCGATCAGCCCATCCCGTCGCCGCCGTCCTCCCCGCCGTCGATCGAGTCCTGCGACATGCCATCGTTCAGGTCGTCGCGCAGGTCGCCGTCGAAGCCGTCATCCGCGGAGTCCCCTCCAGCGCCCATCCCGTCGTCCATGCCGGCGTCCACCCCGGCGGAATCGACGCTCTCCATGACGGGTTCGTCGATCGTGGAGTCGTCATCGTCCGCCGACTCGCGCGCGCACGCCGCCGCGGCCAGGATCAGCCCGACGAGCAGGATCGTTCGCCTCACCGGCGTCCTCGTTTCCTCGTTCGAGGTGGCTCGAGCGCGCGCACCCAGTGGTGCCGGCGTGGCTCGGGATTGGGCGTGCCCAATCTTGCGTGCAAGGTCGATCGCGCGCGAGTGCCCTCGCGCTGCCCCGAGCCCGGCCCGTTCGTTATGTTTGCCCTTCGTCCCGGCGCGGGGGGGGCCGGGCCCGCGGGCACCCGCCTGCCATCGACCGAACTGCGCACCAGGGGCATGAGCGAGAGAGCCGGATACGACCCGATCGCGATCGAGGAGAAGTGGCAGAAGGCCTGGGCCGAGCGCGGGACCAACCTGCTCTCGGACGAGGATCTCCGCGACGCGGAGCGGCCCTTCTACATGCTCATGATGTACCCCTATCCGTCCGCGGAAGGGCTGCACGTGGGCAACATGTACGCGTTCACGGGCGCGGACATCTTCGGGCGCTACAGGCGTCTGAACGGCTTCGACGTGTTCGAGCCGATCGGCTTCGACGCGTTCGGCATCCATTCGGAAAACTACGCCCTGAAGGTGGACGTCCACCCGATGGAGCTGATCCCGCGCAACGTCGCCAATTTCACGCGCCAGCTGAAGCGCATCGGCGGGATGTACGACTGGAACCACACGGTCGATACGACGGACCCGGGGTACTACAAGTGGACCCAGTGGATCTTCCTGAAGCTCCACGAAGCGGGCCTTGCCGAGAGGAAGGAAGCGCCCGTCAACTGGTGCCCGTCGTGCATGACGGTGCTCGCGAACGAACAGGTGATCGCGGGCGCGTGCGAGCGCTGCGCGACCCCCGTCGAGCAGCGCTTCATCGCGCAGTGGTTCTTCCGAATCACCGAGTACACTGAGCGGCTGCTCGAGAACCTCTCCTGGATCGACTGGTCGGAGTCAACCAAGAAGGCGCAGGAGAACTGGATCGGCAGGAGCGAAGGCGCCGAGATTCGATTCCCCATCGCTCGCTCGCGCGCGTCCCATGATCGCCACGAGCCGGCGACGGTGCACGCGGCCGCTCCGCTGATCTCGGTCTTCACGACCCGGCCCGACACGATCTTCGGGGCCACCTACATGGTGCTGGCGCCCGAGCACCCGCTGGTCGAGGAGGTCACCACGGAGGACCGTCGCGACGCGGTCGCGGCGTACCGTCGCGAGGTCGCCGGGACCGATCTCGTGAGCCGGAAGAAGGCCGACAAGGAGAAGTCCGGGATCTTCACCGGGGCGTACGCCGTGAACCCGGCCACGGGCGAGGAGATCCCGATCTGGATCGCCGACTACGTGCTGATGGAGTACGGGACCGGCGCGATCATGGCGGTGCCCGGGCACGACGAGCGCGACTTCGAGTTCGCGACGGCGTTCGGCCTGCCGATCGTGCGGGTGGTCGCGCGCGAGGGCGAGGACGCCGACACGCCGCTGTCGGAGGCGTACCCGGGACACGGCACGCTGGTGAACTCGGGCGCCTTCGACGGCGCCGCCTCGGAGGAGGGCCAGCGCAGCATCACGGCCTGGCTGGCCGAGAAGAACCTGGCCGAGGCGCGCGTGAACTACCGGCTGCACGACTGGTGCATCTCTCGCCAGCGCTATTGGGGCCCGCCCATCCCGATCATCTACTGCGACGCCTGCGGAACCGTCCCGGTGCCGGAGGAGGACCTGCCCGTCGAGCTGCCCCACGTCGACGACTACAAACCCGACGAGAGCGGCGTGAGCCCGCTCGCCCGCGCGGCGTCGTGGTACCGCGTCGCTTGCCCCGAATGCGGCGGCGAGGCGCGGCGCGAGACGGACGTCAGCGACACCTTCCTGGACAGCGCGTGGTACTTTCTGCGGTACCCATCCGCGCACCGGGACGACGTGCCCTTCGACGCCGAGCTCACGGAGAAATGGCTGCCGGTCAGCACCTACATCGGCGGCGAGGAACACGCGGTGCTGCACCTGCTGTACAGCCGCTTCGTCACGATGGCGCTGCACGACGCCGGGTACCTCGGTTTCGAGGAGCCCTACCGGGTGTTCCGCAAGCACGCGCTGATCACGAAGGACGGCGCCAAGATGTCCAAGAGCCGGGGCAATACCGTCGTCCCGGACAAGTACATCGAGCGGTGGGGGGCCGACACCTTCCGCACGTACCTGATGTTCCTCGGGCCTTTCCAGATCGGAGGCGACTTCCGCGACGAGGGCATCCAGGGTCCCTACGGCTTCCTGAGCCGGCTCTGGGACACGATCCAGGGCGAGCTCCGCGGCGGGCACCCGGACTCCGAGGTCGAGCGCCGCCTGCACGCGACCATCCGCAAGGTCACCGAGGACGTCGCGGGGCTCCGCTACAACACCGCGATCGCGGCGATGATGGAGTACCTGAACGCGGTGCGCGCGGGCAACCGCGCAGTGGCGCGCACGGAGGTGGAGCCCCTGGTGCCGCTCATCGCGCCGTTCGCGCCCCACCTCGCCGAGGAGGCCTGGGAGCTGCTCGGGCACGAGGGCGGCATCTTCGACTCGGACGGCTCGACCGCCGGGTTCGACACGGTCGAGGGGGGCGTCTGGCCGACCTTCGACCCGGAGAAGGCGAAAGAGGACTCGGTAGAGTTCGTGGTGCAGGTGAACGGCAAGGTGCGCGCGCGCGTGGAGTTGCCCCGGGGCGTCGGCGAGCACGCCGCGCTGACGGCCGCGCTGGCCGACGAGAACGTCGGCCGCTGGGCCGGCGAGGGCGAGGTGCGCAAGGT
>DATKCH010000029.1:0-5142 GCA_035513295.1 Longimicrobiales bacterium
CGCGCGCGCAGGCGCGCGCCGGTGCTGTTGATGACGGTCGCCGCCGCGGCCGCCGCCTGCGCGGAGGCGGGAAGCGACGGCGCCGCGGGCGGAGACGCGTCGGGCGCAGCCGGCCCCGAGGCGCGCGCACTCGCGCTCGCCGACCGCTACGCCGAGGCCTACTACGAGCAGTTCCCTGAGGAGGCGTACGAGTTCGGGTACTCGGGCGCGCCGACGGACCGCTGGAGCGACCGCTCGCGGGCGGCGCTGGACGCGTGGGCCGCGCGCGAGGACAGCCTGCTCGCCGCGCTTCGGGAGATCGATTTGGCATCGCTCGCGGGGAGCCCGGCCGAGATCCCGTACGCGTACGCGCTGGACCGGCTCGAATCGTCCGTGGGCCGGCGCGTGTGCCGCATGGAGCTCTGGAACGTGAGCCCGACCTGGACGGGCTGGCCGGAGGCGTTTCCCTCGGTCCTGAGTCAGCAGACGGTGCGCGCACCATCGGAGCGCACGGCCCTGCTCGCCCGCGTACGGGACGTCCCGCGCTACCTGGACACGGAGATCGCCAACCTGCGCGCCGGCGTGGCGTCCGGGTACGTCGCCGCGCGAGCCGATGTCGAGGCCGTGGTCGCCCAGATCGACGCGCTGCTGAATCTGCCGGAGGACGAGTCCCCGTTCCGGGAACCCGCGTCGCGCGACGACGACGACGCCTTCGCGGAAGCGCTCGCCGAGGCCGTGCGCACGGAGGTGACCCCCGCCGTGCGGCGCTACCGCGACTACCTGGCGGGCGAATACTCGTCGTCCGCGCGCGAGGCCGTCGGGGTGTCGGCGAATCCGGACGGTTCCGACTGCTACCGGGCGTCGATCCGGTTCCACACCACGCTGGACACGCCCCCCCGGGAGATCCACGAGACCGGGCTGCGCGAGATGGACCGCATCCAGCGGGACATGCGCGACATCGCCCGGCGCATCTTCGGCACCGCGGACGTGAAGGAGGCGCTGCGCCGGGCCCAGGAGCCGCCCTTCACCTTCGGAACCGCGCAGGAGATCGTTGCCTACGCCGGCGCCGCGGTCGCGCGAGCGGAGGCTGCCATGCCGCGCGCGTTCGGTTTCGTCCCGGACGCCGAGGTCGTCATCCGACCCTATCCCGCGTTCCAGAAGCGGACCGGCGGAGGCTTCTAC
This sequence comes from Longimicrobiales bacterium, assembly GCA_035513295.1. Lineage (GTDB taxonomy): Bacteria > Gemmatimonadota > Gemmatimonadetes > Longimicrobiales > RSA9 > DATHRK01. The sequence goes on from DATKCH010000029.1 coordinate 1,162, forward strand.
AGCGCGGGCTCGGCGGGCGAGCCGGGGGTCTACCAGCTGGGCACCCACGCGCCCGGCGAACTCAGCAAGGCCGGGCTGGAGGCCACGTCCTTCCACGAGACCTGGCCGGGACACCACCTGCAGGCGCAGGCCGTGCTGGCCCGCGGCGGCGCGAATCCCGTCCTGAAGTACTTCTACAATTCGGGGATGGGAGAGGGCTGGGCGCTCTACTCGGAGAAGCTGTCGGACGAGCTGGGGCTCTACAGCGGCGACATCGACCGTCTGGGGCAGCTCTCGAACGAGGCGCTCAGGGCGGCGCGGCTCGTGGTGGATCCGGGGATGCACGCGCTGGGATGGACCCGCGAGCAGGCGGTGGCATACATGCGCGAGAACACCGCGGAGTCGCCCGGAGCCATCGCCTACGAGGTGGACCGCTACATCGCGGTCCCGGGCCAGGCGACCGCGTACCTGCTCGGTTCGCTGGAGATCCAGCGGCTGCGCGCGGAGGCGTCCGACCGGCTCGGCGACGCGTTCGACCTGAGAGCGTTCCACGACCGCGTGCTCGAGAACGGCACGATCTCGCTGCCGATGCTGCGCGCGCAGGTGGAGCGCTGGATCGCCGCGCAACCCGGCGCGCCCGAGGGGCACCAGGGCGAAGCCACCGATGCGGTCAGCGCGGTCCTGGACGAGCTGCACGCGGCCGCGGCCGCCGCGGACTTCGACCGCTACTTCGGGCTGTACACGGACGACGCCGTCTTCCTGGGGACCGACGCCACCGAGCGGTGGACGATCGCCGAGTTCATGGAATACGCGCGCGGGCCGTTCTCCGAGGGGCGCGGTTGGACCTACGACGCGACCGAGCGGCACGTATCGGTCTCCGACGACGGCGCCACCGCGTGGTTCGACGAGCGCCTGGAAAACGAGTTCCTGGGGGAGACCCGCGGCTCCGGCGTCCTCGAGCTCGAGGACGGCGCTTGGAGGATGGCGCAGTACAACCTGACCATCCCGGTCCCGAACGATCTCGCCGGCGAGTTCGTGGAGCGGATCAGGGGTCTCGAACCCGACCCGTAGGGTCGCCGGAGCGGCCCGCGACGTTCCGCGCGCTCAACCGATCACCGGCCGGCGCGGTGACCTGCCGCCGTTTTCCTTGTTCCTCACGCGGCCGTCCGGCACCTTGGTCTTGAGGGTTCTTGGAACGCCCGCTCGCCTCAGGAGGCTGCCGTGACCATCGCCGCCATCCTTTCCAGAAAGGGAGACTCCGTCGTGACGATCGGGCCGGAGGCCACCGTGCTCGAGGCCATGCGCCTGCTCATGCAGCACCGGATCGGCGGTGTGGTCGTGGTCCGTGACGAGGCGCCCGTGGGCATTCTGACCGAGCGCGACGTGCTGCGCTTGGGCGCCGAGGATCCCGGGCAACTCGCCACGACGACCGTGGAGACGGCGATGACGCGCGAGCTCATCACGGGCCAGCCGGAGGAAAGCCTCCATCGCGTGATGGAGGTCATGACGGACAATCGCATCCGTCACCTGCCGATCGTGGTCGATGGCAAGCTCACAGGAATCGTCTCGATCGGGGACGTCGTGAACGCGGCACGACGAGCGGCGGAGAACGAGAATCAGCACCTGCGAGCCTACATCCACGGCGCCGGCTAGCGCGAAGCTCCCCTCGGGCTAGCCCGCCGGCGCCGGCTGGATGTTCTGGTTCATGCGCAGCAGGTTTTCCGGATCGTAACGCCTCTTCAACTCGGACAGACGCGGGTAGTGGTCGCCGTACGCGCGCTCGACCGCATCGCTTTCGTCGGTGGGCATGAAGTTGACGTAGACGGTCCCCGCGGCGTGCGGCTCGGACGCCTGGAAAAGGCCCCGCGCCCACGCGATGCACTCCTCGTCCTGCGCCTGGTCCTGCCACCGGGTGTGCACGTTCATGATGTACCGGGCGTGCCGGTGCGGGTAGGCGGTCGCGTTCGACGCGACGCGTCCCATCTCCCCGCCGACCTGAGCCAGGAAGACCTCGCATTCGGCCGTGGGCAGGCGGCCCGCGGCGCCGACCAGCGTGTCGAAGAACGCGTCGGACAGCTCGGTGAAGTCGTGCGACTTCCAGTAATTGCGGGCGCCCGGAGTGAGCAGCGGGTCGAACGCCTGCTGCCAACCGGCATACGGGTGGGGTCCGATGACATCCGCGATGGGATCGCCCCACTCACGCAGAGGCTCCAGGATGCGCTCGCCCTCCCGCATGTCCCCCCCGTGGAAGGCGGCCACGACGACCACGTCGCGCCCGTGCCACTCCTCCGGCAGGAACGGCAGCGGAGGGGCCTTCCGCAGCACGACCCAGACGGCCGTTTCGTCCGGGAGCGTGGGCGTGAAGTCACGGTAGAAGCGCAGGAAGTCGGAGGCCCGGTCGCCCGGGTGCACGATCAGACCGGACAGTATCTCCGGCCCCACCGGATGGAGCCGGAAGTGGAAGGCGCTGACGACGCCGAAGTTCCCACCTCCGCCCCTGATCGCCCAGAACAGATCCGGCTCCTCGTCGGCGCTGGCGCGCACGATCCGGCCGGAGGGCAGCACCACGTCGGCGGCGATCAGGTTGTCGATCGTCATGCCGTAACGCCGGCTCAGCCAGCCGAAGCCGCCGCCCAGCGTGAGCCCCGCGACGCCGGTCGTGGAATTGATGCCGACAGGGGTCGCGAGGCCGTGCTCCTGCACGGCCGCGTCGAAGTCGGCGAGCGACGCGCCCGGCTCGACCCGCGCGGTACGCGCCTGGGGGTCCACGTCGACCTGCCTCATGGCGTCCAGGCTGATCATCAGCCCGCCTTCGCAGACCGCGTTGCCGGCGATGTTGTGCCCGCCGCCGCGCACGGCGACCAGCAGCCCGTGCTCGCGGGCGAAGTTCAGCGCCGCGGCGATATCGGCGCCGGTCCGGCAGCGGGCGATCAGCGCCGGCCGGCGGTCGATCATCCCGTTCCAGATGGAGCGGGCTTCGTCGTAGCCGTCGTCGCCGGCGGTGAGCAGGTCGCCGGAGAGACGCGATTCCAGGTCACGGATCGCTCGATCGGAGACGGAAGTCGGGGCACCTTCGAGGGCGCTGACGGTCAGATCTGGCACACGCTACCTCCTGTGTCGGGTTGTGCGTCGTGGCGCCGCCGCAAGGGCGCCGGCGCACCGGGTTGGTTCTAACCCCGAGCCGCGCTTCGCACAAACCACTTCCGGCGCGCGACGGTGGCGCCACGGGCCGGCCTGGATTGGGACGGCGTGTCCGGACAGGAGCCACGGCCGGGCTCGCTCGACCGGCCCGGTACGAATAGTTTGGCGGCGGAGTTTCCGCCCGAAACAGGAGGCCGCCGACCCATGCTGATAGACGCCATCAAGAGGCTCATCGGGCGGGGGAGCTCGGACGCCGACGTCGGTGGGGAGTCCGGCGCCGGTCCGGGGAGCGCCGAGGGCACGGGCGGACCCGATCCGTTGCACCTGGCCGCCTGCGCCCTGCTGCTCGAGATCGCGCAAGCCGACGGCGAGTTCAGCGAGGACGAGCAGGCTCACCTGGAGGAGGTGCTGGAGCGGCACTTCCGGCTGCCCCCAGCCGCCGGTCGGCGACTGATCGAAGCCGCCGAGGAGGAACGCCGGTCGGCCATCGACCACTACGGCTTCACCTCGGTCCTCAAGGCCAACTACGACCTCGGACAGAAGATGGTGCTGGCCGAAGTCATGTGGGGGCTGGTGCTGGCCGATGGCGTGGTGGCGGAGCACGAGCAGTACCTGACCCGCAAGATCGCCAACTTACTTGACCTGAAGCCCGGTTACCTGTCGGAGGCGAAGAAGAACGCCGCCGCGGCGGGCGAGTAGGTCCCTCCGAGGTCAGCGCCCAACGGCCTCCACCTCGCCGGCGAGGCCGTCGAACTCCGCGACGAGGGCGGCGCGCTCGTCCGACAGCCTGCCGACCGTGCCCGGCCGGCCCGCGGTCCGGAGAAACAGCCGGGCGTCCTCGAGCGCCTCTCGCAGACGCTC
>DATKCH010000030.1:0-27905 GCA_035513295.1 Longimicrobiales bacterium
CTCCTCGAGCGCCCGCTCCTGCACGCGGTCGAGGAAGTCCTTCGCCACCAGGTAGTTTACGTCCGCTTCCAGGAGCGCGCGCCGGATCTCGCGCAGGCCCTCGCGGACCATGGGCTCCGTCAGCAGCCCCTGCTGGCGAAAACGCCCGAGGACGCCGTCGAGCTTTTCGCTGAGTTCCTCGAACATGCCCCGCCGCCGATACGCGTCCGGTGTCTCGCACGCGCCCGGTACCCCCGTGCGAGCGGAACCCGAAAAGATAGAGGGAGAAGGCTTCCGGCTCAAGACGGGGGGCGGGGCGGTAGTGCGCGGGGCGATCGCGCCGAACATGCGGCGCACCGCCCCGGCCTTCTCGGCTGGCGGGAGCGGCGCGCGGCTCACGTCTCCATGGGCGAGGGCATCCGCATCATCTCGGTCGGCTGGCGCCCGGCTCGGGGGCGACGCCCGCTGAGGGTGCCGCTGCCGACTCTCGCGGCCCGACCTCGGCGGACGTCCGGGCTGCGACCGCGTCGGGACGCGCGAACTCGGCGAGCGCGGCTCGGAGCCGGCAGTCACAGGGCGGATCGATCCCCGGCACGGCCAGGGCGGCGCCGAGGAGGAGGACGGCCGCCCCGAAGCGGACCGGTCCGACCACCGCTGCACCCGGTGGCGGCCCCGCATAGAGACGATCGACGCGACGCCACAGCAGCGACGCGAAGCCGATCGCGTCATCGACTTCCGAGCCCCGCCTGCCGTTCTGAGCGAACGCGAGCAGCGCCTCCACGAGCGGGGACCGGGCTCCAGCGCTCCGGACCGCGGCGTCGTCCGCACGGAACTCCGCGGCCTCCTTGAGCCGCCGCGCGGCGAGCCGGTTCAGCGGCTGGATGAACAGCGCCGCGCGGACGAGCTGAGCCACCGTCCGCCACAGGGGGTCGCGGAAGGCCAGATGGCCGATCTCGTGAGCCAGCACGCTGCGTCGCTGGACGTCGTCGAGATACTCGAAGCCGCGCTCCGGCAGGCACACCTCCCCCGCGCCGACGGCCACCGGCGAGGTGACGCCCGGGGCGCGCGTGAAACGGAGCGGCCGGCGCGGGAGCCCCAGCTCGCGGATGACGTGGTCCGACATCGCGCGCAGGGAGAGGTCTTCGTCCGAGCGCCGCGCCCCGATCGCACCGAGAAGGCTCTGGCGGGCGCGCCACCATCCCTGAAGTCGGATCGAGGCCAGGACCAGCCACGCCGCCGTGAGCGTCGCCCCGAAGACGCCGAACCCGCCGGTGAGGACCGCGGCACCGTCGACCAGCCACTCCTCGCCGGCCAGCTCGCCCGCGGCCAGCCGGACCGACGAAGTGACCACCCCGCCGACGAGCGCCGTTCGCCACAGCACCACCTCCCAGGCGGGCGAGAGGCGGAGCGCCCTCGACATCGCCCACACCAGGCCGAGGATCACGCTGCTGTGGATCAGGTAGGTGAGGAGCCAGGCTCCGAGGTTGTAGAGCGCGAGCTGCGCGACGAGCCAGATCGTCCCGGTCACGTCTTCGTCTTCCGATGGCGGGCGATCCGCTCGGCGATCCTTTCCAGGTCCGCCTCCTCCCAGTCGCCTTCCTCGAGCGCGTGACTCATCAGCGACTCGATGTCGTCGCGGAAGAGCGACCGGACGAGCCGGCGGACCTTGAAGGCGCGGATCTTCGCCCGCGTCACCGCCGGGCGGTACACGTACTCCCGACCGCGCTTCGCGCGGCCCAGCCACCCGTACTCGGCCATGCGGACGAGCATGGTGCCGATCGTGTTCCGCGCGAGCCCGGTCTCCTCCTCCAGCGCTTCGTGGACCTCGCGCGCCGTCCCGACTCCCCCGTCCCAGAGGACCTCGAGGATGCGGATCTGGAGCGGGGTGACGTCGGCCGGGTCCTTCATCCTTGCGAGCCCTCCTCCGCTGGCCGATCCACCGACGACGCGAACGACGACAGCTGCAAGGCTACGTCCTCTTGCGCTTCTCCGACAGCACCGGACCGACGGCCTTCCTCGGCCCGGCGCCGGATCGATTGACACATACTACAGATGTAGGTTAGCCTGCCGTGCCGAAACCCGCCGACTGATCACCGCTTCCCCCGGGGGGGCCTCGCGTGGCGTTCCCAGGCTTTCGCTCCATCCGACCCGCCGCGCCACGGGCGCTCCTGCTCGCGGCTCTCTTCGCGCCTTCGCCGGCCGCCTCCCAGGTGCCGGGACCAGCGGAGGTCTTCGACTCGCTTTGGATCGCCTTCGATCGGGGCTATGCCCTGCTGGCAGACAAGAACGTCCCGTGGAAGTCGATCGGGGGAGCCCACCGCCCGCTGGCGCTGCGATCCGAGACGGACGAGGAGCTCTTCGAGGTCCTCTCCGGAATGCTCCGGGCGCTCAACGACAACCACGTCAAGCTGTCCGGGTGGGACCGCTTCCTTTCCAACGCCGGCCACCTCCAGGGCGCCCGGCTGGACGACTTCTCGCTCGACGTCGTTCGGCGGCACTACCTGGCCGGCCCGCCCGAGCAGCGGGTCGACGGGGTCGTGACGTTCGGCTGGCTGGCCGATTCCGTGGGCTATGTCCATGTCTCCGCGATGGACGACGAGCGGGCCACTGCCACGGCGATGGACGAGGTCGTCGCGACCTTCGCCGGCGCCCGCGGGGTCGTCGTCGACGTGCGCGGCAACCTCGGGGGAGACGACCCGGTGGCCCGCGCGATCGCGAGCCGGTTCACGGATCGCCCCCGTCCCTACATGATGACCCGCTTCAAGAGCGGACCCGGACGGGAGGACTTCACCGATCCGGTCCGGTGGAACGTGACGCCGCCTTCGACGGGCGCCTACGTGGGTCCTGTGGCCGTCCTGGTCCAGCGCTACACGATGAGCGCGGCGGAGGGGTTCGTCCTGGCGATGCGGACGCTCCCCCACGTCGTCGTGGTCGGCGGCGCCACGGCGGGCGCGTTCGGGGACGTCGTCAACGACGCGCTCCCCAACGGCTGGCACTACCGGACGGTCCGGGCCAGGACGCTGGACGCCGAGGGGAGGACCTGGGAGGGGATCGGCATCCCCCCGGACGTCCACGCGAAGAACCGTCCGGAGGAGATCGAGCGGGGCGTGGATCGGGTGCTCGAGCTGGGAATCCGGCTGGTCCGCGCCGGCGGGTTCGACGAACCGGGAGGGCGCGCCGGAGGATCGGGCGCGGCGCCCGCGCTCCGGCTCCCGCTGGCGGACAGCCTCGCGGCCTGGATAGACGGCGCGGGGCTCGACGCCGGGATGGGCCGCTTCCGGTCCGCGCGCGCGGACGCGGCCCGCTGGTTCCTGGCCGAGGATCCGGCCTACGGGGAGGACCTGGTCGGACTGGGCGAGCGACTGCTGGAGGCGGGCCGGGCGGAAGCTGCGGTGGCGGTCCTCGAGGCCGCCGCCGAGGCCCATCCCGGCTCCTACCGTCCCTGGCACCGCCTGGCCCGCGCCTACGAGCGGGCGGGCAGGTCGGAGGAAGCGTTTGCCGCGCGCCGGCGTGGGCTCGAGCTCGATCCGCTCCTCTACCCGGAGGACCGCGAGGCCGCGATCGAGATGCGCGGGCTCCTCCCCCTCGCCCACCGGTTCGCGCGGGACGCCTTCCGGCTCGGCGTCGAGCCCGCGATCGAGCGGCTTCGCGTGGCGCATGCGGCCGATCCCGAACGGGCCCACGTGGATCCGCTCGTCCTCCTGCGGGTCGGCTACCAGTTCCGCGAGGCGCGCCGGCTCGATGCCGCCCGGCGGGTATTCGAGCTCCACGTCGAGGAGTTCCCCGACGACGCCCGCGGCCCGCTAGGGCTCGCGGAGACGTTCCGGATGATGGAGCGGGAGGGCGATGCCCTCTCCGCCTACCGGAGGGCGCTGCGGATCGACCCGGGGAACCGCCGGGCGCGGGGGATGGTGGAGAGACTCGGGGCCGGAAAGCCCGGGACGACGTCCGAGGAGGCGAGCGTGTCTCGACCCGGGTCCTACCGGGGCGGATGGACGGGCAGGGTCGACGACGGATCGACCCGCACGAGCCTCCGCCTGTGCCTCCGCGGCGACGACGCGCCCGATCCCCCCTCGACCGTGGACCTCCCCGGCTTCGGCGTCTACGATCTGCCGGCCCGGGTGGAGGGAAGAGGCGATGATGCGTCCGTCCACTTCTCGCTCCGCGAGGACGCCATCCGCCTCTCCCTCCACACGAGCGGAGATGCGACCGTCGGCCGCTGGGAGGGCGCCGGAGCAGAGGGAGAGATTCGGCTACTGCGGAGCCGCGAATGCGGGCCGAGATACCGGGCTATCCCGATCGACTTCGGGGACGGCGGCCATCGCCTGGCCGGCACGCTGCTGCTCCCGCGCGCCCGCTCGGGTCCCTACCCGGCGGTCGTCTGGACGCACGGCTCCGGGCACGTCGACCGATCCGACCCCACGTATCGCGGCCTGGCGGTGGCGCTCACGGAGCTCGGCGTCGCGTCCTTGATCTATGACAAACGGGGCGTGGGCGAGTCGACGGGCGACTACCGGACCGCGAGCATGCGCGAGCTGGCTGGCGACGCGGTCGCCGGCGTCGAGCGGCTGGCGAGTCACCCCGAGGTGGACGCCGGGCTGATCGGCGTGGGTGGGATCAGCCAGGGCGGCTGGATCTCCCCCGCCGCCGCGGTGCTCTCGCCCTCCGTCCGGTTCGTCGTGGGTCTCAGCGCTCCGGGCGTCTCGCCGGCGGAGCAGAACCTCTTCAACCAGCACAACAAGCTCGTGGATGCGGGAGTTTCCGAGGAGATCGTCCAGCGAGCCGACAGCCTCCTGAGCGAGATCTACGGCTACTATCGCACCGGAGAGGGGCGGGCGGGCATCGAAGCCGCGCTGCGATCCCTCGAACACGAGCCCTGGTTCGAGACCGCCCACGAGCTCGCGTACTGGCGCCGGCGTGGCCTCGAGCCGCTGTCCCATGCATACATGGAGGACCTGTTCTTCGATCCCGAGGGAGTCTGGGCGGGGGTGACCGTGCCGTCGATCCTGGTCTGGGGGGAGGAGGACGCGCTGGTCCCGGCGAGGACGAGCGAGAGCGTGGTCGCCGGGGCGCTGGAGCGCGCGGGAAACCGGCACCGGAATCTGATGATCTTTCCGAGGACGGATCATTCTCTGCGCCTGCCGCCGCGGGAGCCCTGGCCGCGGGGGCTGCTGCACCCGGGATATCGGGCCGTCGCCGATTTCATCCTGGCCCTCGGCAGGTAGCCGTGCAACTTTCGCATCACCCGCGCGAGGATGGCCACCGGCGCGGGGCCGCCTCCCGCTACACGCGGATGATCTGCTCGCGCTTGCTGCCCACCGAGACGTAGCCTATCGCGACGCCGACGAGCTCCTCGAGGCGGTCGAGGAACGCGCGCGCGGCGGGCGGCAGGTCGTCCCGGCTGCGGGCGTCGCGCGTGGGTGAGCGCCACCCCGGAAGGGTCTCGTAGACCGGCTCCGCGCGCGCCAGGAGGGCGAGGTCGTCCGGGAAGCCTTCGAACTCCGCTCCGTCGATCCGGTAGCTCGTCGCGACGCGCACCTCGTCGAGGGTGTCGAGGACGTCGAGCTTGGTGACCGCCAGCTCGGTCAGGCCGTTCACGCGCGCCGCGAACCGGACGACCGCGGCGTCGAACCAGCCGCAGCGGCGGGGCCGGCCCGTGGTGGCGCCGTACTCCCCGCCCAGCTCGCGCAGGCGCTCGCCCATCTCGCCCTCCAGCTCGGTGGGCAGGGGGCCGCTTCCGACTCGCGTCGTGTAGGCCTTCACGACGCCCAGCACGCCGTCGATCGACGTCGGGCCTATGCCCACGCCCGTCGCCGCGCCCGCAGCGGTGGTGGTCGAGGAGGTGACGTAGGGATAGGTGCCGTGGTCGATGTCGAGCAGCGCCCCCTGGGCGCCTTCGAGGAGCACCCGCTTGCCGGCTCCGAGCGCGGCGTGGATCTCGGCGCCCACGTCCGTGATCAGCGGCAGGACGCGCTCGGCGGCCGCGAGCGCGGTGTCCGCGACGCGCGCGGGGTCCACCGGCTCGACGCCCGCCGCTTCCAGGCGCACGTTGGCGCGCTCGGCCGCGGCCCGGATCCTCTCGCGCGCCTGCGCGGGGCTGCGGAGCTCTGCCAGCCGGACGCCGTGGCGCGACACCTTGTCCTCGTACGCCGGGCCGATGCCCCTGCCGGTCGTGCCGATCCTGTCGGCGCCGCGTCGTTCCTCGCTCGCTGCGTCCAGCCGCTTGTGATAGGAGAGCAGGAGGTGCGCCCGTCCGCTGAGCCCCACGCGGCCGGTGACCTCCACGCCGCGCGCGTCCAGGGCATCGGCCTCGTCCAGGAACTGCTCGAGGTCGAAGACGACGCCGTTGCCGAGCAGGCACCGCGTGCCCTCGTGCAGGATGCCCGACGGAATCTGGTGCAGCACGAACTCCTCGCCGCCGACGTGAACCGTGTGCCCGGCGTTCGCTCCTCCCTGGTAGCGGGCGACGATGTCAGCGCGCTCGGCGAGGACGTCGACGATCTTGCCCTTGCCCTCGTCGCCCCACTGGGCGCCGACGACCACGAGGCAGCGTTCGGAGCGCATGCGTCTAGCGGGTCCGGTAAGCGGGCGCCGGGCGCGCGGCGCCGAATCGCGGCCTGCTAGGACGCATCGGGTCCCTCCTCGAGCGGCGGCAGCGGCTCCTCCGGAGGCCGGTGCGCGAACAGCGGCGTGCGGCCCGCCCCGGGCTCGGGGCGGAGGTCCTGCCCGCTCGGCCGCTCCCGCCCCGGCAGCAGCGGGCGGGTGGGCTCGGTCGCGCGCGCCTCTTCCAGAAGGTGGAGCGCGCCGTCGACGAGCGCCACGACGGAGGCGATCCCGCGCCCGCCGATCGCGTCGGCCCGGTCCGCGGGCCGGTGGATCCGCCCGAGAGCCCCCCGCTTGCCGCGCAGGACCGTAAGCGACGGCGCGCCGGCGTCGTTGTAGGCCGAGTGCTCAAGCAGGATGCCCAGCGGGGCGTCGTGGCGTTCGATGTCCATGTCCAGCCCTTCGGCGGCGGCGAGCAGGGCCGCCGCGAGGTGGGCGGCGCGGCCGCGCCTGGGGAAGCCATAGCGCTCCACGACGTGCACCGGGCCGTCGTCGTCGATGCCGTCCAGGTTGACGACGCCCATCAGCGACGCCAGCTCCGGAGCCATCGCGCGAGCGCCGGCCAGCCCCAGCTCTTCGGCGTCGGTGAGCAGGTAGCCTACGTCGTCGCGCCCGACCAGACGTTCGGCCAGCCCGAGGGCCGCCGCGACGCCCGACGCGTTGTCGAGCGCGCCGGGCGACTCGTTGCCCGCCCAGGACAGCGCCAGGACGGCCGCGCCGCCCGCGGCCAGCGCCGCGACCAACAGGATGAGCGACGCCGGCGGCTGCATCTCGAGCAGCGGACCGAAGATCTCGCGGGCCGAGCCGAGCAGCGTCTCGGGGACGCGCTCGGCGGCCCACGCGCCGAGACGCGCCGAGGCCAGCCGCGCCGCGCCTTGCACGGCCAGCAGCGCGAGCCCGGCCACCCCGAGCGCGGCGGCCATCCCGGCGTTCAGGCGCGCCGCGGTCGACACCGGCTGGGACTTGGAGTCACGGTGCGCGGCGATGACGTAGCGCACGCGGCCGCCCGGGCGGGTGAAGACGAGGTTGCGCCCCTCGGTCCGGCCCCAGCGCAGCCGCTCGACCCAGCCCGGCCCCCGCCGCGCGGCCAGCGCGGCCGGCAGCACGGGCGCCGCGAGCGCCAGGAGCGCCGGCACCGGTAGTCCGGCGATGAGGGCGGCCGCGGCGCCGAGCACCCCGGCCAGGAGCAGGCCGGCGAGGACGAGTACGCCGTACCGGCCGGGCCACGCCGAGAACGCGAAGGGGAAGACGCGCGTCTCGAAGCCCAGACGCTCGAACCGTCGCCGGAGCCACCGCTCGACCCGCGCGGAGGCGTCGCTCCCGGTCAGACGCGGGATCGCGAGCGCGCGCACGGCGTCGCGCGCCGCCACGGCGTCCGCCTGGTCGGGCGCGTCCAGGCGCTCCCGCAGGCCCTTCAGGTACGCGTCCACGGGCGCTACGAGTCAGGCCGCGGGGACGCCGGCGCCCGTGAGCTCCGCGCGCCGGAGCGCCTCCGCCACGGCGCGGATGGCGCGCTCGTCCAGCGGCCGGAGCGGGGGCCGCGGCGCGCCGCCGTGCATGCCCAGGAGGTCGAGCGCGGCCTTCACGCCGGGCGCCCCGTAACGCGCCACCACGTCCTTGTGCACCGGGCCGATGCGGGACTGCAGGCGCCCGGCGTGCTGCGGCCTCCCTTCGGCGAACTCGCGCACGAGCCGGACGCACTCGGCGGGCGCGATCAGGCCGACCGCGCAGATGCCCCCCGCCGCCCCGAGCTCGAGGGCCGTGTAGAGCAGCGCGCCGCTACCGACGAGCAGGCGGAAGCCGTCCGGCACGACCTCCGTGTAGGCGGCGAAGCGCTTGACGTCGCCGGACGAGTCCTTGAGCCCGACGATGTTGGGGTGGCGGGCGAGCTCCGCCACAAGGCCGGCCTCGAACTCGACGTGGGTGAAGCGCGGAAAGTGGTAGAGCAGCACGGGCACCGGGCTCTCGTCGGCGACCACGCGGTAGTGCGCCACGATCGCCGCGGAGTCGAGCGCCGGCGCGAAGAAGACCGGCGGGTGGACCAGCACCGCTTCGGCGCCCGCCTCGCCGAGGCTGTGCGCGAGCCGGACCGCCGCGCGCGTGGAGTCCGCGCCGGCGCCCGCGATCAGGACCTTCTCCGGCGGCACGACGTCGCGGGCGTACTCCATGAGCGCCAGCCGCTCCGACTCCTCCAGCAGCGCCGCCTCGCCGGTCGTGCCGAACAGGACCACGCCGTCGAGGCCCTCGCCCAGCCAGGTGCGCAGGTTGTCGCGGAACGGCACCGGGGCGACGTCGCCGGTCATGGGGTCGAAGGGAGTCGTGGCCGGGACGAGGATGCCGCCGATCCCGCGCACTGCTTCCTTCACGCGAACATCCGCATCTTCAGCTCGAAGTCGCCCGGGTTGTTGGCCGCCGCCTTGGCGACCTCGTAGGACACCGCCTCCTCGCGAACCAGGTCCATCAGGTGCTGGTCGAAGGTCTGGGATCCGTACTGCTGTCGGCCGTCTGCCATCAGGTCGAAGATCTCGTCGATCCGTTCCGGCTCGAGCAGCACGTCCTTCACCGTCCCCGTGCCGAGCAGGACCTCGACCGCCGCGGTGCGGCCGGCCCCCTGCTTGCGCGGCAGCAGGCGCTGGCTGACCACCGCGACGATGGTCTCGGCGAAGCGCACCCGCACCATCTTCTGCTCCTCGGGCGGGAACACGGCCACGATGCGGGAGACCGTGCGGACCGCGTTCTGGGTGTGCAGCGTGGACAGCACCAGGTGGCCCGTCTCGGCGGCCTTCAGGGCGGTGTCGATGGTCTCGGTGTCGCGCATCTCGCCGACCAGGATCACGTCCGGATCCTCGCGCAGTGCGGCCCTGAGCCCGACCGCGAACGAGGACGTGTCGCCCCCGATCTCGCGCTGCGTCACCGACGCCTTCCGATCCCGGTGCAGGAACTCGATCGGGTCCTCCAGCGTGATCACGTGCCGGTGGCTGGTCGCGTTGATGTGGTCGATCATCGCCGCCAGCGTCGTGCTCTTGCCGGATCCGGTGATCCCGGTGACCAGGATCAACCCGCGCTCCGCCTCCGCGATCGTCCGCAGGACGGCCGGCAGCCCGAGGTCCTCGAGCGTCGGCACCTCCATGGGGATCACGCGCATGACGACCATGAACGTCCCGCGCTGCCGCAGGATGTTCACGCGGAACCGGCCCACGCCGGGGGCCGCCCAGGAGCAGTCGTAGTCCTTGATCTCATCCAGCCGTTCGCGGTCGCGTGCGTCGGTCATCAGCTGGCTCGCGATCTGCCTGGTCTGCTCGGGCGTGAGGCGCTGCTTGGTGAGGGGTTGCAGGGATCCGTTGACGCGCGCGCGCACGACGTCGCCGGCCTTGAGGTGGAGATCGGAGGCGCCCCGCTGGACGGCTGCCTTGACGATTTCGATCATCGGTCTCGATTCGGGTGGGAGGACTGCGCGGGCGAAGGTAACACGATAGGCGCGCGGGCCTCTAGTAGCCCGCCCCGTGATCCACGACGTTGCGCAGCGGCAGGCCGCGGTCGAAGAGACTGAGGTTTTCCAGGATGAGGTCGATTTCGCGCTCCCAGTAGCGCCCGCTCACGGCCGAGACGTGCGGCGTGATCAGCACGGTGTCCATGCCCCAGAGGGGGTGGCCGGTGGGCAGCGGTTCGGTCGCGAACACGTCCAGGCCGGCGCCCCGCAGGCGCCCGGCGGCGAGCGCCTCGACGAGCGCGTCCTCGTCCACCAGGCGCCCGCGCGCGACGTTGACCAGGACCGCGCCCGGCCGCATGTCCACCAGCGCCCCGGCGTCGATCAGCGCGCGCGTCGCTTCGGTCTCCGGCACCGCGAGCACGACGTAGTCGCTCTCGCGCAGCAGCCGCCGCAGGCCGTCCGGACCGGCCAGGATCTCGGCCGCTCCATCCGCCTTCTCCGCCTTCCCGGCGCGGCGGCGCAGGCCGAGCACGCGCGCCCCCAGGGCGGCCGCGCGGCGTCCGATCTCCGAGCCGATGCCGCCGTACCCGATGACCCCCACGGTGGCGCCCGCGACCTCGCGCACGGGGCCATCGGCGGCGTCGTAGGCGGCCCGGTCCCAGCTGCCCGCGGCCTGCGCGCGCACGGCGATGTCCAGGCCGCGGGCGAAGTGCAGGATCATCGCGATGGCGGTCTCGGCGACGGGCGGCGCGTGCGTACCGGCGGAGTTCGTGAAGACGATGTCGCGGCCCTCCAGGGCGGCCAGCAGGGCGGACGAAACGCCGGCGCTGCCGCTGTGGATCCAGCGCAGCCCCGGGCCGGCCTCGAGGACCGCCAGCGGGACGCCCGCGCCGAGATAGGCGTCCGCGTCGCGGACCGCCGCGAGCGCCTCCTCCGATGCGCGGGCACCGCCGTCGCCGCTGCCGTCGGTCGGGGCGGCGACGAAGCGGAAGAGCCAGCCGTCGGGCGCGCCTTCGCGGAGCCTCTTCGCTGCGCCCGCCGGCAGGGACCACACCGGACGCCGGTCGCGGAAATCGACGACCGCGATCACCGCGCGCGGTCGTCGGGATCGGGGGCCACGAGGGGGCTCGTGGCCCCGCCGTCGCCGACGGACGCGCGCACCGAGTGCACGGCGCCCAGGCCGAGCACGCGTCGCAGCAGCTCGTCGCGCACATCGCGGCCCGCCATCACGACGAACGAAGCGTGGTAGTCGCCCCCCTCGCCGCGGACGTCCAGCGACTCCAGCTCGGCGCCGGCGTCCCTCATGGCCGCGTGCACCGTCTCGAACGCGTCCGGCGTCATCTCCAGGTGCACGCGCATGATGCGGTCCTGCGAGGAGGCGAACACGCGGCTCTCGAGGCGGCCCAGCAGGACCAGCGCGGCGATCACGAGCGCGGTCGCGGCGATCGCCTCGCCCCACGCGCCCGCCCCGACCGCGATGCCGATCGCGGCGACCACCCACAGCGTCGCCGCCGTCGTGAGGCCGCTGACGGTCCCGCGCGCCTGGATGATCGTTCCCGCCCCCAGGAAGCCGATGCCGCTCACGATCTGCGCGGCGATGCGCGCCGGATCGGCGCCGCGCCCGGGATCCGCCATTTCGTAGATCAGGATGGACAGTTCGGTCAGGAGCGCCGCGCCCACGCAGATCAGGAGGTTCGTGCGAAAGCCCGCCGGCTTGCCCTCGAGCTCGCGCTCGATGCCGATGGCTCCGCCGAGCGCGGCCGCGAGCGCGAGCCTCCCCAGGAGGTCCAGCCGCAGCGAGCGCAGTCCCTCCAGCGCCCCCCCCCAGTCAAGTCCTTCCATCAGTCGTCCAGCCGCCTCAGCTCGTGCAGGAGCTCGGTCTTGGCGCGCGTGCGGTCATCGATCTCCTTCAGGACCCGCGCCGGCTGCCCCACCGCGAGCACGTTGGGCGGCACGTCCCGGGTCGCGACCGCGCCCGCCGCGAGCACGCTTCCGGCGCCCACGCGCACGCCCTCCAGGACGACCGCGTTGGCGCCGATGAGCACGTCGTCCTCGATCACCACCGGCGTCGCGCTGGGGGGCTCGAGGACGCCCGCGAGCACGGCCCCCGCGCCCACGTGGCAGTTCTCGCCCACGAGTGCGCGCGCGCCCACCACGGCGTTCATGTCGATCATGGTCCCGGCCCCGATCACGGCTCCGATGTTGATCACAGCCCCCATCATGACGATGACGTTGTCGCCGATCTCGGCGCCGTCGCGGATCAACGCCCCGGGCTCGATCCGGGCGTTCAGGGTGCGCAGGTCGAGCAGCGGCACCGCCGAATGGCGCCGGTCGTACTCGACGTGGTGGTACCGGATCGCGTCCGCGCTGCGCTCCAGGACGGCCTCCACCGCGGCCCAGTCACCCGCCAGGATCGTCGTGCCGTCACCCGCCGGGAACACCTTCGTGCCGGAGGCGTCGTCCAGGTCCAGGGGCGAGTCGTGCCGGATGTACGCGCGCACCGGCGTGCGCTTGCGGGCGTTCGCGATGATGTCGCGGATCTCTTCGTAGTCCACCGAAACCCCGGTTCAGGTGGCGGCCCGCGCCTCGCGCGCGAGCCCCAACACGTCGTCCATGGAGTAGAGCCCCGGCGGCTGGCCCCGCACCCAGGCGCACGCGCGCAGCGCACCGCGAGCGAACAGCGCTCGATCCTCGGCCCGGTGCACCAGCTCGACGCGCTCGTGCGGCCCGAGGAACGCGACGCGGTGCTCCCCGGCGACGGTGCCGCCGCGCAGCGCGTGAAACCCTATCTGGCCCACGGGGCGGAGGCCCACGGCGCCGGAGCGTCCGTCCGCCCTCAGCGACGCGAGGTCGGCGCCGCGACCCTCCGCGACGGCGCGCCCCAGCGCCAGCGCGGTGCCGCTGGGCGCGTCCTGCTTGCCGCGGTGGTGCATCTCGCTGACCTCGACGTCCCACTCGTCGGCGGACAGGCTGGCGGCGAGCTCGCGCGCAAGGCGGCGCAGGAGCGCCACTCCGACGGCGAAGTTCGCCGCGCGCACGACGGGGGCGGTCTCGGCGAAGCGCGCGAGCCCTCGTTCCTGCTCCTCCGCCAGCCCGGTCGTTCCGCTCACCAGCGCGCGCCGCCCGAGCGCCGGCGCGCAGTCCCGGAGCAGCGACGCGAGGGCCTCGGGGGCCGCGACGTCCAGGACCACCTCGGCCCGCTCTACGACCGCCCCGGCGTCGGCCAGCGCGACGACGCGAGGGTAGCCCAGCGCGCGCGCGTCCGCTTCGGCGAGCGCGCCCGACGCGATGCCGCCCACGAGCTCGAACTCGGGCCCGACCTGGTCGGCGACGCGCCGGCCCATGCGCCCAGTAGCCCCCAGCACGACGAGGCGGACGCTCACGTCAGCGGCCGCAGCCCGCTCTCGGCGAGCGCGTCGATGAGCCGCTCGCGCGTGCGCTCGGCGGGCGCGACGAGGGGCAGGCGCAGCTCGCCGACGTCGAACCCGAGCCACTTGACCGCGGTCTTCACGGGGATCGGGTTGGATTCGGCGAAGAGCGCCCCGATCAGCGGCAGGAAATGGAGCTGGAGGTCCAGCGCGGTTTCCCGGTCGCCGTCCAGGTACGCGCGCGCCATCCTGTGCGTGGCCGCGGGCGCCACGTTGGCCAGCACGCTGATCACCCCTCGCCCGCCCAGCGACATCACCGGCAGGACTTGATCGTCGTTGCCGCTCCACAGGCTGATCCGGTCGCCGACCCTGAGCGCCAGCTCCGCGACCTGGGACAGGTTGCCGGATGCCTCCTTCACGCCGACCACGCGCGTGTCCTCGGCCAGCTCCTCCACGACGTCCGGCGGGATGTCGACCGCGGCGCGCCCCGGCACGTTGTAGATGATGACGGGCAGGTCGCCGGCGTCCATGACCGCGCGGAAGTGCGCGATCAGGCCCGCGCGCGAGGGCCGGTTGTACGGCGGGGCGGATAGCAGCAGCGCGTCGGCGCCCACCTTCGCCGCTCCCCTCGCGAGCGCTCGGACCACGGCGGTGTCGCTGCCTCCGCAGCCGGCGATGACCGGCACCCGTCCGGCGGCCGCGGCGACCGCGGCTCGCACCGCGACCCCCTGCTCCGGCACCGACATCGCCGCCGCCTCGCCCGTCGATCCGCAGACGATGAGCGCGTCGGTTCCTTCGCCGATGTGCCACTCCACCATCTCCGCGAGCACCCGCGCGTTGACGCCGTCGGCGTCGAAGGGCGTCACCAGGGCGACGCCGGATCCATCGAACCGCGGGTCGGGCATGGGCTTCGAATCCCCCGAGCTGGAGTGGCCGCTCCGCCGGTTCCGCCGCGCACGCCGCGCGAGCGCCGGCGGCGAACGGGCTCGCCGGCACGGATCGTCGGGTCCCGGGTGCGCGCGGCGCAAGTCCGCGGCCAGCCCGGCGCCGTGGCGGGCGCGTCCACGCGTCGCGTGGCCCGGACGCGGGGCGCGGGCGGATCGGCCGAGGGCTAACTTGGGCCGGTTAGTCCTCGACGCCACCCCGAACACCGGACAGATCGATGCCTTCCGTACCGGCGGCGCGTTCCGGTCCCACGCCCGCCGATCTGCTCGCCACCGCCGTCGCCGCGGCCCGGGCCGCGGTCACGGTGCACGTCGCGCATCGGGGCGGGGTCGGACAGGGAGCGTGGGATCGCAAGCACGCTTCGGACTTCGTCACGTTCGTGGACCGGGAGGCCGAGCAGGAAGTGCTGCGCGCGATCCGCGCCGCCCATCCGCACGACGACGTGCTGGCGGAGGAAGGAACCGCGGGCACGCTGCTGGCGGACGCGGACGCGCCGGATCCGCACGCCGCGCTACGCGCCCATCCCGGCCCGCTCTGGGTGATCGATCCGCTGGACGGGACCACGAACTACCTGCACGGCTATCGCGCGTACGCCGCCTCCGTGGCGGTGTGTTTCGCGGGGGAGCCGGCGGCGGGGGCGGTGATCGACGGCTACACCGGGGAGGTCTGGAGCGCCTCCGGCGGCGGCGGCGCGAGCCTCGACGGGCGGCCGCTCGCGGTCTCGACGATCGACTCGCTCGACAACGCCCTGATCGGGACCGGCTTCCCCTTCAAGACGCCTGACCGCATCGGCGAGCAGCTCCGGATGCTGGACGCCGCGCTGCGGCACACCTCCGGCGTGCGCCGCGCGGGGTCCGCGGCGCTGGACCTGTGCCACGTCGCGGCGGGCTATTTCGACGGCTTCTTCGAGCTCGAGCTCGCACCCTGGGACATCGCCGCGGGCGTGCTCATCGTGCGGGAGGCCGGGGGCACGATCACCGACCTGTCGGATCGCGTCCCGGTCACGGGCGAGCGCGGGGTCCTGGCGGGAAACGGTCCCATCCACCGGCTGCTGGGCGAACTGATGCGGTCCCTCTGAGGTCCGTTTGGGTTTCGGGAGCACGAACGCCCCCGGTGGCCGTGGCCGCCGGGGGCGCCGTGTTCGCCGGGTTCGCCGGACGATGGGCGCTCGACGCGCTCGGCCCGGCTACTGGACGTCGACCTCTTCGCCGTCGCTGGACCCCGCGGCGATTTCGATGCGCCGCCCCTTTGCGCGCTCCGCCTTGGGCACGCTCACGCTGAGCACGCCGTCGTTGAAGGACGCCGAGATCTCGTCCACTTCGATCTCGCGCGGCAGCGTGAACGAGCGCGTGAAGCTGCCGTAGCGCCGTTCGTGGATGTGACGCCGCTCGTCCTCGGAGGTGCGCTCATAGTTCTTCTCTCCGCGCATCGTCAGGACGCCGTCTTCCACCTCCACGTGGACGTCCTGCGCCTTGACCCCCGCCAGCTCCGCGGTGAGCTCGATCGCGTCGGCGGTCTCCCGCACTTCGACGGCCGGCATCCAGGCCTGGCCCTCGGCGTCGAAGGCGTCGCTCAGCAGATCGCCGAACTCGCCCTGGAGCCTCCGCAGCTCCGACCACGGGGATACGTACGCGCGTCGGTAAGGCATGAGTGCCATGATGTCCCCCCTTCTCCTTCGGTCTCCCTTGTCTCGCCGGGCGCCGCGCGGTCTCTTTGACGCCGCGCCCGGGCGGGCGTCGCGATGACGCCCCGCTCGACCCCAGAAGGCGCACAAGGCGTACCAGCCCCACGCTGCCAACGTGGCAGCCGACGCTGAGTTAGAGGCGTCGGTCCGGCAGCGCGCGGACGCCGATCGAGGGGACCGTCGGGCGGCGGACGGGTGTACGCAGCGAGATCTCGTGATGGGAGAGGGTACGTGAGCGTCGGATCGAAGCTGTCGGCACCCGCGCGCTGGCTGCGGGCTCGCCCCCGTCTGCTGAAACTCCTGGTGATCGCCTTCGTCGTCCTCGCCTCCACGGGCGCGGGCCTGGGCCTGGGCATCTGGAATTCGGTCTGCCGCACGTGCCCGTCGGTCGCGCAGATCTTCGTATGGGAGCCGAAGCAATCCACGCAGATCCTGGACGTGGAGGGCCGCCTCATCGGAGAGCTCGCGCTGGAGCGGCGCACGCCCGTCGCCCTGGAGAGCCTGCCCGCGCACGTGCCCCAGGCGTTCGTAGCGGTGGAGGACCGCAGGTTCTACAGCCACGACGGAATCGACGCCCGGGGCCTCGTGCGCGGCTTCTTCAACCTCGTCACTCGACGCTGGAACGCCGGCGGCGGGAGCACGATCACGCAGCAGCTCGCGCGCAACATGTTCCAGTCCGAGGTGGGGTTCGTGCAGCGCCTGGAACGCAAGCTCAAGGAGATTCGCGTCGCGCTCGAGCTGGAGGACGTCTACGAGAAGGACGAGATCCTCGAGGCGTACCTGAACCAGATCAACTACGGCCCGGGCTGGTGGGGCATCGAGACCGCCGCCCAGCGCTACTACGGCAAGCCCGCGTCGCGGCTGGACGTGGACGAAGCCGCGATGCTCGCCGCGGTTATCAACCTGCCCGGCCGGTACTCACCCTTCCGCAACCCCGACCTCGCGCTGCAGCGCCGCAACCTCGTGCTCGGCCTCATGGCACGCGAGGGCTACCTCGAGCGCGACCAGCTCGAGACCTACCGCGCGCGGCCGCTGCCGACCGAGCCGCAGGGCGGCAACTCCTCCTCGATAGCGCCGTACTTCGTCGAATGGGTCCGGGACGCGCTCGACCAGCGCTACGGCGGCCAGCTCTACGAGGCGGGGTTCCGTGTGTATACGACGCTGGACCTGGACATGCAGCAGCGCGCTGCGGAGGCCATGTCGAGGGGCTTCGACCGCGTCGAGGCGCTGCCCGGGTTCCGGCACCCGAAGTACACGGAGGTGCTGGAGGACGGAGGGACGCAGGGAACGGAGAGCCGGTACCTGCAGGGCATGTTCGTGGCGATGGACATGACCGGCGACGTCCGCGCTCTGATCGGCGGGCGCGACTTCGCGGACTCGAAGTTCAACCGCGCGACGCAGGCGCTGCGGCAGCCGGGGTCGGCCTTCAAGCCGTTCGTCTACACCGCCGCGATCGCCAGCGACATCCCGGCCTCGCACGTCGTGTTCGACTCCCCGATCCGCCTGGAGCAGGACGGCCAGGCGCCGTGGAGCCCTCGCAATTACGACGGCGAGTTCCACGGGCCGACGACGATGCGCGAGGGGCTGCGCAAGTCGCTCAACCTGGTCGCCGTGAAGGTGGGCCTCGAGGTGGGGATCGAAACCGTCGCGCAGTACGCGCACCGGATGGGCATCGAGACCGCCATCCCGCGCGTCCCCGCGGTCACGATAGGCGCGGCGGACGTCATCCCGATGCAGGCGGTGACCGCCTACGCGCCGCTCGCGAACGGCGGCTCCAGGGTCCAGCCCCGCGCGATCCTGAAGGTCGAGGACGCGAACGGCCGCGTGCTGTGGGAGACCGAGCCGGAGCGCACCCAGGTGCTCGACGTCCTGGAGGCCGCGATCGTGCGGGACATGATGCGCGGGGTCGTCGACGGCGGCACCGCCTACACCGTGCGCAGCCCGGCGCTGGGCAACCTCCCCTACGAGATCCCCGCCGCGGGCAAGACCGGCACCACCAACGAGGCCACCGACGTCTGGTTCATCGGGTTCACCCCCGACCTGATCGCCGGGGTCTGGTACGGGTTCGATCGCCCCACGAAGATCCGGCCGGGCGCCACCGGCGGCACCGACGCCGCGCCGGTGTGGGGGGAGTTCATGCGATCCGTCTACGTCGGCGACGGAGCCCTCCTGGAGGTGCCGCAACCGTGGGCGCTGCCGGAGGAGCTCGTGCGGCGGCGGGTGGACGGAGAGTCGGGCAAGCTGGCCACCGACTGGTGCCCGCCCGCGGGCGTGTACGAGGAGCTGTTCATCCCCGGCACCGAACCGACCGAGCCGTGCGACCTGCATGGGCCGGGCGCGCACGGAGGCCTGATCGGCCGCTCCACCGGGGATTCGCAGCTGGACAGCGTCGAGGTGGAAGTCGACCCGGACTTCCGCTTCTAGCAGGTCGCTGAAAAAGGGGAGCGAGCCGCGCGTGTCATGAGCCCAGCGTGCGGACGCCCTCGCCGTCGATGCGGTGGGAGATGAGGGCCAGGGGTTCGGCTTCGTCCTCGTCCCCGATCTCTATCGCGTCGGCGAGCGCCCGCGCCGCGACGCGGGCCGCGCCCTCGTCGGCGGCGTGCACGATCGCCAGCGGCTGACCCTCGGAGGCCTCGGCCCCCGGGCGTACGAGGATCTCGAGCCCCACGGCAGGGTCGATCGGCTCACCCAGCGACCGGCGTCCGGCCCCGAGCGCCACCGCGGCCTGTCCGATGGGCCGCGCGCGCACCGCGTTCACCCAGCCACCCCGCGGAACGAGCACCTCCAGGCGCACCGGCGCGGCGGGCAGGCGCCCGCGCTCGCCGACGACGCGCGGGTCGCCTCCCTGCGCTTCTACGATGCGCTCCATCGCGCGCGCGGCGCGCCCGTCCGCGAGCGCCGCGGCGGCGTCGGCCGCCGCCGCGTCCGGGCTCGCGGCGACGCCGCCCAGCAGGAGCATCTCGGCGGCGAGCGCGATCGTGACCTCGCGCACGTCCTCGGGCCCCCCGCCGCGCAGCACCGCCATCGCTTCCTCGACTTCCAGCGCGTTCCCGACGGCCGCGCCCAGAGGCCGATCCATCGCGGTCACGAGCGCGCTCACCCGCCGGCCGTGGTCGGCGCCGAGCGCGATCATCGTGCGGCCCAGCTCCAGCAGCCTGTCCAGCTCCGGGATGAAGCCGCCCTCGCCCCGCTTGAGGTCCAGCACGAGCGCGTCCGCCCCCTCGGCGATCTTCTTGCTCATGATGCTGGCGGCGATCAACGGAACGGACTCCACGGTGGCGGTCACGTCCCGCAGCGCGTACAGGCTCCGGTCCAGCGGAGCGATCGCGTCGCTTGCGCCGATCATCGCGCAACCGACGTCGGCGAGCTGGGCGCGCATGCGGTCCAGCTCGAGGTCGGTACGAAAGCCGGGGATCGACTCGAGCTTGTCCAGCGTCCCGCCGGTGTGGCCGAGGCCCCGGCCGCTCATCATCGGCACCTTGAGGCCAAGTGCCGCGGCCAGGGGCGCGAGCACGAGGGAAACCTTGTCGCCGACGCCGCCCGTGGAGTGCTTGTCCACCTTGGGTCCGGGCACGTCGGAGAGGTCCAGCACGGTCCCCGAGGCGAGGATGGCGTCGACCATCGCGGCCAGCTCCTCGCGGCCCAGGCCGCGGAAGTAGATGGCCATGAGGAGCGCCGACATCTGGTATTCCGGCAGCTCGCCGGATGCGTACGAATCGAGCAGCCCGCGCAGCTGTTCGCGCCCGAGGTCCCCGCCGTCGCGCTTGCGACGGATGAGCTCGTAGGGGTTCAGGATCGTGAGGGAACGCGCGCGGTGACCTCGTCGCGCAGGCCGCGCAGGCGCCTGCCCGCGCCCGAACCGGCCTCCAGAACCATGCGGCGCGCGCGCTCGGGCGTCGATGGACCGCGGTCCAGGGAAATCAGCAGCGCGACGCCCGCGCCCACCGCGAGTCCCAGCGCCAGACCCGAAAGAACGTTGAACGCGCGAGGCTCTTCTTCGTACCGCATGTGAGACCGGGGGTGACGAGTCGCAGGCAACGCGCGGGCCCGGCTCCTGCGTCTTGCCCCGGCTCGCGCGAGATTGCCATTCTGCACCCCCGTCGACGACTTCGCCACCAGGGGCCGAACCGGAGAGCCGAATGACCGAGCCGTCCAGCCGGACCGACGAGGAGCCACAGGGGCACATCCTCCTGGTCGATGACAATCCGGACAACCTCGACATCGTGTCCACGCGACTCGAGTTCCTCGGCTACGAGGTGGACACCGTCACGACCGGCGACGAAGCCCTGACGCGCTTCAAGGAGAGCCCGCCGGACCTCGTCCTCCTGGACGTCATGCTGCCCGGCATCGACGGCTACGAGGTGGCGCGGCGCATCCGGGGCGACGAATCCGTGCCCTACGTGCCGATCATCCTGGTGACGGCGCGCGATTCCACGCAGGACAAAGTCACCGGGTTGGACGCCGGCGCCGACGACTACCTGACCAAGCCGATCAACTTCCCGGAGCTGGAGGCGCGCGTGCGGTCGATGCTCCGCATCAAGAAGCTCCAGGACGAGCTCGAAGCGTCGAACAGGAAGCTGGAGCAGCTCAGCATCAGCGACGGACTCACGGGGTTGTTCAACCACCGCCACGTCCACGAGGTCCTCGATCACGAGTTCGACCGGAGCATGCGCACGCACGAACCCGTGTCGGTGTGCATGCTCGATCTCGACCACTTCAAGGCCGTTAACGACACGCACGGCCACCAGGCGGGCGACGCGGTGCTGCGCAGGCTCTCGGCCATCCTGCGGGATACGGCGCGCGAAGTGGACGTCCTGGGGCGCTACGGAGGCGAGGAGTTCATCGCCGTCCTCCCCGGCACGGAGCTGCACGACGCCGCGGTTTTCGCGGAACGCGTGCGGGTCGCGGTCGCAGAGGCGCGCTTCGAGATCGGCGAGGACAGCACGATCCGGATGACCGTGTCCGGCGGCGTGGCCTCCTGGCCGTCGCGCAACGTCAACGACGCGCGCGGTCTGATCGAGATGGCGGATCGCGCCCTCTACGCGGCCAAGGAAGGCGGCCGCGACCGCATCATCCGGGCGCCCGAGCTGATCGACCAGCCGGCGCACGCGTGAGCGAAGAGTCCGCCGCCCGCATCGCGGCGCTGGTGGGGGCGGCGGACGACGCGGACCCGGCGGAACGCGCGCGCGCGCTGCGGCGCATCATCGACAGCGCGGCCCGCGAATACTACCTGGCCGACGCCCCCAGCCTCACGGACCCCGAGTACGACGAGCTCTACCGCGAACTCGTGGCGCTGGAGGAGCGCTACCCCGACCTGCGCACGCCGGACTCCCCCACGGTGCGCGTGGGCGCGGAGCCCGCTTCCGCGCTCGCCAAGGTGCGCCACCTGAGTCCCATGCTGTCGCTCGCCAACGCCTTCGACGAAGCGGAGCTCTTCGCGTGGCAGGAGCGCAACGACCGGATCGCCGAAGAGGCGTCGCACGGCCCGTACGTCGTGGAGCTCAAGATCGACGGCGCGGCCGTGGCGCTGCTGTACGAGGACGGCGTGCTCGTGCGCGGGGCCACACGCGGCAACGGCCAGATCGGAGAGGACGTCACGCACAACCTGCGCACGCTGCGCGACATCCCCCTGGAGCTGGCCAGCACGGATACGCCCCTGCCGGCGCGCTTCGAGGTGAGGGGAGAAGTCTACATGCCCCTGCGAGAGTTCGAGGCGCTCAACGAGTACCGCGCCGCGCGCGGGGAACCGACGCTCGCCAACCCCCGCAACGCGGCCGCGGGCAGCCTACGCCAGCTGGATCCGCGCCTGACCGCGGGCCGGCCCCTCAGCTTCTTCGGCTTCCAGCTCGTGCCGGACCCGGAGACGGGCGAGCCCGACCCGTGCGAGACCCAGTGGGAGACGCTGGAGCTGCTCGTATCGATGGGGATTCCTATCAACCCCGATCGGCGGCGCTGCGACACGCTCGCGGAGGCCTACGCCTTCGCGCTCGGAGTGGAGAAGCGGAGGGAGGAGCTCGGCTACGGCATCGACGGCGTCGTCGTCAAGCTCGACGACCGGAGGCTGTGGGACGAGCTCGGCGTGCGCGGGGACCGCGAGCCCCGCTGGTCGATCGCCTACAAGTTCGCCGCCGAGATCGCGGTGACCCGGCTGGAGAAGATCGACATCAACGTCGGCCGCACGGGCACGCTCAACCCGTTCGCCCGCCTCGAGCCGGTGGAAGTCAGCGGCGTGACCGTCAAGATGGCCACGCTGCACAACTTCGACGAGGTGCAGCGCAAGGACTTCCGCGAGGGGGACTACGTGGTGGTCAAGCGAGCCGGCGATGTCATCCCCCAGCTCGTCGAGGCGCTGGTCGAACGGCGCACCGCGGAGCTCGCCAGGTTCGAGGTGCCCGAGCGGTGCCCGTTCTGCGACACTCCGGTCGAGCGCCCGGAGGGCGAGGTCGCCGTCTACTGCCCCAACGTCGCGTGTCCGGAACGCCTGTTCTGGACGCTGGTGCATTACGGATCGCGCGGCGCCCTGGACATCCGCGGACTGGGCGAGCGCACCGCGCGCCAGCTCCTCGCCGAGGACCTGGTCTCGGATCCCGCGGACCTGTACGAGCTGGAGCCCCAGACACTCGGCCGGCTGGAGGGGTTCGCGGAGGTGTCGGCGAGGAAGCTCGTCGATGCGATCGCCGCGAGCAGGGATCTTCCCCTGTCAAGGCTCCTGGTGGCTCTGGGCATCCGCCACGTGGGCGAGAGCGCGGCGCGGATCCTGGCCCGCCGCTTCGGGACGCTGGACGCCCTGATGGCCGCCGACCGAGAGACCCTCGCCGCTACCCACGGCGTCGGCGCCGTGATGGCCGGCGCGCTCGTGGACCATTTCGCGCGCGCGGACAACCGCGCGCGCATCGAGCGGCTGCGGGCCCACGGCGTGAACTTCACCGAACCCGTCGAGCGCTCGGAGCGCCGCCCGTTCGAGGGGATGACGTTCGTCGTCACCGGCACCCTGCCCGACATGAGCCGCGCCGACGCGAAGCGCTACATTGAGGCGCGCGGCGGACGCGTGGCGGGCAGCGTTTCCGGAACCACGACGGTGCTCGTCGCCGGCGAGAACGCCGGCTCGAAGCTGGAACGCGCGCGCGCCCTGGGGGTCTCCGAATGGTCCGCGGAGGATCTGGTCACGCGGGGCGAGAGCGGGCCGGCCGCGGATGCCGGCGGGGCGGAGGCGGCGAACGGCGCGGGGGCGAACGCGGAGGCGAACGAATGATGACGGGCAACGGCGGCGACACCCAGCGCGAAGTACGGCTTTCGGTCGACGGGCTGTCGGCTCTGCGTAGCGCCGTGCACGCCGCCTGCGACGGCGACGCCGCCGCGCGCTCGCTCCAGCGGGCCGGGGTCGCGCTCGGCCGGGCGATCTACGCCGACATCGCGCGCGCAGGGGATCCGGCGGCGCTGGCGCCCGCGGAATTCTGGGAGCGCGCCCTGGACGCGCTCCGCGAGCGCGGCTGGGGGGACTACGTGCACCGGTCCGTGCACGCAGGGGCCGGGGAGCTCGCGACGTCGAACGGCGCCGAGGTGACGTCGCGGGGCAGCCGGCCCGACTGCTTCCTGTCCGCCGGCCTGATCGCCGGCCTGTTGGCCGGCGTGGACGCCGGTCCCGTCGCCGTCCTGGAAGTGGAGTGCCGGTCGCAGGGGGACGCGGAGTGCCGCTTCCTGTTCGGGGGCCGCGACACGATCGCCGCGGTCCATTCCGCGCTCCTGCGCGGAGAACCCGTCGACGACGCCGTGGAGGCGCTGGGCTGACCGGCCCCTCCGCGCCCGGCGGGCGGGTGCTCGGAGTCGACTACGGCGAGCGCCGCGTGGGCCTGGCGATCAGCGATCCGACCGCCACGATCGCCACCCCGCTGCCGGTTCTCAAGCGCCGGATGGGGCAGCGGCCGCCGGTCGCGGCGATCACCCGGCTCGCCCGCGCGCACGACGCCGTCGCGATCGTCGTGGGACTGCCGATGACGCTCGACGGCGGCGAGAGCGAGTGGACGAGGGAGGTGCGCCGGTTCGGGGATCGGCTGGCGCAGCGGACCGGACTTCCCCTGCACTGGGTGGACGAGCGGCTGACATCGGTGGAAGCGGAGCGGGCGGTGCGAGCGTCCGGCCTGCCGAGGGCCAAACGCGAGGAGAAGGGTCGCATCGACACCGCCGCGGCGATGCTCATTCTCCAGCGATACCTCGACGGAGGGGGCACGACGTGATGTGTGGGGACCGGTCGAAAAGCGCCGCCCCGCCGCGCCCGGAGCGGCTGTACGGCCCCGGGATCGGCGTGCCCCTGCTGGCAGTCGCCGCGCACGCGCTGGCCGCCTGCTCCGGCGCCGGAACAGGGGAGCTCGAGCGCGTATACATCCCGCCGGGGTCGCCGTTCGCCAGCGTCGTGGACTCCCTGAAGGCCCACGACATGGTGCGCGCGCCCGGCCTGCTGCGGATCTACGCCCGGCTGGACGGCTCGGCGGAGAACGTGAAGCCGGGCACCTACGAGTTCCGATCCCGGACGGGTTGGGACTCGGTGATGGCCAAGCTGACCTCGGGCGACGTGGTCCTGGACACGTTCGTGATCCCGGAGGGGTGGGACCTGCCGCGCATCGCCCGCCTGCTGGCTCCGCTGGGGCCCACGCCGGTCGACACCGTGCTCGCGCTGCTGACCGAAGACGGCGCCGCGGAGCGCTGGGACGTTCCCGGGCCGACGCTCGAGGGCTACCTGTACCCGGCGACGTACCTGCTGCCCGTCGAGTCCGGCCCGGAAGACGCGATCGCGGCCGCCGTGCGCCGCTACCAGCAGGTCTGGACGCCCGCGCGCGACTCGGCCGCCGCGGCGGCCGGGTTCGACCGGCGCGAGGTCGTCACGCTCGCCTCGATCGTCGAGCGCGAGGCCAGGCGGCGCGAGGAGCTGGACACCATCGCCGCGGTGTACCGCAACCGCCTGCGCATCGGCATGGCCCTGCAGGCCGATCCGACGGTCCAGTACGCGCTCGGCGGCGCGTGGCGCGAACGGCTGCTCAACGCGCACATCGACTCCGTCGCCGACAGCCCCTACAACACCTACCGGCACCCCGGACTGCCCCCCGGACCGATCGGGTCCCCCAGCGAACGTGCGATCGACGCCTCGCTGCACCCGGCAGACGTCCCGTATCTGTACTTCGTCGCGCGTCCGGACGGGTCGCACGTGTTCACCCGGACCCTGGAGGAGCACAACCAGGCCATCCGGGAGATCCGGAGGGGCCGCTCCTGAACGCCGGCGAGCGCGGGCGACCCGACCTCGCGGACCGGCTTCGGCTCATCGTCGTAACCGACGAGCGCCTGGCGCTACCGCGCTCGGTCCCCGAGGTCGTCGAGGCGTGCCTCGAAGCGGGCGCGCCGGCGGTCCAACTCCGCGACAAGGACTCCGATGACGCCACGCTGCTCGCCCGCGCCGGGACGCTGCGAGAGCTCTGCGCGCGCCGCGGAGCGCTGTTCTTCGTCAACGACCGCTTCGACATCGCGCTCGCCAGCGGTGCGCACGGCGTCCACCTGGGCCCCGACGACCTCCCACCGGCCGCCGCGCGCGGGGTCGTGCCCGAGGGCTTTCTGATCGGCTGGTCCACCGACGACCCGGACGCGGCCCGCGAGGCCGCCGGCCTCGGCGTCGACTACATCGGCTGCGGCGCGGTCTTCGGAACGACGAGCAAGCCCGAGGCGGCGGACGAGCGGCTGGGGCTGGAGGGCCTCGCGGAGGTCGCGCGGGCCAGCTCCGTTCCGGTGGTCGCGATCGGCGGAGTCACGCCTGCCAACGCCGCCGATGCCCTGGCCGCGGGAGCGGCCGGAGTGGCGGCGGTCGCGGCGATCATGGGGGCCGCGGACCCGTCCGCGGTCGTGCGCGCGTTTCTCGCGGTCCGGCGGGCTCGCCGCTAGCGGGCCGTAGGGGGAATGCTAGGCGCCGCGGTCGTCCAGGTCGTGCTTGGCGAGCAGCCGATGCACCGTTCGCCGGGACAGCCCGGCCGCGCGGGCCACGGCCGTCACGTTGCCCTGGTGCTCCGCGAGCAGGCGCCGCAGGTAGAGCTTCTCGAAGCGATCGACGATCGCCTCCTTCGCCTCGTGGAAGGGATCCAGCGGGCCCGCGAGGGCCTCTTCGAGATCGTCGGATGGACGCCTCCCCGCCCGGATCTCCGCGGGTAGCCCGTCGGCGACGATCACCCCCTCCCCGTTCGCCAACGAGACGACGCGCTCGATGGCGTTCTGCAGCTCCCGGACGTTGCCGGGCCAGTCGTAGGCGCGCAGCGCCTCCACGGCGCTCCGGTCCAGGGAAACCCTGCGCCCGTAGCGCTGGCTGAAACGCTGGAGGAAATGCGCAGCGAGCAGCTCGATGTCCTCGCGCCTCTCGCGCAGGGGCGGGACGCGGACGGGGACGACGTTGAGGCGGAAGTAGAGATCCTCGCGCAGAACCCCGGCGCGCACCGCGCGCTCCGGATCCCGATTGGTCGCCGCCACGACCCGAATGTCCAGGGCCACTTCCTCGCGCCCGCCGACCGGGCGCACGCGCCGCTCCTGGAGGGCGCGCAGGATCTTCGCCTGGAGGTCGAGGCTCATTTCGCAGACTTCGTCCAGGAAGAACGTGCCGCCGGCGGCCGATTCCATGAGCCCCACCCGAGCGTCCCGCGCACCCGTGAACGCGCCCTGCACGTGGCCGAACAGCTCCGACTCCAGAAGGTCCGAGGGCATCGCGGCGCAATTCACCGGTACGAATGGGTTTCCGGCGCGCCCGCTGTGATCGTGCAGAGCGCGCGCGATCAGCTCCTTGCCGGTCCCGCTCTCTCCGCTGATCAGGACGCTCGCCTCGGTCCCGGCGACGCGCCGAACCCGTTCCAGCACCTCCAGCATCTGGACCGACCTGCCCACGGTGCGGTACTCGTCGCCGGCCACTTCGCGGAGCTGCGCGCGCAGGCGCCGATTGTCCCGCGTGAGCCGGGCCTGCGCCGCCGCCCGTCCCAGCAGGATCCGCAACTGCATGGCCGTGAACGGCTTGGGGATGTAGTCGTACGCTCCCAGCTCCAGGACCTCGATGCTGGCATCGACCGTGGCGAAGCCGGTGATCATGATCACCAGCGCATCCGGATCGTGCTCGCGCATGGCGCGCAGGACGTCCAGCCCGTTGGCGTCGGGTAGCACCACATCGCACAGGACCAGGTCGGGGCCCAGGGTACCCGCCAGACGAAGGCCCTCGTCGGCCCGATGCGCGATGTGGACCGTGTGTCCCTCCGCGCGGGCGATCTGGGCGCAACTGCGCGCGAGTCCCTCTTCGTCGTCGATGACGAGAATCTTCAGCGGCTCGCTCGCGATGTCGGACGGGTCGGGCATCTGGGGCTCGAGGCTACCGATCTGGACGTCGCGGAAGGGTCGACACGACGCACGAATCTAGGTCGAAGGGCCCACGGTCGCCACGAACACGGCGTGCCCGGGGCTGAGGAGGGGTGAGGGTGGCGGTGGCACAAACGCGGCGAGCCCGCAGCCCGAAGAGGGCGGCGGGCTCGTGCGGCGGGCGTGGCCCGCGGTGTGGCGCCGGCGGCGACGTACTCTCCCACCCGGTGTCCCGGGCAGTACCATCCGCGCAGCGGGGCTTAACGACCGTGTTCGGGATGGGAACGGGTGTGACCCCCGCGCTATAGCCGCCGACAGAGATGTCTTGGTCGCGCACAGAAGACGAGGGTGAGTGGAGCGGGGGGACAGACGGTGTCTGGCGTGTGTTGCGTGTTGCGGTGCGTGCCCGCCCCAAAGTGTATGGGGGCGGCCAAGCCTCTCGGGTGGTTAGTACGGCTCGGCTGAGACGCTTACGCGCCTTGCACCTGCCGCCTATCAACGTCCTAGTCTCGAACGTCCCTTCAGAGGG
>DATKCH010000031.1:0-14930 GCA_035513295.1 Longimicrobiales bacterium
CGATGTCGAGGCCGACCGCCTTGGTCCCGGTGCCGTCCGTCGTGACCGTGGGATTCTTGTCGACTTCGGCCCGGTCGATCCCCGTGGGAAGGACCTGACTCGTCGACTGGGCCAGCGCCAGCGCGGCGAAGTCCACCGCCAGCTCCCACGCCTCCACCTCCTCCACGTGGACCACCCGCGGGTCCCGCGCCAACGCCTGGAGGCGGCCCTCCGGCACGGCGCCCGAGAAGCCGAATACGGCGGTCCCATACGCGTGGCGCGGCTCCACCCCGAGCTCCCGGGCCACCTGCCGGGCAGCCGCCTGGTTCTGTTCGTGCCCGTCCGGCGCCCTAGCCGGGTCGAGAAGGACGATCATCTCGCCGTGAGGCGAGACGGCGACCGCGAGGTCGGGGGAGGCGTCGCGGGCCGTGGGAGCGGTGGGCAAGGGCGCGTCGTGGCAGGACGCGAACAGTAAGGAAGCAGCGGCAACGGCAACGAAACGCTTCATGGCCTCCTCCTAGCCAAGAACATCGAACAGAACAAAACCGCACACGGTCCAAGCAGCAAGCGGCATTCCGGAATCCTACAGGTGGCGGCCATCTAGACCTTTTTTCCGCCGCACATCCAGCGGCTGCCAGTAGGGTGTGTCCTCCACCCCGCCCTGCGTGCTGGTGCAGTGCGAGTTCGTCACGAAGTGCATCTGTCCGCCTGCGGGTCGGAGGGTGTGTCGGGCGCGACGCCGTTGTCGGCGTCCGCGCAGGCGGAGAGCACGAGCGCCGCGACGGCCAGCGTCGCCGCGCCCGTGAACCTGGGTCGATGCATGGCGGATTCCTCCCGAGGGCTCTTCGTGCCAGGCCTGGGCATGAGACCGTCGCCGTGGGGGAGCGTGGCGGCTTGTCCGGCGTCGGAGCCGGCCGGTGGGCCGGTCTCGATCATTCAGAGTGGCACGCGCGGGCCTCGCGCGTCAAGGACGATCGGACTGCGCGGCCGGTCACCGGTCAGGAGGCCGGCGACCCCCCGCAGCGCCACTCCGGTGAGGTCGGCCCTGTCCACGGGCTCCCGGGTCGACTCGAGGTCGCGCGCGCGCACGTATCCCGTGCCGCCGTCGGGAAGCGTGACCCGATACGAGTCGCCGCTCGCCGCCAGCACGCGCAGGACCGTACGCGCGGGGACGTCGATCGGGGGCGCTTCGGCCGCCTCGCTCCCCCCGAGCGCCGTGAGACGCGCGCTGGAGGGCGCGACCCGCATCAGCGCGCCCAGCGCGGACGTGTCGGCGGTGACCTCGGCGACCGCGGGCTCCCAAACGCGCAGCCAGGGACCGGGGTCGCTCGGTCCCTCGCCGCGCCGGTATATGCCGAAATGGAGGTGCGGCGGGGTGGTGCGGGCGTTGCCCGTGTTGCCCACGAACCCGACGGTGTCGCCGGGCTGCACCCGATCTCCCGACGAGACCGTCTGACTGTCCAGGTGGGCGTAGTACAGCGACATCGCGCGCACCTCGTCGCGCAGCCACACGACCTTTCCGCCCCGTGGCGTGTCTCGAACGCGCGTCACGCGTCCGGTCGCGGCCGCGACCGTGGGGGTGCCTCGCGGGGCGAAGATGTCCACCCCGTGGTGCGCGCGCGCGCCTGCATCGCGAGGGTCTCCGAACCCGCTCTGTACGGCGCCCCAGGAGCGGCCCTCCACGGGGAACGCCAGCGCGGGCTCCGACCGCACCTCGACGGTCACCGATCCGGATCGCAGCAGCTCGGGCTGTACGCGGATGATGAAGTCCGTGTCGCGCCGGGGCTCCCAGGAGAACGTCGTCGCGACGGCATCCAGCGTCGCGACGAGCCGAGGGGCGTCGGCGGTGTCGGGAGAGGCACGGTAGAGGTCCGCGAAGACCCGGGTCCGCGCGATCCCCGAGACCGTCAGACCGACGGTGATCCTGCGCCCCCGGAGGCCCCTCAGCCGGTAACCCAGGGCGAGGGCGGAATCCGCCGGGAAATACGCCGTCTCCCGGTGCGGCAGGTCGATGGGAACCGGCGTGCGGAGCGCCAGGTCGCCGGCGCGCACCCAGTCGAGTCCGAGCGCCGTGCGGTCCAGTCCTGCGCTGCGCAGCGCCTCGCGGTACTGCTCGCGCGGGGATTCCGGGCGGGGCGGCAGGACGAGCTCCGTGGCGGCGTCGCACGCCGGAAGGAACACGCACAGGAGAAGGCTGGGAAGCGCGGCGATCCTGGGTCGCATGGAAGCAGTATAGGCGTCGCGGGCGTCCAGGTTCCGGAAGCGGTTGTCAGGGTTTGGCGCGGTTCGGCGCCGCCACGCCGCCTGCTAGAGCGCCGAAGGCGCTCCGACGAGGTCGTATTCGGCCAGCTCGGGGCGCCGGGCCAGCCTATCGATCACGGGACGGCAGTACTGCTCGACCCTGGTCAGGAACAGGGCGCGGGGAATGCGGTCGAGCACGGCGTGTCTTCGCCGCGTCTTGTGGAGGTGACGTTTGCCGGCGCGCAACTTTTCGGCCGTCGTCCCCACGAATTCCGCGATTGGCGCGATGCTGTGTGACAGGTGCTGCGTGGGAACGACGAGAAGCCGGTCGGCCGGAACCGAATCCAGCACCTTGGCGTTGTGCCGCGCCCAGTAGGATAGGTAGGCCGCCAGTGGATACTCGCCGAGGTCGGCGAGGACCTCGGTCTCGTGCTCGAAGTCGCCGCCGTAGTACAGATCGCGCAGGTTCGTACGCGGCCTGGGCACGTTGAGGTGCTGGTCCACAACCGAGTTGAGCCACGAGCGGCAGTCGCGGACCGTCAACAGGAACCTGGCCTCGGGGAACTCGGCGACCAGCGCGTCCGCGAACCAGGCCAATGGATGCGCGGCCTCGCATTCGAGCCAGAGCGTCGCGTCACGCTGCCTCAGCCATTTACGGGCCTCGTCGTTCCCCATGGCGCCCGCCATGCGGGCGGGAAGCACCCGCCTGAACTCCGCGTAGCGCGCCTCGTGCCGTGCCCGGAAGGATGCGCCGAAGATTGCCGCGACGGACTTGGTGCCGGTCTTGGGCGCACCGATCCCGTACAGCTGGAACGGCCGTGGTTGGGCCACGGACCGCACCAGGCGGCTGGCGCGCGGCCGCGTCGCCAGATAGTCGACCAGGATCTGTTTGGGTTCAATCATAGCGACGGCTGCTAGCAGGTTTCGGGCCGGATGCAAGAACCCCCGCTGGCGGACGAGTCCACCACCGGGGGCTCATGACACTGGCGAGTTGCGAGTTCCGCTCTCGGGTTCGGTGCGCATCCTCAGACGCGCGCGACACTCGCTCTCTGTCCGTGGCCGGGCGGTCCCCGGCTCATGGTCGCCCTCGATCGAAGGGCTTCGGCTGCGGCCAGTGACCTCGCAGCCGGTTCGCGTGGGCCGAACGTCCCCGCGAACTGCCGTCGTGGAAGCGTCCCTCCCGGACGGTCGCGCTCGAGCGATCCTACAACCGCTGAACCACTCTCGCTTGATTCCATGATAACCCCAACCGGCGTTCGGGTCAAGCGAATTATGCGACGGCTAACTGATTATTTTGCAACCATTTGGATGCGACACCCCTTTGCATGACGAGGCGCGGATCCTTTCCACATCGGAAGGCGTTCGCAGCCAGATGGTTAAGGATTTGTAACGATCATCTCCACACCCCAGACGCGTCTTTCGCACACGAGTTTCCACAGCTCCTGCGGCGTTATCCCCGACCGCGTGTGAAGAAGTCCGATTCGGAGAACCTCGGCGCGCTTCGGAGCTGGGGGGCTTCGGATTTTCTGGGGCGCGCCACCGGGTT
Organism: Longimicrobiales bacterium; assembly: GCA_035513295.1. Classification (GTDB taxonomy): domain Bacteria; phylum Gemmatimonadota; class Gemmatimonadetes; order Longimicrobiales; family RSA9; genus DATHRK01. Next base: position 3,767 of record DATKCH010000031.1, read on the forward strand.
GGGTACCGGGCGCTCTGGTGGGGTGAACTTGGGGGATGCCAAGAGCCCCCGGCGTCGGACGAATCCGATACCGGGGGCTCAAGTCACTGTCAGGAAGCCGAATTCGCTTATGGTTCGGTTGATCACGCCCGAAGGCGGACACGAACTCTGCTTCCTGCAACCCGACGGTCGAGCGGTCTTCGACACGCGGGCGCTCCCGATCGTAGGAGCTGGCGACTGCGGCCAGTGACCTCGCAGTCGGCTCGCTGGAGCCGAACTCCCGGCGAGCTGCCGACCGTGAAGGCGTCCCTCCAGGCGGCATCCCTCAAGTGACCCAGTTGACCGCTGAATCCTTGAGTGTGCTCAATAGTACAGGATCCCGGGCCTCGGGTCAAGAGCGTCAATGACTATGTAACTTGTTGTCGTGCCACGACTTAGCATATTGGTCGCCAGGCGATGCAGAGCCCCATCGTATCCACATCGTAACCGGCTCGGACTCCGCGGCTTACGGCTTTGTAACAAAGTCGTCCACAGGGATATCGGCGCTGGATGTCGGGGTTTTCCACCCGCCCGGCCCGATTTCCAACACTCGCCTGTGGAGAAGATGACCTCTTTACGGCCTCGCGACCCGCCGGAAAGCCATCGGCTGCGACCGGAGCGCGATGCGCGGTTGCCCCGCGCGCGGCCGGGGACGAGGTTCGACGCATGCACCGCCACGCGTTCACCGTCGGGGAGGCCAACGCTCTGCTGCCGCTCGCGCGCGCGACGCTGCGCCGCGTGCGCGCAGCGGCGGAGGCCGCGCGCCGGCGCGCGGACCGGATCGCGGTGTTGGGAGTTCTGTGGGGGGAAGATGTGCGCCGGACCGCCCACGCCGACCACCCGGAGTACCGCGCGCACCGGAGCGCCATCGACAGGATTCGCCGGCGGGTGGAGCGCCTCGTGGAAGAGCGATTCACCGCCCGGGGCGTGCGCTTCCCGCCCGGCGGAATCGAGCACGGGTTGCTGGATTTCCCCACCACTCTCGACGGACGCTGGGTCTATCTATGCTGGCGGCTGGGCGAGGAGCGGGTCGGCTACTGGCACGAAACCGACGCCGGCTTCGCGAGCCGCCGCGCCATCACCGACGACGAAGCGGCTCGGATGGGTCCGCCGCCCGGGCCCGCGAAGCCGTCGGGACCACACTAGGCCGGCGGTCGCCCGCGTCCGCCCTCCTCGGACACCTTCATGCGGTCGTGCCGCGCGCCTCACGGCGCCGTGATTCCCGCGTACGTCTCCGGCCGTCGGTCCCGGTAGAACTGCCATACGTTGCGCACCTCCCGGATCTGGTCGAGGTCCAGCTCCGCGGTGATGAGTTCCGTCCGGTCGCGCGACGCCTCCGCGATCAACTGCCCGCGCGGGTCGCAGAAGTAGCTCTGGCCGTAGAACTCGCCGATGCGCCACGGCTCTTCGTACCCGACCCGATTGATGGCCCCGACGAAATAGGCGTTCGCGACGGCGTGCGCCGGCTGCTCCAACTTCCACAGGTATTCCGACAGGCCGGCCACGGTGGCGGAGGGGTTGAACACGATCTCCGCGCCGTTCAGGCCCAGCTCCCGCGCGCCCTCGGGGAAGTGGCGGTCGTAGCAGATGTACGCGCCGACCTTGGCGTAGCGCGTGGCGAACACCGGGTACCCCAGGTTTCCCGGCCGGAAGTAGAACTTCTCCCAGAAGCCGGGAGCAGTGTGCGGGATGTGGTTCTTGCGGTACTTCCCCAGGTACGCCCCATCGGCATCGATGACCGCGGCGGTGTTGTAGTAGATCCCCGTCCCGTCCTCCTCGTAGAGCGGCACCACGATCACCATCGCGTGCTTCTTCGCGATCTCCTGCATCAGCCGGGTGGTCGGGCCGTCGGGGATCGCCTCCGTCGACTCGTACCAGCGCGTGCTCTGCTCGGCGCAGAAGTACGGACCCGTGAATATCTCCTGCATGCACAGGATCTGGACGCCCTCGGACGCCGCCCGGTCGATGAGGCCTAGGTGCTTCTCGATGTTGGCCTCGCGGATCACGTCCAGCGATTCGTCGGTGTCGCAGGCGTGGGTGGCCTGGATAAGGCCGCACTTCACGATGCGTGGCATGGCTGCGCCCCGGCGCCGGAGGTCTCGTCCTCGAGCCGGCCGGGTCCCGCCGGCACGAGGTAGGAGAACAGAAGGTATAATACGAAGCTCAGCGCGAAGGTCACGAACCAGGCGTAGCTGTAGAGCGCGTCCAGCGGCCCGGGCGCGTCCACGGCCCCGCCGGGCACTCTCACGGCGCGCAGGAAGCCGGGCAGCACGGGAGCGACCGCCAGCGCGAGAGCGAACAGCGCGCGCAGGTTGAAGCCGGCCAGGTAGCGGTAGCGGCCGCGCGGGCGAAAGAGGTCGGCGACCGACAGCCGCTGGCCGCGCAGCACCCAGTAGTCCGCGATCAGGATCCCGCCCAGCGCGCCCATCAGGCTCGAGTAGCCGATCAGCCAGGTGAAGATGTATGCGGCGGCGTCCGAGTAGAGGCGCCAGGGCATGATGAGGATACCGATCACGGCGGTGATCAGCCCGCCCGTCACGAAGCTTATGTGGCGCGGCGCGAGGTTCGAAAAGTCGTTCGCCGGGGAGACGACGTTGGCCGCCATGTTGGTGGAGATCTGCGCGATCACCACCACCAGCGCGCCGCCGATGATGACCGCGGGCGTGCCGATGCGAGCGATCAGCTCGACGGGGTCCCAGATCGCCTCGCCGAACACCACCATCGTGGCCGCCGTGACCGCGACCCCGATGAAGGCGAACGCCGTCATCGTGGTGGGCAGTCCGAGCGCCTGACCCAGCATCTGGGAGCGCTGGCTCCGCGCGTACCGGGTGAAATCCGGGATGTTCAGGCTGAGCGTGGCCCAGTAGCCCACCGCGGCCGTGAGACCCGCCGGAAAGACCGCCCAGAAGTTGGCCACGTCCCCGCCCAGCCGCTCCGACTGCCTGAGCACGCTGCCCAGCCCTCCGCCCGCGCGGACCGCCCACACCAGCAGGACGACGCCGCCCGCGAGCAGGAGCGGGGCCGCCAGGCTCTCGAGCTTCTTCACGCCTTCGGTGCCGCGCAGGATGATCAGCACCTGGATCAGCCAGAACGCGCCGAAGGCGATCCAGGTGGCCCCCGGAAGCTCCGACCAGCCGGGCCACGCCGCGGTGAGCAACGCGCTAAGCGCCAGTCCGCCAATCCAGGTCTGGATGCCGAACCAGCCGCACGCGACCGCCGCTCGCAGCAGCGCGGGTATGTTGGCGCCGTAAACCCCGAAGCTCGCGCGGCACATCACCGGGAAGGAGATCCCGTACTTGGTCCCGGCGTGGGCGTTCAGCACCATCGGGATCAGCACGATGGTGTTGCCCAGCAGAATCGTCGCCAGCGCCTGCCACCACGTCATGCCCTGCTGCATCAAGCCCGACGCGAGGGTGTAGGTGGTGATCACCACGCCCATGCCGATCCACAGCGCGGCGATGTTGTAGGTGGTCCAGGTGCGCGCGTGGGGCGGGGTAGGCGCGAGGTCTGGGTTCCAGAGCGGACTGTCCTCCAGCCCGCTGGGCACGTCCGCCAGGTCGGGGGTGGGCGGAACGGCCACGGAACGCTGCCGGCTCACCGGCCGAGCGCGCCGGTGGTCCTATGCAGCCACTTGCCCCTGCCCTCCGCGCCGACGACCGCGTAGTCGTCCACGATCACGTCGCCTCGCGACAGCGTCGTGCGCGCGAACCCGGCCAGATCCCACCCCTCGTACGGGGACCAGTCCGCGTTGGTCTCCATGCCACCGGGGTCCACGGTCAGGCGCTGCTCGGGATGAATCACCGCGAGATCGGCGTCCATTCCCACCGCGATGGCCCCCTTCCGGTCGCCGAGCCCCATGATGCGGGCGGGCGCCGTGCAGAGCTTCCGGCACATCTCCTCGATCGAGAGCCGTCCGCCCAGCACGCCGTGGGTATACGTCAGGGGCATCAGCGTCTCCAGCCCGGGCATGCCCATGGGGATCTTCGTGAAGTCGCCCTCCCACATCGCCTTCTGCTCGCGCGTGAACGTGCACGTGTCGGTGGAGATGACGGACACTTCCCCGTCGCGCAGACCGCGCCAGAGGCGCTCGGAATCCTCGGGCTTCTTGAGCTGCGGACAGCACGCGTACAGGTGACCGTCCTCGCGGCCGAACACGGAGTCGTCCAGGACGAGGTACTGCACGCACGTCTCGGCGATCACCGGCACGCCGCGCGCCTGCGCAGCCTTGACGATGTCGGCCCCCTCGCCCGTCGACATGTGCACGACGTAGAGCTTGCCCCCGGTGGCCTCGCTCCAGGCGACGGCCCGCTGGACCGCCTCCGCCTCGATGAAGTTCGGCCGGCTCATCGCGTGCAGCCGCGCGCCGTGTTCGCGCATCAGCTCCGGCGTGTGGTGGCGCGCGATCAGCTCGTCCAGGACGCGCGCGGACTCGGCGTGCACCAGGAGCATCGCGCCCAGCTCCTTCATCTTCTCGAGCGTCCCGAAGAGCGCGCGGTCGTCGGACTGCCAGCCCTCCGACTCGTAGATCATGAACTCCTTGAAGGTCGGGAAGCCGCGCTCGACCATGCCCTCGATCTGGTCCCGGTGCTCGTCCCAGCGGGTCACGCAGATGTGGAAGGTGTAGTCGATGAGCGACTTGCCCTCGGCCTTGGCGAGCCAGTTGTCGGCGGCGTCCGAAAGCGAGTCGCCTTCGTAGGGGATCGCGAAGTCGATGACGGTGGTCACGCCCCCGCGCGCGCCCGCGCGCGAGCCCGTGCGGTAGTCATCGGCCGAGACCGTGCCGCAGAAGGGCAGCTCCAGGTGCACGTGCACGTCCAGCACGCCCGGAATCACGTAGTGGCCCCCGGCGTCCACGACGTCGGCGCCGTTCGCGCTCAGGTCGGGCCCGACTGCCGCGATCTTCTCCCCTTCGATACCGACGTCGGCGTCGACGACCCCGTCCGGGGTCACCACCTTTCCGCCCCGCACCACGCGCGTGTAGCTCATCGCCTCGCCCGTTCCTCGTTCTCCCCGTATCCCGGCCGTCCGGGCTTCGCCCGCTCAGCCCCTCACTGCCTCCAGGGATTCGTCCAGCACGGCCAGGGTGAAGTCCACGTCCTCGGCGGTGACGCACATGGGCGGCTTGATCCGCAGCACGTTGCCGAAAAAGCCGCCCTTGCCGATCAGCACGCCGCGCTCGCGCGCCTGCTCCAGCACCCCGGCGGTCGCGTCCTGCGCGGGCTCCTTGGTGGTCCTGTCCCGGACCAGCTCCACCCCCAGCATGAGCCCCAGCCCGCGCACATCACCGATCACGTCGTGGCGCGTCGCGAGCTCCTCCAGCCCGTCCTTCAGGCGCGCGCCCAGGACGCGACAGTTCTCCTGCAGCCCTTCCTCGTCGATCGCGTCCAGGACCGCGAGGGCCGCCGCCATCGACACGGGATTCCCGCCGAACGTGTTGAAGTGGATCCGCCGCGTCAGCGAGGAGGCGATCTCCGCGGTGGTGGTGACCGCGGCGATGGGGGCGCCGTTGCCGAGGCCCTTGGCCATCGTGACGATGTCGGGGGTGACGTCGTAGTTCTGGAAGCCCCAGTAGTGCGCGCCCGTGCGGCCGAAGCCGGTCTGCACCTCGTCGGCGATGCACAGCCCGCCGTGCTCGCGCACCACCGCGTACGCCTCGCGCAGGTAGTTCGGCGCTCCCAGCGTCGCGCCGCCCACGCCCTGGATGGGCTCGGAGATGAACGCCGCCACCTGTCCCGGCGTGGAGTAGCGGATCAGCTCGCGGATGTCGTCGGCGCTCCTGCGCGCGACGTCTTCCGGCGACCCTTCGAAAGGGTTGCGGTACGGGTCCGGGCACAGCGCGTGGTGCACGCGGGTGTTCTGCGGCACCGGGTATTTCCAGGTGCTGTGCGAGGTCAGCCCGAGCGCGGCCGGGGAGGTGCCGTGGTAGGCGTTGCGCAGCGCGATCACGTCGACGTGGCCCGTATGCAGGCGGGCCATCGTGATCGCCAGGTCGTTCGCCTCGCTGCCGCTGTTCACAAAGTAGGTCACGTCCAGCCCGTCGGGCATCTTCGACGCCAGCTTCTTCGCCAGCAGCGGCAGGTTGGGGTGCAGGTAGATCGTGGTCGCGTGCTGCAGGGTCTCGACTTGCCGCGTGACCGCGCGCGTGACCCCGGGGTGCGCGTGCCCGCACGAGACCGTCACGATGCCCGCGATCATGTCCAGGTAGCGCCGGCCGGTCTCGTCGAAGAGCCACTGCATCCAGCCCTCGACGATCATGATCGGCTCGCGGTAGAGCGTGAACACGGCGGGGTTCACGTACTCCTTGCGAAGCGCCAGTACTTCGTCGCGGGACGGCCCGTCGTAGGAGCGCGGCACGTGGGCGCACGCCGGCATGGCCGGGGCACTGCGCGCGAACCCGCCCGGGCGCACCTCCCGCGCGGCGGCTTCATGCATGCGCCGGCTCCCCCGCCGGGTCCGCGTAGCCTTCCATCGCGCCGTGGCCGCCGTGGTAGTCGGCGTCGTCGGGGCGGCGGATCTGCGACTGCGCGACGATCCGGTCGCGGCGGATCCCCCGGAAGTCCTCCACCGATGTCCAGCCGTCCTCGGCGTGGGCCTCCAGAAACTCGACGAGCCCGTCGTTCAGTCGCCGGATCACGCTGGGCCCGATCGCGCGGTCCAGCATCGCGGCGGTGCAGACCTGCACCGTGCCGCACCCGAGGAGGAAGTAGTTGAGCGCCTGGCGGAAGTCGGACACGCCTCCGATCCCGGAGTACTCACCATCGGGGTGCGCCGTCGCGATCTTGGCCATGTTCGCGAGCGACAGGGGCAGGATCGCGGGTCCGCCGAGCCCGCCCGTGGACACGAGCCCGTCCACGTTGATCTCGAACTCGAGGGATTCCAGGTCGAGGGGGGGCAGCGAGGAGAACGTGTTCGAGGACACCACGGCGCTCGCCCCGCCGCGGTAGCACGCCCCGGCCTCCGCCGCGATGTCGTCGGTGGAGGGCGTCAGCTTGCACCACACCGGTATTCTCGCGACCTCGACGACCGCCTCGGTCACGTACGAGCAGAGCTCGGGCTCCTGGCCGATGTTGGAGCCCATGTCCTTCCGGTCCATGTGGGGACACGAGAAGTTCAGCTCCAGCGCGTCCGCGCCCGCCCCCTGGCACCCCTGCGCCAGCGTCTGCCACGCGCGCAATTCCTCGTCCGAGCCGGAACCGGCCATGATGGAGGCGACCAGCACCTTGTGCGGGTTCTCGGCCTTGATGCGCTCGATGCGCGGGAGCCACCAGTCCAGCGGCTTGTCCGAGATCAGCTCCCAGTTCCAGGACGAATGCAGCGCCGCCCCCGGCGCCTTCTTCATGGTGACGAAGCTCGTCTCCGGATCGGTGCGCAGGAACTTGGTGCGCGCGCCGTACACGTTGACGACCGGGTGCAGGCCGATGGTCTTGCAGACCACGCCGCCCCAGCCCGCCTCGTATGCGCGCTGGATGTTGGCCTCGGACTCCGTCGGAGGCGCGGAGGACAGGAGGAACGGGTTCTCGAAACGGATCCCGGTAAAGGTCACGCTCGTGTCTATTCTCATCATGACATCCAGTTTACGCCGGCTTCCCTGTTCCACTTGGTCGTGGTCTTCCGGTTCTGCGTCCAGAGCTCCAGGGAGCCCCGGCCGGTGATGTCGCCGATCCCGAATCTGGATTCGTTCCAGCCGCCGAAGCTGAACGGCTCGCGCGGGACCGGCACCCCGACGTTGACCCCGACCATCCCGGCGCTCACCCGCTCGGTGACGTAGCGCGCCATCCCACCGCTCTCGGTATACACCGATGACGCGTTGCCGTACGGCGAGGCGTTTTCGATGCGGATCGCGTCGTCGGCGTCCGACGCGCGGATGATCGCGAGCACCGGCCCGAATACCTCCTCCTGCGCGATGCGCATGTCCGGGGTGACACGGTCGATGACGGTCGGGCCGACCCAGAAGCCGTCCTCGTGCCCCTCGACCGTCACCCCGCGACCGTCCAGCAACACCTCGGCGCCGGCGGCCTCCGCCTCGTCGATGTACTTGACGATGCGATCGCGCGCGGCCGCGGAGACCACCGGCCCCAGGTCCCGCCCGGGCACGATCGCCCGCGCGGCCTCCGCCACGCGCGGGATCATCGAATCCGCCTCGGAGACCGCCACCATCACGGACGCCGCCATGCACCGCTGACCCGCGCACCCGGACATGGACGCGGCGACGTTGTCGGCGGTCATTCCGGGGTCGGCGTCCGGCAGCACGATCAGGTGGTTTTTCGCCCCGCCGAGGGCGAGCACGCGCTTGAGGTTCGCCGAAGCGCGGCGGTAGACGATCTTCGCGACGCGGGTCGATCCGACGAAACTCACCGCGGCGATGCCCGGGTGGTCGCAGATCGCCCCGACGGCGTCGGTGCCGCCGTGCACGACGTTGAATACGCCTGGCGGCAGGCCGGCCTCCGCCAGCAGCTCGGCGATCCGGTTGGCGCTCAGCGGCACCAGCTCGGACGGCTTGAGCACCATGCAGTTTCCCAGCATGAGCGCGTTCGGCACGGTCCAGTTCGGGACCATGTTAGGGAAGTTGAAGGGCGTGATCGAGGCCACGACGCCCACCGGCCGGCGCTCGATACGGCACTCCACGCCGCGGCTCACTTCCATCACCTCGCCGGCCACGATCTGCGGAAGCGAGCACGCGAATTCCGTGAGCTCGATAGACTTGAGCACCTCGGCGGTGGCCTCGGAGAGCACCTTGCCGTTTTCCTCGGACACGAGCGCCGCGAGCTCCTCCAGGCGCCCCTCGAGCAGGGAACGGTATCGATAGAAGACCTGCGAGCGCTCCTTGATGGGCGTCGTGGACCACCCGGGGAACGCCGCCCGGGCGGCCTGCACCGCCGCGTCGACGTCTTCCGCGCCCGACATGCCGACGCGAGCGATGACCGCGCCCGCGCGCGGATCGAAGACATCCAGCGAATCGCCGCCGGCCTGCGCGAACGTCCCGCCGACGTAGTTCCGGACGGCGGAGTATTTCAGGGATTCCAGGGTCGCCGTGCTCATCGGACGCCTGCCTGCCTGCCGTGGTGAAGTGTTCCGGGGGCGCGCGACGGGCCGGGAAGGCGCGCGACGGCACCCGCGACGGAACGCGCCCGTGGATGCGCTCCGGGCGCCGTCCTGCGGGGGAAGGGAATCATTGGAAACGATGCGGCAAGGCGGATCAGGGTGTCAAGCGCGCGCCGGTCCGGCGCCGGCCATTGACATCGGGCGCGCCGGCACCTTTCGTCAGCCCGCCGCGGGCGTCTCGGGGTGGGCCGCTCGCGCGAGATCGACTCGCGCGCCCCGACGAGGGTCGGGTGCGCGGCTCGTCCCCCAGGAGGATGGAACCCATGCGGAAGTGGACAGGAGCGTTGCTGGCGGCCGCGATGGCGACGGCCCCGGCGCCGGCGCTCGCGCAGGATGAGGACCAGGCAGCGGCTGAGGCGGCGGCCGCGATCGCGGTCGCGAACGAGGCGTGGGAGGAGGCGTACAACGCCGGCGACGCAGCCGGCGTGGCCGCGCTCTACGCCGAGGACGCCACGGTCATGGCGCCGAACATGGAACCGGTCACGGGGCGCGAGGCGATCCAGGCCCTGATGCAGGCGGGGTTCGACGCGGCGCCGGGATTCACGACCGCCCTCGAGACGACGTCCCTCGAAGTGGCCGGTGACATGGCCATCGAGGTGGGCAGGTACGTCGCCATGGACGCGGACGGCGGCCACGCAGACCACGGCCCCTACATGGCCACCTGGGAGAAGGTGGACGGCGAGTGGAAGCTGGCCGCTGACATCTGGAACAGCAGCATGCCGGCGCCGGGCGCCGGCTCGTAGGACCGGGGCCCCGGGAAACCCGGGGGCGGTGGGGGAAAGGTCGTCGAGGAGGCCGGGGGGTGGAAGTCCCCCGGCCCTGACGGTCACGCGAACTGCGCCTCCTCGGTGGATCCCGACATCGCGGCGGTGCTGGAGACGCCGCCGGTCACCACCTCGCGCACCGCGTCGAAGTAGGTGTTGCCGACCTCGCGCTGGTGCTTCGTGGCGGTGTAGCCCCGCGCCTCCGCGGCGAACTCGGCCTCCTGCAACTCGGAATATGCCTCCATGCCGCGCTCCCGGTAGCCCAGCGCCAGCTCGTACATGCCGTGGTTCAGGGAGTGGAACCCGGCCAGCGTCACGAACTGGAAGCGGTAGCCCATGGCGCCCAGCTCCCGCTGAAAGCGGGCGATGTCGGAGGCGTCCAGGTGGCGTCTCCAGTTGAACGAGGGTGAGCAATTGTAGGCCAGGAGCTTGCCGGGGAACCGTTCGTGGACGGCCTCCGCGAACGTCCGGGCGTCGGCCAGGTCCGGCGTCTTCGTCTCCATCCACACGAGGTCGGCATACGGCGCGTAGGCCAGCGCTCGGGCCACGGCGATCTCCATTCCCGGGCGCACGCGGTGGAACCCCTCGGGCGTCCGTTCGCCCGTGAGGAACGGCGCGTCCTCTTCGCAGATGTCGCTCGTCAGCAGGGTGGCGCTCTCTGCGTCCGTTCGGGCGATCAGCACGGTGGGAACGTCGCACACATCGGCCGCGAGCCTGGCGGCCCTGAGCGTCTGCACGAATGTGGAGGTCGGCACCAGGACCTTCCCCCCCAGGTGCCCGCACTTTTTCTCCGACGCGAGCTGGTCCTCGAAGTGGACCCCCGCGGCGCCGGCCTCGATCATCGCTTTCATCAGCTCGAACGCGTGCAGGGGGCCTCCGAAACCCGCCTCCGCGTCCGCGACGATCGGGGCCATCCAGTGGACCGACACGTCGCCCTCGAGGTGATGGATCTGGTCGGCCCGCATCAGCGTGCGGTTGATGGTTCGGACGAGCGCGGGGACGCTGTTGCAAGGATAGAGGCTCTGGTCGGGGTACATCTCGCCCGACAGGTTGGCGTCCGCGGCGACCTGCCAGCCGCTCACGTAGATCGCGCTCAGGCCCGCCCGCACCTGCTGCATGGCCTGCGCGCCCGTGAGGGCCCCCAGCGCCGCGACGTAATCCGTCGTCGCGAGCAACCGCCGAAGCCGTTCCGCCCCCGCCCGGGCGAGCGTGTGCTCGACGCGGACCGTGCCGCGCAGCCGGTCCACGTCCGCCGGCGTGTGGTCGCGCCGGATATCGCC
>DATKCH010000032.1:0-15001 GCA_035513295.1 Longimicrobiales bacterium
AACCCAGGTTCGTCGGCGAAACGCCGGTCGGCTTCCCGCTCGATGAATTCGAATCTCTTCGCGGGCCGGGAGAACACTCTGGGGTTCAGGACAATGTCCAGGGCGAACGTCATGAGATCGATGTCCCAGGATTCGATCAGCGGATCGAGGAACGAGCCGCAGTGTTCCCGCGACAGATGGAAGACGTCCGTATCGAGGAATTCCAGGACGGTGACGCGGATCTCCTCGATGCTTCGGCCGCCGAGTTCGGCCACCGTGCGGAGCCAGACTTCGTTCTCCAGCTCCTTCCTGGCCACTCCCTTGATCACGTCGAGCAGCGTCTGGGTGACCAGCCGCTCGACCTCCCCGAAGGCCTGCCTCTCGAAGTTCGTGCGGATCAGTCTTTCGCTCCCGGGAGCGCATTTGCTCAGGATCAAGGCGCGGACTTCGCGGAAGAGGGGGGCGGGCTCGTCCCCCAACTCCCGTTTCAATTGCTCCTTCCGCTGAGCGTCTGCGACCCTGGCGAGCTCCCCGGTCGGCAGCTCCAGGAACCTGTCCATCTTCTCGTAGATGTCCGTCCGGTTCGGCGCCGGGGGGGCCTTCTTCTGCGTCAGGAGTTGGGACACGTAGGACTCGGTGACGCGAGCGGCCCGGGCGAGGCCTTTCTGCCCCAATCCCAACTCCTTGAGCCGCCGCCGGATCACGAACGAGACGTCCATGGGATTCTCCTATCGCCCCCGCCTGCCCAGATTTACCTTGGGAGTTAACATAGGATAATATAAGGTCATTCACTTGACAAGAACGGTTAAGTAGGGTATATTGAGGGTAGATCGGAAGCGCCCCGCGAGTCGGGTTCATGTTGGTTTACGAAGGGAGTCGCATTATGTACGCACGCAACGTCACACTGCACCTCAAGGCCAATTCGGCCAACGAGTTCAGCCGGACTCTGGAGACGGATGTCCTCCCCATGCTTCGGAAGCAGGACGGTTTCAGGGACGAACTCGCGTTCGTCGGGTCGGACGGCGCCGAAGCCGTGTCGATCAGCATGTGGGATCGCAAGGAAAACGCGGACGCCTATGGCCGCGACACCTATCCGACAGTGCTGAAGAGCCTCTCGAACGTGATCGAGGGCACGCCCACGGTGCAGACCTACGAGGTGTTCAACTCGACGCTGCACAAGATCCCGGCGCGCAACTAGCACCCGCTCGGGCTCGGTAGGAGCCACCGGAGGAGCTACCGGCTGGTGCAGAGGGGGGGGCGGCGTACGCCGCCCCTCATTTATTTTCAAGTCAACGATCTCGAACCCCGCGCTTCACGCCCCTCGTGCGGGACCCTCCTCGGGCGCTCGCTTCTTCTTCGGTTCCGGCACCGTACGCTCCCGTTCGCGCACGATCCCGTCCGGCTCCTTGTCCTCCCGCAGCCCGTGGAACGCGGGGTGCCGGATGACGTCGTCCTGCGTCCATTTCGGTGAACGCGCCCGGCGCGCGCCCTCGACGTCGCGCGGATCCGGCGCCGGCACCCGGCGACGGGAGAATGGCCGGCCTGGCGAGCGGAGCCCAGCCGGCGCTGGCGAGATCCTTGCGCTGGCGGCCGTCCATGAGCGCGAAACTCCCCACGCCGGCGCGCCCCGGGCGCGCGGACGCGGAAACCGAACGCTGCGGCTTCTGTCTCCAAACGTACGTCTACGAGGTGCAGGCACGGTGCGCGGACTGCGACCTGCCGATGTGCCCTTTCTGCGTCGTACGCGCGCGCGCCGCGCGCGTCACCTGCCGCGACTGCGGACCCGACGAGGACGAGGGCAGCGAGGGGACGCGCGGGGGGGCGGAACCAGCGCGCGCGGAATCCGCCGGCGCGGGAGGTTGAGCCGTGGCCCGGGCGATCTGGAAGGGCGTGATCCGCTTCGGCGAGGCCGTGGTACCGGCGAAGCTGTACTCCGCCGTGACCGACCGCCGCATCCACTTCCGGCTGCTGCACGGCGACGACCTGGTGCCCGTGGAGCAGCGCCTCGTCCATCCGCGGACCGGAGTGGTGGTGCCGCGCTCGGCCGTCCGGCGCGGCTATCGCCTGGACGCCGGCACGCTCGTGATGCTCGGCGATGACGAACTCGCGACGCTCGAGCCGGAGAGCTCCCGCATCATCGACGTGAAGCGGTTCGTCGATCCGAGCCGGATCGATCACCGCTGGTACGACAGGCCCTACTGGCTCGGACCCGACGGCGACGAGGAGGCCTACGGCGCGCTGTCGTCCGCGCTGGAAGACGCCGGCCGCGAAGGCGTGGCGCGCTGGGTCATGCGCAGGCGGACGTACGTCGGCGCGCTGCGCGCCGAGCGGGGGCGGCTCGCCCTCATCACGCTGCGCTCGGCCGACGAGGTCGTGGCCGACGCCGAGCTGGAGGCGCCGGAAGGGCGCGCGCTGAGCGCGCAGGAGCTGTCCATGGCGCGCCAGCTCATCGCCGCGCTCGCCGGGGAGTGGGACCCGGCCGAGTGGCACGACGAGCACCGCGAGCGCGTGCTGGAGCTGATCGAGGCCAAGCGCGCAGGGCGGACGATCCGTCTGGAGGACTACCGCTCGGAACCGACCGGCGAGGAGGCGTTGCGGGAGGCGCTCGCGAAGAGCCTCGAGGCCGCCCGCAACGGGCAGGCCGTTGCCTGAGGAGCGGCCCGCGCGGTCGGCGCGGGGGCTGTGGAACGGCAGCATCTCGTTCGGGCTCGTCAACGTCCCGGTCAGCCTCTTCCCCGCCTACCGCCAGGTGTCTACCGGGCTGCGGATGCTCGCGCCCGAGGGGACCCCCCTCGAGCGGCGCTACTGGTGTCCCCGCCACGAACGCGAGGTCGCCTACGACGAGCTCGTGCGCGGATACGAACTCGACGACGGGTCCTTCGTCGTCCTCACGGACGAGGAGCTCGAAGGGCTCGAGCCGCGGAAATCGCGCGACATCGACCTCCGACGCTTCGTCCCCATCGATGCGCTGGATCCATTCACGTTCGACCGGGCGTACATCCTGGCTCCCGCCGGGGATTCGACCAAGCCGTATCGTTTGCTCGCCGACGCGATGGAGGAAAGCGGGACCGCGGGCATCGCGACCTTCGTCATGCGGACGCGCGAGTACCTCGTGGCGATCCTGGCGCGCGGCGGGATCCTGCGCGCGGAGACTCTGCGGTTCCACGACGAGATCAGGACGCCCGCGGACGTCGACCTGGGTGAGAGGCCGGATGCCGACCGGCGGAGCGTCGAGGCGATGAAGGAAGCCGTGGCGCGCGCCTCGCGCGACGCCATCGTCCGGTCCGAGCTCCAGGACGAGCACGCCCGACGCCTCGAGGCCCTGGCGCGCGGGAAACGCAGGGCGGGTGAAGGCGTCATCGAGGTGGACGAGGCCGTCGGGGAGGACGCGGCCGACGGGCAGGTCATCGACCTGATGGCCGCGCTCAAGCAAAGCCTTCGCGCGCAACCGAAGCGCGCGTCACCGGACGCGTCCGATACGGGGAGCTCCGCGAAGGAGCTCGCGTCCCGCACCAAGGCGGAACTCTACGAGGAAGCCCGGCGCCGCGACGTCCCGGGCCGGAGTTCGATGTCTAAGGCCGAGCTCGTGCGCGCCCTGAGCGGGAGGCGCGCCCCGTGACGAGCGCGCAGCGAGGGGCATGGAATCTCCGGGGTGCGGGGGTGCTGGTGGGACTGTCGTACGGACCCGCAGTGGGAGCGCTGAGCCGCACATTCTATGTAGCATCCGGGGGTGCGGCGCGGCAGAGCTCGCGACGCGTCACTATAATGAACCTTGACGGTGCGCGCGCATTGCATCGATGTTTGCGGTGAGCTGTTTGCTTCACTACTCCTGGGAGGACGCCGTGGCTACGAGGAAGACGACGGGGAGGAAGGCGGGATCCGCAGCGTCGAAGGCGAAGAAACCAGCCAAGAAGACGGCGGCGAGGAAACCGGCCAAGAAGACGGCGGCGAAGAAACCGGCCAAGAAGACGGCGGCGAAGAAGTCGGCCGCCAAGAAGAAGCCGGCCGCCAAGAAGAAGCCGGCGGCAAAGTCACGAGGCAAGAAGTAACCAATCCGCCGTACACGGGGCCGGCCGCCGACAGTCGGTGAGCCGGCCCCGCTCCGTCCTACCCATCCTCAGCCGCCCGCGTCCTGCGGCGGATCCGTCCGGTAGCGCAGGAGCGCCGCCACGCCCCCGGCTTTCCGGTCGAGCAGCTCCCCGCCGGCGCCCGCCAGCTCGGCGGCCTCGGCGCCTCCCTCGAACGCGGTCCCCACCAGCCGGTCTATGTCGTCCGGTCGGTTCTCGCGGGCGGCCGCCGACACGTAGACCCGGCGGGCCCGCCGCTCGCTCACGGCGCGCGCGGTTTCGTCCCAGCCGAGGCTCGCGTCTCCGCCCGCGGCGGCGATGTCGACGACCTCGCGCGCGCGCCTCTCCTGCAGCTCGCGCGACAGCCCGGACGCGGCGTCCTCGACCTCGTCCTTGATCTGCGGCGGGGTCATGTCCAGGTGCAGCGCCGGGCGCTCCACGCAGCGCTCGCCGAGCGCATCCGGGAGCCTGCGCGCGAGCGCGGCGGCGGGCCCGTGGACGCCGCCCAGGACCACGAACCCGTCCGCTCCGGCGAGCTCTACGATGTGGCGGGCGCATTCCTCCAGCATGCGCTCCATGTGCGCGCGCTGAACCGCCTGGCCGGCGTCGCGCGCGGTCGCGCCGCGGACGCCGCTGCTGGTGGAGGCGCGCTTCGAAGTGGCGGAGTCGGAAAAGCCCTCCAGGTCCTGGTCGGCGGCGAGGTCGATCGGCTCCGCCAGCTCCCCGGCGCCATAGACGTATATGCGGGCCCGGCGGCTGTCGACGATGGCGACGACGACGGGGCGCGCCTGCTTCAGACCCCGCAGGTACGGCGCCACGCGCAGGCCGTCCTCCCAGCGTACGAGCGTCGGCATGGGCACGGGAACGCTCTCCATCACGAGCGGCGCGTCGGCGGTCGCGAAACCGACCCAGCCGGGGCCGGGAAGGAATCCGTCGTGGGGCCGCAGCGCGGCGGTGATGTGGGCGAGGGCCCTGTCGAAGGCGTCGGCGGAATGGGCCCCGTTGGCGTCGAGCGAGGCGCGAACCTCGCGGATCTGGTTGTCGAGGCGGACGCGCCAGGCGGAGCGGTTCGCCGGGTCGTGCTGGTCCGCGTTGACGTACACGCTCAGCACGGGGGTCGAGCGCAGGTCGCGGTAAAGCGAGATCAGTTGATCCGAAGTGAGCATTGCGGTGCCCCACTGGAGAACGTTCGGTCCGGGGTCGGTGCCCCATGCATCCTACACCGCCGACGGATGCACATCGCAAGCCGCGGGCTTCTGCCGGGCGCGCTCCCCATGCGCCCGCTCCGGCGGCGCGCTATTGTTCGCCTTCGTACGCGCACTCCACCCGTGCGGAGTTCCCATCGATGGCCATGCACCCCATCTCCCGACGCCTGGCGGCGCGGATCGGCGAGCGGGGCGGCCAGCCGGTCGCGCACCTCATCGTCCAGGACCTCTGGCGCTGGGTGGTCGATGGAACCCTCGAGGTCGGCGAACGCCTGCCGACCGCGCGCGAGATGGCGGTGGCGCTCGGCGTGAGCCCGCGCCTCGTGGAGGGCGCGTACGACCAGCTCGAGCGGCTCGGGGTCACCACGACGCGCCGGGGGGAGGGCACCTTCGTGGGCCTCTCGCCGCCGTCCGAGGAGGAGCGCGAGCGCTACCGCGAGCTGCACGACATATGCGGCGAGGCGGTGGAGCGCGCGGCCGCCATCGGCTTCGACGTCGTGGACCTCCTGGAGACGATCGGCGAGTTCCGCGAGGCCGATCCCGCATCCCTCAGGCCCGGGTCGCACGCATGAACGACACGTCCATTTTCGGGCGCATCGAGCGCTCGACCGCGCTCGCGAAGAGGACCTCCGTGAAGAGCTCCCCCAACGACACCCGTTACCCGGTGCCCGCGCTGACCGCCGGCCTGCTGGGCGCCGGCGGCGTCCTCGGCGGCCTGGCGCTCGCCGGCCTCGCGCTCCCCATCGCGGGCGTGATCGCCGGCGTGGCCGCGCTCGCGATCGGCTCCTCCATCAAGTACTCCGACCAGTGGGAGCGCGCGGTGGTCCTGCGCTTCGGCCGCTACCAGGGCCTGCGCGGACCGGGTTTCTTCGCGATCGTGCCCATCGTCGACCGCATCGGCTACCACATCGACCAGCGCATCCGCACCACCGCGTTCGGAGCGGAGTCGTGCCTGACCAAGGACACCGTGCCCGTGGACGTGGACGCGATCGCTTTCTGGGTGGTCTACGACGCCGAGCGCGCCGCGCTGGAGGTGCAGGACTATCAGGAGGCGGTGATCCTCGCGGCGCAGACCGCGCTCCGCGACGCCATCGGCAAGCACGACCTCGCCGAGCTGATCCAGGCGCGCAAGGAGCTGGGCCGCGGCCTGCAGGAGTCGCTCGACCGCAAGATGCACGACTGGGGCATCCAGGTGCAGTCGGTGGAGATCCGCGACGTGGTGATCCCCGAGGCGCTGGAGGAGGCGATGTCGCGCCAGGCGCAGGCCGAGCGCGAGCGCCAGGCGCGCATCATCCTCGGCACCGCGGAGACCGAGATCGCGTCCAAGTTCGTGGAGGCCGCCGACACCTACGCCGACAGCCCCGTCGCGCTGAAGCTGCGCGCGATGAACATGCTCTACGAGAGCATCGTCAAGCGCGGCTCGCTCATGGTCGTGCCCTCGGGCCTCGCCGACTCGCTGAACCTCCCCGGCATCATGGGCATGGCGGGGGCGGCGGGCGCGCGCCCGCCGGCGGACAAGGCGGAGGAGGCGCCGAGCGGCCCGCGCGCGCTGCAGCGCCGGAGGGACGAGGGCGGCTGACAGGCGGTCCGCCCGGGAGCGAAGCGATGGCCACCCTCGACACCGCGCGGGGACGGCCGATGTCGGGACGCACGTCCGCGATCTACCGGATTGTCTCGCGGTGGCCGCCGCCCCTATCTTTGCGGCTCCTGCCAACACCCGCAGGAGGTGACGGCACGCCTCACCCGTATTTCGCGCCTAATCGAAGTGGCGCTCGGCGCCCGCGCGCCCCGAGCCGCCCACCGCGCCCCGCCCGCGGGTACACCCGATCGGAGGTCATGACAATGTCCGACCTGTCCGGAAGAAAGACCTGGTACCTGATCGCGGCGGCGATCGTCGCGCTCTGGGGGGTGCTCGGTCTGATCGACCAGCCCAACCTTCCCTACAACGGATACCAGACCGACGGCGACAACACCGTCACCCGGGTGGTCCCCGGCGGCCCCGCGGAGGCGGCCGGCCTGCGGGTGGGCGATCACATCACCAGCATCGGCGGCATCGCGGTCGAGGACTCGAGGGCGCTCGCCGAGCGGTCCAGGCCGGCGATCGGCGAGACCCGGACCCTCGTGGTGGTCCGGGACGGGGAGACGGTCGATGTGGACCTGACCTACACGCGGCTCGTGGGCAGGGCAAACACCCTGGCGTACGTGTCGGTGCTGATCGGGTTCGCGTTCCTGGTCTTCGGCCTGCTGGCGTTCCTGAAGACGCCGACGCGGAACGCCGAGCTGCTCGCGCTGACAGGCCTCGGGCTCGCGTTCGCCTTCTTCGCGGGACCGTACTTCGGCTCGTACGCCATCAGGACCGCGGCCACCTCTCTGACCCTCGTCGCCATCCTGTTCGGCTTCGCGTTCCTGATGGACCTGATGGTCTCGTATCCGAAGCCCAAGCGGTGGAGGCAGCAGGGCTGGGCCAGGTGGGCGATCTACGGGCCCGCCACGCTGGTGTCGATCATCATCGTCTACCTGATCGTGATGAACCCGCCCGCCACGAGCGGTTTGAACGTCGCGGTCAACGTGATGTTCGGCCTGTTCATCGTGTACTATTTCGGGTCGGCGATCGTCGCCATGCTCCACAGCCATGCCACCGCGACCCTGGCGGAGCGGGACGCGTACGGCCTGACCACCGTGCTCCTGGGGGTGCTGGTGGGACTGCTGCCGGTGACGCTCGCGTCGCTGGTGGGGATCTTCTCGCCGCAGACGGTGCTGCCCGGCGCCGATTTCTACTTCGTGACCCTGGTCCTCATCCCGATCACGCTGTGGGCGGCGCTGACCCGTTCCGGCGGAGGGCCTGTGGCGGCCGACGCGGCGGCGCCGCACCCACAGGCGACCACGGCGCCGCCACCGCCACCGCCGACGGCGCCCTAGCCGCGCAGCCCGGCCGCCAGCGCGCAACCCGGCCGCCGGCGGGCGCCCCGTGTCTGGCCGCCGTTCGACGACCGGCCATGGGAAGCGGTGGCGGGGGGCGGGCGTGCTCATCTCCCCGGGCGAAGTCCAACTCGTTCGAAAGTCGAACGAGTTGGAACATCGCTTTCGGGAACCATAGGCACCGGGACGAGAATCCGCCGGAGGGCCTATCGGAGGGGCGCGAGGAGGGCGATGGCCGAGCGGCCCAGGCCCGCGATCGGCGAGACCCGGACGCTGGTGGTCGAGCGGGACGGCGAGACGGTCGATGTGGACCTGCCACCACCGCCGACGGCCCCGTAGCCGCGGCCAGCCGCCGGAGTAGCAGGAGGCCGGCGGACCGAGGCGAGTTGGACCCGACCGGTAGCCGCCCCGCGGTGGCGCGCGTCCGCCCGCCCGGGCATACTTTCCCCGCCCGCGTCCGGACAGCCGTTCGACAGTAGCGAGGAGCGTCGAATGAGTGCAGCGTCGTCCCCCCCCGCAGCATCCGCGACGCCGCCCGCCCACCCGGGCGGCCCTTCCGCGGCCGCCAGAGCCCGCTCGCTGCCCGCCTCGCCCCCTCCGCTGTCGCGACCGCTCCCCCCGCGCGGCTTCCTGGCCACGTCGCGCACCGACGCGTGGTGGGGCGTGCCCGTGCTGGTCTTCCTGGGGTTGACCGGCTTCATCGTCTACTCCACGTGGGCCGCGTTCCAGGGTGCGCACTACACGTTCGGGCCGTACCTGTCGCCGTTCTATTCGCCCGAGCTGTTCGGCGCCTCGGAGCACGCGTGGTTCGGCCCCAAACCGGGCTGGTATCCGGGGTGGCTACCTTGGTCGCCCGCGTTCCTGATCCTGTGGGCGCCCGCGGGCTTCCGGCTGACGTGCTACTACTACCGCGGCGCGTACTACAAATCGCACTGGGCCGACCCCCCGGCGTGCTCCGTCGGCGAGCCGCGCGCGAGCTACCTAGGCGAGCGGCACTTCCCGCTGCTCCTGCAGAACGTCCACCGCTACTTCCTGTACCTCGCGCTCGTGTTCCTCGTGATCCTGTCCTACGACGTGTGGCGCGCGCTGTGGTTCACCGACCCCGCCACCGGCGCCACGGAATTCGGCGTCGGCGCCGGCACCCTGGTCCTCGCGCTGAACGTCCTCCTGCTCGCGGGCTACACGTTCGGCTGCCACTCGCTTCGGCACCTGGTCGGCGGCCGGCTGACGCGGCTGTCGTCGAGGCCCGTCCAGCAGAAGGCCTACTTCTGCGTGGGCCGGTTCACCCGCCGGCACATGACGTGGGCCTGGTTCAGCCTCGTCTGGGTCGCCTTCTCGGACCTGTACGTGCGCCTGTGCTCGATGGGGATCTGGACCGACTGGAGGATCCTTTGAGCTGGGAGACGGTCGAGCACGACGTCCTCGTCATCGGCGCCGGCGGCGCGGGGCTGCGCGCCGCGATCGAAGCGTCGGCGGCCGGCGTCTCGGTCGGCGTCGTGTGCAAGTCGCTGCTCGGCAAGGCGCACACGGTCATGGCCGAGGGGGGCATCGCCGCGGCGCTGTCCAACGTGGACGAGCGCGACGGCTGGCGGGTCCACTTCGCCGACACCATGCGCGGCGGAGCCTACCTCAACAACTGGCGCATGGCCGAGCTGCACGCGCGCGAGGCGCCCGAGCGGGTGCGCGAGCTGGAGGCGTGGGGCGCGCTGTTCGACCGCACCGACGACGGCCGCATCCTGCAGCGCAACTTCGGCGGCCACGCCTACCCCCGCCTCGCGCACGTGGGAGACCGCACGGGCCTCGAGATGATCCGCACCCTCCAGGACCACGGCGTCCACGGGGGCATGGACGTCCACATGGAGGTCACCGTCGTGCGCCTGCTGAGGGACGGCGGCCGCGTCGCGGGGGCGGTCGCGTACGAGCGCGAGCGCGGGCGCTTCGTGGTGTTCCGGGCGGCCGCGGTGGTGCTCGCCACGGGCGGCATCGGGCGCGCCTACCGCATCACCAGCAACAGCTGGGAGTACACCGGCGACGGTCACACGCTCGCGTACGACGCCGGCGCCGAATTGATGGACATGGAGTTCGTCCAGTTTCATCCCACCGGCATGGTGTGGCCGCCGAGCGTGCGCGGCATTCTGGTCACCGAGGGCGTGCGCGGCGAAGGCGGCGTGCTGCGCAACAGCGAAGGTCGTCGCTTCATGTTCGACGACATTCCGCCGCTTTACCGCGACACGACCGCGGCGGACCCCGAGGAAGGCTGGCGCTACACGCAGGGCGACCGGGCGGCCCGCCGGCCACCCGAGCTGCTCACGCGCGATCACGTAGCCCGGTGCATCATGCGCGAGGTGCGCGGGGGACGCGGCAGCCCGCACGGCGGGGTGTTCCTCGACATCGCATGGATCGACGAGAAGCTGCCCGACGCCGAGGAGCACATCAAGCGCAAGCTGCCCAGCATGTACCATCAGTTCAGGCAGCTCGCCGACATCGACATCACGAAGCAGCCGATGGAGGTGGGCCCGACCACGCACTACATGATGGGCGGCGTGCGCGTCGATCCGGACACGCAGATGTCGACGGTGCCCGGTTTGTTCGCCGCGGGCGAGTGCGCCGCGGGTCTGCACGGCGCGAATCGGCTGGGCGGCAACTCGCTCTCCGACCTGCTCGTGTTCGGCAAGCGCGCGGGCGAGCACGCCGCGGAGTTCGCAGCGCGGGAGGCCGCCGTCCATATCGACGTCGCCGCACTGGATGGGCTGGGCCGCTCCGCGCTCGCTCCCTTCGAGAGGAGCGGGGAGGGCGAAGGACCCTTCGCGGTGCAGCACGACCTCCAGGACCTGATGCAGGACAACGTCGGCATCGTGCGCGACGAGGAGGCCATGCGAGCGGCGCTCGACCGGCTTTCGGGCCTGAAGCAGCGCGCGGCGCGCGCGGGCGTCACGGGGAATCGCGCCTACAACCCCGGCTGGCACACGGCGCTCGATCTGCACAACCTCCTGACGGTCGCGGAAGCGATAACGCGCGCCGCGCTGGAGCGGCAGGAGAGCCGGGGCGCGCATTTCCGCGAGGACTTCCCCGCCAAGGCCGAGAGCTGGGGCGGGACCAATCTGATCGTGAGCCGGACGCAGGACGGCGCGATGCGGGTGACGCGCGCGCCGGTGCCTGCGCTACCCGACGAGCTGCGACGCGTCATCGAGGAGATGGGCTGATGGCAACGGCGACATTCAGCATCTGGCGCGGCGACGCGGACGGCGGCGAGTTCCGCCGCTACGAGACCGAGGTGCACGAGGGCATGGTGGTGCTGGACGCGGTGCACCAGATCCAGGCCGAGCACGCCAACGACCTGGCGGTGCGCTGGAACTGCAAGGCCGGCAAGTGCGGCTCCTGTTCCGCCGAGGTGAACGGCATGCCGCGGCTCATGTGCATGGCGCGCCTGAGCGAGCTGCCGCTCGACGAGCCGGTCACGGTCGAGCCGATGAAGGCGTTCCCGATCGTGCGCGACCTGGTTACCGACGTGTCGTGGAACTACGAGGTGAAGAAGCGGATCCGGCCGTTCCGCGCGCGCGAGCCGGACGCGCCGGACGGCACGTGGCGCATGGCGCAGCCGGACGTGGACCGGGTGATGGAGTTCCGGAAGTGCATCGAGTGCTTCCTGTGCCAGGACGTGTGCCACGTGCTGCGCGATCATCAGAAGCACGACAGCTTCGTCGGTCCGCGCTTCTACGCGCACGTAGCCGCGCTGGAGATGCATCCGCTGGATGCCGAGGATCGGATCGACGAGCTGCGCGAGGCGCACGGCATCGGCTACTGCAACATCACCAAGTGCTGCACGAAGGTCTGTCCCGAGCACATCGAGATCACGGACAACGCGATCATTCCGCTCAAGGAGCGCGTGGTCGATCGAGCCTACGATCCGCTCGCCAAACTGGTACGGCTGGTGAAGCGGGACCGGCGCGCCTGACGGCGCAGCGAGGCCTGCCATGTTCGAGCTGAAGAAGCTGTCCCCGGACGGGATCGAGAAGGCGCTCCTGAAGGCCGAGCGCTATCGCCTGCTGAACGAGCCGGCCGACGCGGAGAGCATCTGCCGCGACATCCTCGCCGTCAACCCGGACAATCGTCCCGCGCGCGTCGCGCTCGTGCTCGCGCTGACCGATCAGTTCGGCCGGGATGGCGGCAGCGATCCCGAGCAGGTGCTGCGCGAGCTCGAGGGACTGGGCAGCGACTACGAGCAGGCATACTACGCGGGTATCGTGTGCGAGCGGGCCGCCAAGGCCCAGCTCGGCCGACGCGGGCCCGGCGCGCTCTACGGCGCCTACGAATGGTTCCGCCGTGCGATGGATTACTTCGAAGAGGCTGAGTCGGTGCACGCGCCCGGGGACAACTCGGCGCTGCTCCGCTGGAACACCTGCGCGCGCATCCTGAACCGCCGGCGCGACCTCCAGGCCGCGCCCGAGACGGCGCCGACGCTGCTGGAGTAGGCGGTATACGGTAGGCGGTAGACGGTAGACGGTAGGCGGTAGGCGGTACTCGACCCACCCGTTCTTCGGATACCGGATACCGGATACCGGATGCCGGTTACGGATACCGGATACCGGATACCGTCTACCGCATACCTCGCAGGAGTATCTGAACGAGATGGAGCGTGCCGGCCTGACGGACGTCACGGTGCTGCATCGCATGGACTACTTCGGGCACAGCGACAGGGAGGAGACGCGCAAGGTGGCGAGCTCCTCCGGGGCGGCGTCCTTCGTCGTGCGCGCGCGGAAGGCATGAACGGCGCGACCGGGCGCCGGCCCGGTCGCGTACCGCCACCTCCTCAGTCGGCGCCCTCGCCCGGGCCGCGGCCCTCGCCGGCGCGACGCTCGCTGGCGCGACGCTGCGCCTCGAGGCTGGCCTCGTCCGCGGGCGAATCGGCGTCGGACGTGCCGCCCATCGCTCCCTCCACCTCCGGGGCCTCGGCGGCGCGACGCGCGCGCTCCTCCGCCGCCGCGCGTCCCTTCGGGCTCTCCTCCGGCGCGCCGACGCCCTGCTCGATCAAATCTTTGCGTTCGTCCGGCATGGCTCCTCCCTGAAAGCGGGCTGTACGCCGTACTCTGTATACGGTATTCGGTATTCGGACTACGGCCGTGGGTCGGGTCACGGGCGGTCCCGGCCGCTCGTTTCCGTCACCGGGCGAAGGCGCGCATGGTCCGGGCCGCGGCGTCCCCGGCACTGGCACTCTAGCGGCCCGCGACGGGCGCAGCGGGCGGACGCCGTGATTCGGTATCTTGCGACATTCGAAATTTCCCACGTCCGAACGGCCGGTGACACACCGCAAGATCCTGCTGGTCGACTGCGACCAGTTCTTCGTCCAGTGCGCGCGCCTCGCCGATGCGGAAGGCGCCGGTCGCGAGGAGCTGCTGCTGGTCGGCGGCTCGACCGATTCGAGGGGTGTCGTCACTTCGGCATCGTATGCGACGCGCGCGTTCGGCGTGCGCTCGGGCATGCCGACGAGCCAGGCGCTGCGCCTGTGCCCCGCCGCGCGCGTGGTCCCGGTGCCGCGCGAGATGTGCAGCCGGAAGAGCGAGGACGTGCACCGCGTGCTGGAGACGTTCACGCCGCTCGTCGAGCGTGCGTCGATCGACGAGGCGTATCTCGACCTCACGGGGACGGACGCGCTGTATCAGGGAGAGCCGCTGGTCGGCATCGCGCAACGTGTGAAGGACGCGGTCGCGCGCGACGCCGGCATCGCGGTCTCGGTGGGCGGCGCCAGCAACAAGCTGGTCGCGAAGCTCGCGGTCCGGCTCGCCAAGCCGTCGGGGGTGCACGTCGTCGAACCAGGGCGTGAGCTCGACTTCATGCGCGGCGTCGAGCTGGCCGCGATTCCCGGCATCGGTCCCGTCTTCCAGGAGGAGCTGCGCCGCTTCGGCCTGGTCCGGGTAGAGGACGCGCTCGCGCACGATCGCGTGACGCTCAGCGGCTGGCTGGGAGCGCGCGGCGACTGGCTCTTCGAGCGGATCCGCGGCATCGACGACGCCGTAGTGGAACCGCACGGCGTGGCGAAGTCGATCTCGCGCGACGAGACGTTCGCGCGCGACCTGGATCGGGACGACGACCTCCAGCGCGAGCTGCTGGCCCTGGCGGTACGCGCGGCCGGCGACCTGCGCGAGGCGGGCCTCGAGGCCCGCACCGTGACCGTGCGCATCCGCGACTCCGATTTCAGGAATCGCAGCGCCAGCCGTACCCTCGAGCAGCCGGTGGAGTCGGACCGCGCGATCCAGCAGGTCGCGCGTGCCCTGCTGGCCACGCTGCGCGAGCGCCGGCGCACGCCCGCGCGGCTGCTGGGCGTCGCGCTGTCGGGCTTCGACGGCGGCGCGGGCCGGCAGCTCGCGCTGTTCGATGAGGCCGCCGCCGTCGTCGAGACGGAGCGGGATCGGGAGCTGTCCCGCGCGGTCGACGACGTGCGGGCCCGCTTCGGCCGGAAGGCGCTCAGGCCCGGCCGTCTGATCGACGAGTGAGGGCATTGGGTCTCGGGCGTTGGGGCCTTGGAGTACGTCCGGCTGGGCGTCGCAAACGTATTGTCCCCATGCTTGACCGATGCGACGGTTTTGCTAGAATTACACTGCGGGTTTGAAACGCCCCAAGTTTTCTCTAAAAAAGGAGGTGATCCTTTGTCCAGTCCGAGTATCCTGTCCAACCTGGCACGGGCAAGCGATCGCCGTTTCGGCCGCTGAGCCGATCTAGCCGATCGACCTGATCCGAGCCGACGCGGCCCATCGCGCCGGGTTTGGACAGTGTGAAATCGGACGCCCCCGGAGCTTTTCGCTTCGGGGGCGTTTCCGTATCCGGCCGCGATGC
>DATKCH010000033.1:0-2500 GCA_035513295.1 Longimicrobiales bacterium
GCGCGCATCGCCGACCGGCTCGGCCAGCCGGAGGTCGCGCGGAGGTACTACCGCGAGCTGCTGGTGGCGTGGGCGGATGCCGATCCGGAGTTTCAGCCGTGGATCGAGGAGGCTCGCGGTTGGCTGGAGCGGATTCCGGGGTAGGCCTCCGCCCTTATTCCTGGAGAGAGACGATGACGCACCACACCCCCGCCCTTCGACGCCGCGGTCCCCATCGATTCGCCGCGGCCGCGGCAGTGCTGGCCGCGGGCGCAGGCAGTGCCGCCTGCGCTTCGGGCTCGGGCGGGCAGATGGAGACGGGCGCCGCGGGCGACGCACAGCCGCCCGTCAGCTTTTTCATCACCAGCGCGGGGCCCGGCGACGGCGCGAACCTGGGCGGACTCGACGGCGCGGACGCGCACTGCCAGATGCTGGCGGAGGCCGCGGGGTACGGCGACTTCACCTGGCACGCCTACCTGAGCGCGACCGCCGAAGGCGGCCGCCCCGCCGTGAACGCACGCGACCGGATCGGCAGCGGGCCGTGGTTCAACGTGGAGGGCGTACGGATCGCCACCGACCCCGTCGACCTGCACGGCGACTCGGCGAACCTGACCAAGCAGACCATCCTCACCGAGAACGGCGATCCGGTGAACGGCCGGGGCGACTCCCCGAACATGCACGACATCCTGACCGGCTCGCAGCTGGACGGCACGGCCTTCGCCGGCGGCGACGACACCACGTGCTCCAACTGGACCAGCAGCGCGGGAGACGGGAGCGCGCGGGTCGGTCACCACGATCGGCAGGGCGGGGGCGACAACCCGACGTCGTGGAACTCCGCGCACGGCTCACGGGGGTGTGGCCAGGCCGACCTGCAGGGCACGGGCGGGAACGGCTTCTTCTACTGCTTTGCGGTCGATGCCCCTCGGGCGTCCGGGGCGTTGCCGCGGCGGAACGCGAGC
The DNA here is from genome assembly GCA_035513295.1 of Longimicrobiales bacterium. GTDB lineage: Bacteria > Gemmatimonadota > Gemmatimonadetes > Longimicrobiales > RSA9 > DATHRK01. The sequence continues at coordinate 939 of DATKCH010000033.1, forward strand.
GTCCGGGGTCCCTGACGACCGACCCGGGCGCGGCCGAGGTCGCCCTTGAAGGGATCCGTGTTCGGCGTCAGGAATCGAAGAAGCGCACCATGTCGGTGCCCACCGCTTCCTCGCCTAGTTGTCGCAGCATCGTCACGACCTGCCCGCGGTGGTAGCTGGAGTGGTTCACGACGTGGCGGAGAAGCTGCCAGAGGGGATGACGGCGCGGCTCCCCGGCGAAGCTGGAATAGTCCAGCTCCCGGTCCAGGTCGCGCTCCTCGAGGCGCTCCAGGAACTCCGCCCGCTCGGCATCGACCGCCTCCCACTCCCTGCGGATGCCGGGCAGCGGGAGGCTCTCCCACCCCTCGGGCAGCTCGTGGGGAGAGGTGCCCTTCCAGCGGCGCAGCCAGACCCACTCCGACTGCTGGATGTGCCGCAGCGTCTCGGCGAGCGTCGGGAAGCTGGACCCGAGGTCCTGGTCGAGGAGCGCCGGGTCCAGGACGGCGACGGCGTCGAAGGTGCGATCCATCGCCCAGCGGTTGTAGCGGTACGCGGCGCGGTGCTCTTCGAGTCGGTTCACCTTGACCTCCTGCGCGCGCCGGGACGGCACGCAGAGCGTTACGCCCCGCATCGCCTTTGGCGCCCGTACATCCTTCTAGAACAGCCCCTCCACGTTCCCGTCCGGCAGCACCCGCATGTTCAGCGCCGCGGGCCGCGCGGGCAGCCCCGGCATGGTCATGATGTCGCCCGTCTTGGCGACCACGAAGCCGGCCCCCGCTGAAGGAGTCACCTCGCGGACCGCGATCCGGAAGCCGCGTGGGCGGCCCAGCTTCTTCGGGTCGTCGGAGAACGAGTACGGGGTCTTTGCGACGCAGACCGGTACGTCCCGGAGGCCGGCGGCTTCGAGCCGCTCGATGTCCTTCGCCGCGCTGTTCACGAAGTCGACCCCCGCCGCGCCGTAGATCTCGCGCGCGATCGTCTCGATCTTCTCCGCGAGGCCCATGTCGAGCGGGTAGAGCGGGCGGTAGTCGGCGCGGCCCTCGTCCAGGATCTCCAGCACCGCGTCGGCGGCGTCGAGCGTGCCCTCCCCGCCCTGGCCGTGCGGGTTCGCGACCGCCGCGCGCGCGCCGACGCCCTCGCACGCGTCGATGATGACCTTCAGCTCGTCGTCCGTGTCCGTCGTGAAGCGGTTGATCGCCACGACCGCCGGGACGCCGAACTTGCGCACGTTCTCCACGTGTCCGATCAGGTTTTCCACACCCTTGCGCAGGGTGTTGACATCTTCCTGTTGAATAGTCTGCAATACCGCTCCCCCGTTCATCTTGAGGGCACGTACCGTGGCGACGATGACGACCGCGTTCGGGCGCAGCTCGCCGACGCGGCACTTGATGTCGAAGAACTTCTCGGCGCCCAGGTCCGCCCCGAAGCCGGCTTCCGTCACGACGATGTCGCCCAGCGCGAGCCCCGCGCGCGTCGCGATGAGCGAATTGCAGCCGTGCGCGATGTTGGCGAAGGGCCCGCCGTGCACGAACGCGGGCGTGCCGCCGAGCGTCTGCACCAGGTTCGGCGCGAGCGCGTCCTTG
>DATKCH010000034.1:0-3647 GCA_035513295.1 Longimicrobiales bacterium
CGTCGTCATCGCGCCGCCGCCTTCCTGCCCGCCGCCTCCGCCATGCGGTCGACGCGCGCGTGCATCTCCGCCAGGATGCGCCGCCGCTCGGCGTCGGCCGCGTCCTGGGCCGCTCCGCTCTCCAGCGCGCGGTCGTTGAGATTCCGCACGAGCCCCAGGAAGTCGGTGACCTCGCTGCGCAACGCCAGGAACTGCCGCCGGGGTCCCACGACCCGCTGCGCGAACGTCCACACGCCGCCCTGAATGAGCAGGATGCCGACGATGATCAGCGCCAGTTGCGTCTGAGGGTCGTCGCTCGTAACCACGCCCACGAAGATGATCGCCATGCCGACGATCGCGAGCAGAACACGAACCGACATTTTCATTCTAGTCTCTCCTCGGTCCCCGCGGCCCGTCGGTGAACAACACCGAGATCCGCGGATCATCCACGCCGGCGGCGACGAGCGCGGGGATCAGGACGGCTTCGAGCGCGGCGCCGCTGTTCAGGCGCGGCTGGCCCGCGTCGGCGAGGTGGGCCTCACCCTGAGCGCGCAGGGCGGCCTCCATCAGGCGGATCGCCTCCTGCTCGACCGCGCGGCCGCTGCTGGAGTAGAGTCTCGCCCAGCCGACGTCGGTCTGGACTTCCATCCCGGTCAACACCGGCTCGACGCTCCACACCTCCGGCTGAGGCACGAGAACCCGCACCCTCCCGCCTTCCTCCACCACGATGTCGTCGGGGGTGATGCGCGACAGGTCGATGCCGTACGACACGCGACCCGGCATCCGAACCGTGGCGGTCGTCGTGCCGAGGTTCAGCCCCAGTATCCCGGGCAGCAGCCAGCGCGTGTTGCTCACCGTGGTCGTCGCCGTGACGTCGACCGATCCGGTGACGAGGAACGTCTGCGGCGTTTCCCGCTGGATCGCGGTGAATACGGCGCCGCGAATCTCGGCCTCGGACGGCCGCAGCATCCGCCTCGAGACGCCGAACAGCAGCGCGCCGGCCAGCACCGCGACCAGGGCGGCGAGGACCAGACCGGGCCAGCCGCGCCGCCTCCAAAACGGCGCTGGCGGGTAGTCCGGCGCCCCGGCAAGGTGTCCCGGAAGTGCGCCGTGACCCGGCTGGTGCGGCCCGCCGGAGCCGGATTCCGGAGGGGCGCCGGACCGGCCTGCCTCCTCGCTCACGCGGGGCTCGCGGGGATCACGGAGCTTCCGGGGCGTTCGATCGGTTGGCCTCCGCGATGTCCGCCAGCCCGGCCGCGATCTCGTCCGCTCCCAGCCAGCGGCCCCGGATCATCACGCCCTCGATTTCGCGGACGTTCGACACGCTTTCGAGCGGATTCGCGCGCAGCAGGATGAGGTCGGCCGCCTTGCCCTCGGCGACGGTGCCCCGGTCCTGCGCGCCGAGGTGCTCCGCGACGTTGACGGTTCCGGTCAGCAGCGCCTCGTACGGACTGAGCCCGGACGCGACCAGCGTCTCCAGCTCCTCGTGCATCGAGAATCCCGGAACGTTGAAGATCTGCGGGGCGTCCGATCCCAGCAGGATCTTGACCCCGGCGTCGTGGAGCTCCTCGATGAGGCGCCTGCGCAGCTCCACGAAGCGCGCCAGATCCTCGTCGGACGTTTCTCCGCGGATGTTCGCCACGGCCTGGCCCCAGCCGGCGCGCACCTGAGGGACCATGTAACGGACGTCGTCCCTTGCGTACAGGTCGTCCACGTCGCCGTCCAGCAGCAGGTCCTCGAACAGGCTCTGCGTCGGCACCTGCGCGATGCCCGCCTCGGCCGTGAGCCGGACCAGTTCGGGGATCCCCTCCTCGTCCACGTAGTCCATCGAGCTCACGCCGAAGAACGAGGGCGCGGGGGCGTCTTCGGTGAGCAGCGCGTCCACGTACCCATCGAGGTGGTCGATCGTCCAGCCACCGAGCTCGATGTACCTCCGGATGCCCACATCCGCCGGGACGTGGCCGGCGAAGCGGATGCCGACGCGCCGGGCGGTGGCGGCGAGGGTGTCGAACGTCTCTCGGTCGATGCCCGGGTGGATCTTGAGGAGGTCGTAGCCGGCCGCGGCCTGCGCCTCCACGGCCTCGCGGGCTGACGCCGGGGTCGGGACGCTGTTGCCGTTGAACGACGGCCCCGTCGTCACCAATCGCGGACCGAGCTTCCTGCCGCTGTCGAGGTCGTCGCGCAGCGACAGGTGGTGCGGCGCCCCCAGCATCCCGCGGATGGTCGTCACGCCGTTGGCCAGGAACAGGAACAGGATCTGGTCGGTGAACTCCTGCTGATCCGGCTGCGGGGGCACGTGGGCGTGCATCTCGGCGAGGCCGGGCATGAGATACATGCCGGGCGCGGCAATCGTCTCCGCTCCTTCGGGCATCTCGGCGTCCGCGCCCCCGATCCACGAGATGCGGCCGTCCTCCACCAGCACGGTGCGATTCTCGAGGACCTCCTCGGACGACATGGGGACGACATTGACGCCGACGAACGCCATGTCCGCGGTCGGCGGGGGGACGGCGCCCTCGGGCTCGGCCTGCGCGCAGGCCGTGACGGGCAGCAGTACGGCGAGGGCCGGGAAAGGGATGCGGCGCGAAACCCCGAGGGGTGCGATCACTGGTGCCTCCTCGTCGAATGTCGGAACGCTCGGAATGTGGGATGGCGCGGACCGGCGTACAACCGGGTTGCGGCGGCTTGCGGGCGCCGGGGCCGGAGACTTCGCTGTGCAACCGTGGACCCGCCGAGCGTCCCTGTGGTTGGAAGAGGTCGCTCGCGAGCGCGCCGGTATCGGCGATCGACCCGCATGTTCCAGGTGTACGAGAGCCATGGCCGTCGACTGGGAAGCCGCCTACCGAGAATCGTGGAGCGATCTCGTCGGCTACCTCTACCGCAAGGTCTGGGACGAGGAGCGCGCGCGCGACCTCGCCCAGGAGGCGTTCGTGCGCGCGCTGGACTCCGAGCCGGACAACCCCAGATCCTGGCTGTTCACCATCGCGGCCAACCTGGCCCGGGACGAGGCGCGCGGGGCCGCCCGGCGGCGGCGCCACCTGACGTTGCTCCAGGCCGAGGCCGAGGCCGTGACGCCGGCCGCCGACGTGATTCGCCAGATCGATGGGGAGGAACGCGCCGGTCGGGTCCGCCGGGCTCTCGAGGGACTGGCCGAACGGGACCGCGAGGTGCTGCTGCTGCACCACGCGGGGCTGGACTACACGGAGATCGCCGCGCGCAGCGGCCTGGCGCGCGGGTCCATCGGCACGACGCTTTCGCGCGCTCGCCGGCGACTGGTGGAGGCGTACCGGGAAATCGAGGAGGGACGCGATGCCGCACGCGGATGAAGGGCGGCTGCACGCATATCTGGATGGGGCCCTCCACGCCGAGGCCCCGGAGGCCGCGCGCGCCCTGGGGCGCCACCTGGACGCGTGCGCCGACTGCCGCGCGCGGCTGGAGTCCGAGCGCGCGATCCGCGACGAGGCGGGCGCGTTGCTCGGCCTTTCGCTGCCCCCGTCCGTGTCCGCCGCCCCGCCCTGGGACGAGATCCTGCACCGCGCCGGGCGCGGGACGGAGGGGACGACGAGCGCGGCGTCGACGGCCGCGGGGATGGACGCCATGGGACCCGTGGAAGGCGCCGGGAAACGGCCGGGGCGCCCGGGCCGGATCCGCTGGCTCCCGGCCGGCCGCCC
>DATKCH010000035.1:0-15625 GCA_035513295.1 Longimicrobiales bacterium
CCGAGGGACTCCGCTTCCTCGACCATGCGGTCGATGGCCTGCTCGCGGGACTCCGCCATCATCTTCACGTATTCTTTGATCTCGCCGCCGGCCACGTGACGGAAGATCGCGATGATGTCCCTGCCGATGAAGCGGGCGCGAATCGTGTTCCCGCGCACCAACCCCAGCGATTCGACGATCGTGTGACCCGGGACGGAGTCGGTCGTGACAATGGTCATCGTTGCACGTGTCTGTATGGGTCCGTGCGCCAGGATAGATAGTGCTCGCGCAGGACGCTCCCGAGGAGCATTGCCAGCCCGATCGCGATCCCGCCGCTGGCGAGCTTCTCCCACAGCGCGATCGGTGACAGGGCGTAGGTCACCACCCCGTAAACGACCCAGACCACCAGGCCGGCCAGGAACAGGCTCCAGCCGATCGGCCGACTGATGTGCTTATGGACGCCGGTCCAGACCTGCCCGGACGCCGGGGCGACGACCGCGCCCCTCAGCGCGTCGCCCAGCGATTCGAACACCGCGCGCTCCCGGCGGCACTCGGTACACCGCTCCATGTGCCCCGCGAGGGCGACGGCGCGCTCCGGCGGCAGCTCGTCGTCGAGCCACTTCATCAGTTCCTCGTGTGTCACATGCTCCATAACTGCTGCATCTCCTACGTCTCGTCGGCCCTCAGCTCGATGAGCGCGTCCTTGAGTTCGCGCCGCGCGTGGTAGAGTCGACTGGCTACGGTGCCCTCCGGGATGCTCAGGATCTCCGCGATTTCCGCGTACCGGAACCCCTGTATCTCCTTCAGAACGAGGATGTCCCTGTGATCTTCGCCGAGCGTGTCCAGGGCGCGCCGCACGACGTCGCGAGCCGCGGCGCGTTCGCGCACTCGTTCGGGGTGCGCGTCATCGCCTGACGGACGGGACTCCAGCTTCTCGTCCGCCACCTCGTAATTCGATCGGGACCTTCGCCCCCGGATCATGTCCCGGCAGTGGTTCCGCAGAATCTGGAAGAACCACGGACCGAAGCGCCGCTTGACGTCGAACCGGGGCAGCGCCTGCCAGGCCTTGATGAAGGCCTCCTGTACGCCATCCCTGGCCTCATCCGGATGCCCCAGGATGCCCGTGGCCACGCGCAGGGCGGCCGGCTCGTACGCTCGCACGAGCGGCTCGAAGAAGCGCGCGTCCCCGCTCCTGCACTTCAGGATGAGCTCTCGTTCCACCGCCGGCTCCGTATCGTCCGTGTACGGCGTTACCGGTGATGTACGGCCCCTCAGGGTCATTCCTTCATCGGACTGACTCAGCGATCCCCCCGGGACACGTGTCGCGCCTCCAGCCCGCGGGCGGGCTCCGGCCGGCAGGATGTGCGCGCCGTCGCCCTCGCGGCAAGCTCCTCACGCCGCGCGCCCCCGGGTGGCGAGCTCCCCCACGGCGCGCACCAGGCGGTCTACCTCCTCCCCGGTCGTGTAGCACGCGCACCCGGCGCGCACGAAGCCCCCGGGGGGGGAGCCGAAGCGATCGATGATCGTGGGGGCGTAGAAGTCACCGTGGCTCAGGTACAGCGCGCGTTCGTCGGCCAGCCAGCGGGCGACGTCCCGCGCGTCCCGACCGGCGACGGTGAAGGAGACGGTCGGGGTTCGCGGGCCGGAGGCGGGTCCATGCACGGTCACGCCCGGCACCTCCTCGAGGCCGGCGCGCAATCGATCGCCGAGTTCGTCGGATCTCCGCCCGAGTCGCTCGAAGGACCGGCGCAGGCGTTCGCGGCGCTTCCCCGGCGCCCCACCCAGGCCTGCCAGGAAGTCCACCGCGGCGGCGGCTCCCACGATCCCTTCGTGATTCTGGGTTCCCGTTTCCGCGCGTTCGGGTGCGTTCTGTGGAGCGGGGTCGAGGCGCGGGAAATCCAATCTTTCCAAGAGCTCCCGACGGCCCCACAGGACTCCCACGTGCGGGCCGTAGAACTTGTAGGCGCTGCAGGCGAGGAAGTCGCACCCGAACTCCACGACGTCGGTAAGGGCGTGTGCCGCGTAGTGCACCGCGTCCACGAAGACGAGCGCCCCGGAGGCGTGCGCCGCGCCGGTCCACCGCGCCACATCGGTGACCGTGCCGAGCACGTTGGACGCGGCCCCCAGGGCCACCACGGCGGGTTCCTCGGCGAGCGCGGCCGCGAAATCCGACTCGTCCAGGCGCGCCGTTCCGCGGTCCATGCGCACCACCCTGACGCGCACGCCCCGTTCGATCGCCAGAGCGCGCCAGGGGGCGACGTTCGCGTGGTGGTCCAGTTCCGTCACGAGGACCGTCGATCCAGGCCTCAGCCCGCGGCCGAGCGCGCGCGCCAGGTGGAAGGTCAGCGTGGTCATGTTGGCACCGAACGCGATCTCCCCCGCGGTGCCACCCACCAGGTCGGCGAGCGCGCCACGCGCCGCCTCCAGCGCAAGGTCGGTCTCCCGGCTGGTCGGGTAATCCCAGTGAGTGTTCGCGTTGTGCGTCAGCAGGTACCCGGAAACGGCATCGACCACGGCGGTCGGCACCTGGGTCCCTCCGGGTCCATCGAAATAGGCGACCGCCGCCCCAGAGTCCGCGCGACGCAGGGCCGGGAACGCGGCTCGGATGGCCGCGCTGGACAGCGGGTTCGCCGCGAGCCGTGGGTTCACGAATCCTCCCGTCGAGCCGCCTGGAACCGGGCCGCGGCCCGGCGCGGGCGCCGGTGTGCGAGCGGCGTCGCACGCCCGATGCTTGCGGCGGGAACGGCGACGACCGCCCCGACCGCCGATGGCAGCGGTCGCCCCACCCGGCGGTGCCCCATCCCCGGCGCGCGCCCCGTCTCTTCGGGCTGGCGTCCGATCCCGTGTTCGTACATGTTTCCTATACTCTAGGCGTCTCAGACAAGGCCGGCCATTGAGCGCGTTTCTCTCCTCTGCGCTTGTCCTCGCCGCTGCGCTCCAGCAGGGGCCGGGGCCGGCCTACGCGCGCGCGGAGGCGGCCGCCGGCAATCACGGCGTGATCCAGGGTCGCGTGGTGAGCGAGAGGACCGGATCGCCCGTCGCCTCGGCGCTGGTCGAGCTCATCGGTGCCGAGGACTTGGCGGTCGTGACGGACCCTCAGGGCCGCTACGTGCTCGCGTCGGTGCCGGTGGGACTGCGGACGGTGCGCGCCTATCACCTCGACCACGTACCGCTGGAAGTGGCCATCACGGTGTCCCCGCTGGGGACCGTGAACCTGGAGTTCGCGCTGGAAATGCGGCCCGTGCCGCTCGACACCCTGCGCGTGTCCCGGCGGCGCCTGGGGCTCGAGCCCGACACCATCCCCGACCCGGCGCTCGACGTTGATGAGTCGCTCATGGGGCACCGCGTCGGTGCGTTGGGGGCGCCCGGAATGGCCGAACTGGGCCTGGTCGAAGCGATCCGCGGAGGGGGAGCGGAACCCCCCGACGCCTCGGACGTGCTCTACGTGCGGGGGGCCGCCGCGGACCTGCGCGCCGTGTACCTCGACGGGGCCCCGGTGTACGCGCCCGTGCACCTCGGAGGCATGACGGACCCCTTCTTCCCGGGCCTTCTGCGCGAGGGTCGTACGCGCAGCGGGGGAGCCTCGCCGCGGTACGACGGTGGCGTATCCTACATCCTCGAGCTGGAAACTCGCAGCGGCCGCGGCGGATCCCTGCGCAGCGAGGGGGCGCTCGACCTCGCCGTCGCGAGCGTCGTGTTCGAGGGGTCCCCTGCGCGCGACACGAACCTGCTGGTGGCCGGTCGCGGGGTGCACGGCCTGGGGGCTGACGCGTTCGGCGCCGAGGACCTGCCGTCCGGCTACGGCGAGGCCTTCGGGCGCGTCGACCAGGCGCTGGGCCAGGGCGGAGAGATCTCCGTGAGCGGCTACTGGAACCGCGAGAGCGTCGACCTCGGCGACGCGGTGCTGGGAGACGCTCCGGTGCACTGGGGCAATCTGGCCGGCTCGGTGAGGATCCAGAAGGATGTCCCGGATGGGCAGGCGGTGTTCACCGCCGCGTATGGTGACTTCAGCACGCGCCTTCCGGTAGCGGGTCCGCGCCCGGCGGTCCTCGAGGGGACCAACGAGCGGCGCCGTCTCGCCGCCGACGTGACCCACGATCGAGGCCCCGCACGCCTGGAGTTCGGGTTGGCGTTCGACCGCACCCGCCTGAAGCACGAGGCGACCACCTTCCTGGAAGACCTCCAGCTGCCGGTCACCACGTCAGTCGACGTATTCGGGGACGCCGTCGGCGGATACGCGGGCACGCAGCTCGTGGTGTCGCGGGATGTGCTGGTATCCGGAGGAATGCGCGCAAGCGGCTTCTCGACGAGCGAGAAAGACGGGTTCGCCCTGAAGCTGGCTCCGCGGGTTTCGGTGCGCTGGCGCGCGGCGTCGAACGCGGTCGTGACCCTCGGGGTCGGCCGCTACCACCAGTTCGTGCAGAACGCGCAGAATTTTCCAAGCGCCGAGGATCTCGTCGATCTGGCCGAGGCGCTTTCCGGCCGCTCCCCCGAGAGCGGGGAGGGCCGCCTCCTGGAGGTCGCCGGAGCGAGTCATTTCGTCGCGAGCCTGGAGCAGGTTATCGCCGATGGGTTCCGATTCGGGATCGAGGGCTTCTACAAGGGGTTCGACCCGCCCGCCCGCAGCGTCGGCTCGGACGTGCAGACCACGGGCCTGGAAATCGTCGCGGTGCGGTCGGGCTCGTTCCTGGAAGGTTCGATCGGCTACACGCGCGGGTGGGTCTGGTCCGAGGGTGACCCGCGCTTCGCGCGCAGCGTCTTCGCGGGCCGCGAGCTCGTCGATGCCGCGTTGTCCGCGAGCCTGGGCGCCACGACGCTGAAACTGCGCTCCACCTACGCGGCCGGGCTCCCCTTCACGGCGATTCCGAGCGGCCCGCCGCAGCCGCCCCAGCCGGAAGCGGTCGCCTCGTTCAGACTGCTCGATGGCTCGGGTCCCAAGCACGGGTCCGAAGCGCAGCGCTCCCACGAGCTTCCAGCGGGCTCCTTCCTGAGGCTGGAGGGCGAACTCGCGCGAACGTGGCTGGGCGCCGACCCCGTGCAGCCATCGGAGTTCACCATATACCTGCGCGTGCTCAACGGCCTGAACAGGCGCGAGGCGATGTTCATCCAGGTCGATCCCGACTCCCGTCGATCCGGGGACGGGGACGCGACCGGCTTCCTCCCGATCGTTGGCGTACGCTGGGCGTTCTGAGCGGCCCGGATTTCTGTCACAAACGATCTCCACTCCGCGTTTTACCCATGCAGGCCGGCGGAACCACCAGCTAATTGGACTTCGACGAGATCTATCGGAGGCACTACGCCTCGCTGTTCCGGTACATGTGTCGGCTGACCGGTGACGTCGATGCCGCCGAGGACGCGGCCCAGGAAGCGTTCCTGAGCCTGCTGCGGCGCGACCTGCCGGAGGACGAGGCAAAGCCCTGGTTGTTCACGGTCGCGACTAACCACGTGCGCGACGGCGCGCGCCGGGCGGAAACCAGGCGGCGGCTCGGGCCCAAAGTCGAGCAGTTGAGCGTGCCGCCGACGCGGCCGGACGAGTTGACCGAGCGCCGAGAAATGATCGACCGGGTTCGAGCGGCGCTGGACCGGTTACCGGAGCGGGATCGTAAGATCCTGCTCCTGCGTGAAGAGGGATTCTCTTACAAGGAGATCGCCGCGACGATCGAAGTCGCAGCCAGCTCGGTCGGCACGTTGATTGCCCGGGCTTTGAGGCGTTTCGCAGCCGAATACAAAGTGACGAATGAAATCGACGCACCTTCCTGACGACGGCGTTCTCCAGGCCTACCTGGACGGCGAGCTCCCGGAGAGCGAGCGTTCTCTCGTGGAGGCGCACGTGCGGGCGTGCGTGGATTGTGCGAGTGGTCTGGATGAGCTTCGAGCCGCGTCGGCCGCCCTGCACGCGCTCGTGGGCCGGGAAACGCCGGCGCGCGCCGCGGATCCCGTGGTGCCCCACCCGGCGTTCCTGAAGAGCCGGCCGCCGCGTCCGGCGGCACGGTCCATCGCGCGCGCCGCGGGACTCGTGGCGTTGCTGGCTGGCTCCGCGGCGGTTCTCGAGGCCACGACCGGCTGGATCGGCGCGGCGGTACGCGCCGTTCGCGGCGACGTCGAGGCTCCGGCTCCAGCCGGGTCCGTGGAGTCCGTCGGTCCGGCGGAAGACGCCCTGTTTACCGTGCAACCGCGCGGTGGAACGCTGGAGGTCATTCTCGACGAACTCACCCCGAGAACGCGCGTCACCGTCCGCGTCGGGGATACCGATGTCGGGGAGGTCCGGATCCGGGACGGCGCCGAGGGCGTCGCCTACCGCGCCGGTCCGGGGAGCGCTACGGCCGTCGCGCCGGGCGTGTCGGAGATCGAGGTCCTGTTGCCGGCGACCCTACTTTCCGGGCGCGTAGTGGTGAACGGGGAGACGGCGATCGTGAAGGCCGCCGATCGGCTCTTCAGCGTGCGTGACGCGGAGGAGATCGAACGCGGCTTCCGTTTCCGCATCCCGCGCTGACCCGGGCGTCGGCCCGGCCGCCCGGCTTCCCGGTCGGCCGGCCCGATGCTCGACCGAAAGGCCCCGCGCCCGGCCGGCGCGGGGCCTTTTGCTCGCTGGACACTCGCCATCCCATTGCCCCCGGCTCCTCGTCCGGCCCCGAAAAAACTTCTCCGCGCGGCTACATCCTGGCGAGAATGCGCACCACCCGGTCGATGGCATCGCGGGTGTCCGCGGAGCTGGCGGGCGTGCCGTTCACGATCACGCTGAAGGCGAGCACGCGGCCGGACCGGGCGGTCAGGTAGCCGGAAAGGGAGTCGACGTTGCGGATACTGCCGGTCTTGGCGCGTACGCGCCCGGGCATGTCGAGGAAGCGAGCCCTCAGGGAACCTTCCGGAGACGCCGAAACGGGGAGGGACTCCCACACCAGCTGGCCGGGCTGCGTGCCGTGCAGGTGGGCCAGGAGCTGCGTAAGGGCCGCCGGCGCGATGAGGTTGCCGGCCGACAGCCCGGAGGCGTCCCGCAGCTTGAAGGAGAGCGTGTCGAGTCCCACCTCGTCGCGCAGATAGCGGCGCGCCTCGTCCAGGCCCGCCTTCCAACTTCCCTCGGCCGCGAGTTCTCTGCCGAGCGTCTTGAGAAGTTGTTCGGCGAACCAGTTCTGGCTGCGCAGGAGGATCGGGCCCAGTACGTCCCGAAGCGGCCTCGACCAGTACGTGAAGATCCTTTCCCGTTCCGAAAGGGCGCTGGAGACAGGATCCCGCAGGACTTTCACCGCATCGCGACCGACCTCCATGCCCTTCGCCTCGAGCACTTGCCTCAGCATCGTGCCGAAATAGGCGCCCGGGTCGAGCACCGCGAAGTGCTCCGTATTGGACCGCGCGTCGGCGGGCACATCGCCGAACGCGAAGATCGTATCGGTACCTGGTACGCGGCCGAAGTCCCACGTCGCGTCGCCTCCGGCGGGAACCGTGCGCGTGCGGTTATCGAAGACGAAGTCTGCTCCCTGCGGCTCCCACGTCACTCGGGCCGGACCGCCCACGGAACCGGGTCGGATCGTGAAGTCTATCGCGTTGTCGTTGAAACCGAGCGGGCCGGTAGGCGCCGCGTACCACCAGAGCAGGTCGTAATACTCCCAGTCGGGGTGCAGCGGCTCGTCCTTCCAGTGGGACACGTCCGCGACGACTCCCCCTGCGATGCCGGTGATCCCGCGCGCGGCCAGGGAGTCCGCGAAGGCCTCCAGGTCCGCTGTCATCGACCGATCGAAGCGTCCGGAGAAGTTGGGATCCCCGGTACCTACGACGACGACGTCACCCTCCACCACGCCGCCGACCACCGGTCCGGTCCGGAAGAAGGACGTGGAGTGGCGAAAGTCGGGCCCGAGGAGGTGCGCCGCGGCGGCCGCGACGACGACCTTGAGATTCGACGCCGGCACGAAGAGTCGCTCGCCGTTGTGCGAGACGACCTCCTCGCCCGTGGCCGCGTCGCGCACGTGGATGCCCCAGTGGGCCCGTCGCCAATCTGCCGACCCGATGACGTCCAGGACGTCGTCCGCGACCTCCGACGCCGCCACCGCCTGCTGCTGTCCCCCCAAGGACACCGCCTGGAACCCGCAGGCCAACGCGAACGCGAGAGCTCGGCATGGCGAGCGCCCCGCCCGGCGACGCCTCCGGCCGACCCTATCGTGCGGACGCTCCTTCCTCTGGCCGGCCGGCCGGCCCCTCTCACCGGACTTCGCCCCCTGCTGTCGTGACCTGCTGGGCAATCCGCCCTCCCGGAATCTGGGTACGGCGCGCGCGGGTGGCGCGCGCGGCACGGTGCATCACATCCAGCGGATGATCGACGGCCGGCCCGGGGTTGCGACCGCGCGCGCAGAAGCGGGATCTTCCTGACGCCGGGCGTCCACCGGCTGCACGAAGGACCGCCTCCTAACCCCGTCCACGGGCACGCGATGACGAAGTGGGTTGGCCGATTGCTGCTGGCGAACATAGCGGTTTTCGTGCTCACGGAAATGTATCGCCCGCAGGTCATGCGGTGGTTCGCGCTGGTGCCCCTCGAGGTCCTGCGCGAGCCGTGGACGCCCGTGACGTACATGTTCCTGCACGCGAACACGGTACACCTGATCTTCAACATGGTCGGGATCTTCTTCTTCGGGCCGCGCCTCGAGGTGCGCCTCGGAGGCCGCGACTTCGCCCGCCTCTATTTCCTGAGCGGCCTGGTGGCCGCCGGCTTCTCGTTGATCTTCTCGCCCTTCGCGGCCGTGATCGGCGCTTCCGGCGCGGTCTTCGGCATCCTCATCGGCTACGCGCTGTTCTGGCCGGACGAGCCGATCTACCTGTATTTCGTGATCCCCGTACCGGCGATGGTGCTCGTCGTGGCTTATGTCGGTATCTCCGTTTTCGGGGGATTCTCCGGGGCGCAGGACGGCGTGGCGCACTTCGCGCATCTGGGTGGGTTCGTGGGTGGCTGGGCGTATCTACGCTGGCGCCGGCGCAAGAGGGGCGCGGCGAAGGAATCGCGCGTGGCCCGAATCCAGCGGTTCGCGGAGGACGTGCGCGGAGACAGCCACCGCTGGGAGGCCATCGAAGTGGATGCGCTGCACGAAATCAACCGCGCGGAGGTGAACCGGCTGTTCGACAAGATCCGGGAATCGGGACCCTCCAGCCTTAGCCACGATGAGCGGGCGTTCCTGGACCGAATGGCCGCCCGCTGACCGAACGGAGTTCACATGCGTAGAGAGGGCGGAGTCGTCGCCGATCTGATCAAGGGTGCGATCGCGGGCGCGGTGGCGACGTGGACCCTGGACCGCGTGGCCGACGCGATCGAGGGGAGGGGGCAGATCGGGTCCGCGATTCACGGGTTCGTTACTGGTGAGGATGACGCCGGCGGCGACCCGGGTCAGGCCGGACGCCACTCCGAGCCGGAACGCCACCGGGAGGCTCCACGACGCCCGTCGGATGGCGCGACCGCGTCAGGTGGGGCCGCCGCGGCCGGCCCCCGCCCGCCGGGCGCCCGACGCGCCGGCCCGCTGCGCTGGGGCCTGGGGGTGGGGGCGGGGGCCGTCTACGGCGTGGTGCGGCCCCGCGTACCCTTCCTGAGCCGTACGGAGCGCATGGGGTTCGGCTCGTCCTTCTTCGTGCTCATCGACGAAGGGCTGCTGAGCGGGCTGGGTTTTCACCCGCCTCCCGCGGTTTTTCCCTGGAATGCCGAGACGCGTGGACTCGCGGGCCACATCGTGTTCGGCGTGGTCGCGGACGCGACCCTGTCCTTTCTGGACCGAATAGCCTGACCAGGTGACGCCGGAATTATGGCGGGAAGCCGGCGGGTTGCTGCGCCTTGCCGGTCCCCTGGTCGTATCGCACCTCGCGACGATCGGCATGACGACCGTGGACACCCTCATGGTCGCTCCCCTCGGCGCGGTCCCCCTCGCGTCAATGGCCGCGGCCGTCGCGATCCACGTGTTCCTGATCATGGTGGGGACGGGGATCGTCCTGGGAATGACACCGCTCGTCAGCCAGGCAGAGGGCGCATCCGACCGTCAGGAGGCACGTCGGGTGCTCGTACAGGGCCTCTGGCTCGCGGCGCTGGTCTCCCTACCGCTCGTGCTCGTGTCCCTGCTCGGCACGCCGCTCGCCCGCGCTCTCGGACAGGAGGAATCGGTGGCGCTAACCGCGGGCGCCTACATCGTCGCGCTCGCCCCGGGCATCCTGCCGCTCATGCTGTTCACGGCGCTCCGTCAGTTCATCGAGGGCCTGGGCTACACCAAGCCGTCGATGGTGATGCTGGTGAGCGGCCTGGCGCTCAACATCCTCGTCGACTGGGCGCTGATCTACGGCGTGCCCGTCCTCGGGATCGGGGCCATGGGGGCATTGGGGAGCGCCTGGGCCACAACGGGCGTCCGCTTCGCCCTGTTGGCCGTCATGGTGGCGTATCTCGCGCGCCATCCGCGCCTGCACCCGTTCCGCGGGGTTCGGCCGGCTCCGGACGCGTCTCGGATCCTGACGATCGCGCGGATCGGCGGCCCGATCGGCGGCCAGATCGGTCTCGAGGTCGGGGTGTTCAGCTTCGCCGCGTTGATGATGGGCTGGTTCGGCGCCGCGGCGCTGGCCGCCCATCAGATCACGATCAACCTCGCGGCGACGACGTTCATGGTCGCGCTCGGCACCAGCATCGCCGGCACCATTCGCGTGGGCCAGCACGTCGGGGCGGGTCGGCGGGAGCGCGTCCGGCTCGCCGCGGTATCGACCTACCTCCTCGCCATCGGGTTCATGGCGATCTTCGCCGCGATGTTCCTGTTCCTGCCCGACTGGCTCGTGGGCCTGTATTCGAGCGACCCCGGAGTGGTGCGGGTCGCGTCCGGACTGCTCCTGGTCGCCGCGGCCTTCCAGGTCTTCGACGGCGCGCAGGTGGCGGGCATGTGCGTTCTCCGCGGGGTCGCGGACACGCGCGTCCCCATGCTCATCGCGGCGGTCGCCTACTGGGTGGTGGGGGCCCCGGTCGGTTGGCTGTTGGCCTTCCGGCTGGGCGTCGGGCCCGCGGGCATCTGGATCGGCCTGTCGCTGGGCCTGGCGCTTGCCGCGGCGGCGCTGCTGGTGCGCGTGCGGCACAGCCTGTGGAGGACCGAGCTCCCCGGTCCCGTGGCCGACGCCGGGATCGCGTAGGCCGCTCGTACGAGCGGCCGAGTGTGAAGCACCGGGTTCCCGTACCGGCCGCGCGGGACCCCCTTGAGTCGGCGTCGCGATTCCGGCGGGGCCGTCAGGAGGAGGAGCCGCCCGCCCGCTCGTCGGCCGTCCCCGGCTCGTTGGCGCCCGCGGCGGGAGCGCGCCGATACCGACCGTCTTCGCGGGGCTCCGGGTCGGTGAACGCCGTGTCCGCAGTGCCGATGTGCGGCGGCGACAGGGCTTCCAGCGACGCCAGCACGACCGGTGAATCCGGTTTCCGCGTGATCAGGCGAGGACCGATGGGCAGCGCCGGCGGCAGGGGCTCGCGGAGCAGCGAGATCGCGACCGATATCCCGAGGATCAGGCCGATCGCCCCCAGGGACGCCCCGATGGGGACGTGGACGAGGTCCTCGACGAGCATCTTCACGCCGACCAGGACCAGGACCGCCGCGAGTCCGTACTTGAGGTAGCTGAAACGCTCTATCACCCCCGCCAGGAGGAAATACAGGGCCCGCAGCCCCAGCACCGCCAGCATGTTCGACGTGTACACGATGAACGGATCGCGGGTGATCGCGAAGACGGCGGGGATCGAATCCAGGGCGAAGATCAGGTCGGTGGTTTCGACCAGCACCAGCACGATGAGGAGAGGCGTGGCGCAGTAGGAGAAGCGTCCGGGCTGACCGTCGGGCTTCGGGACGAAGAAGCGCGCGCCGTGGTACGCGTCCGTGATCGGGAGCGCGCGCTGCAGGAGCCGCAAGATGGGGTTGTGCGAGGGGTGGATCTCCGGCCTGACGCGCACCATCCGGATCCCCGTGAAAACGAGGAACGCGCCGAACACGTAAAGCACCCACTCGAAGTTCTCCAGAAGCAGCGTTCCGGCCCAGATGAACGCTCCCCGCATAGCCAGCGCGCCCAGGACGCCCCAGAACAACACGCGATGCTGAAACTGCGCGGGCACGCGGAAATAGGAGAAGATGAGGACGAAGACGAAGATGTTGTCGACCGACAACGCCTTCTCGATGAGGTAGCCTGTGTAGAACTCCAGCCCCTTCGTCGGGCCGAGGAAGATCCACACGCCCAACCCGAACACCAGGGACAGCGCCACCCAGATCCCGCTCCACAGGGCGGCCTCCCTCAGCGAAATCGCGTGCGCCCGCCGGTGGACGACCCCGAGGTCGATGGCCAGCATCACCACCAGGATCACCGCGAAGGCGATCCAGAACCATGTTTGGATCATCTAAAGCCTGCTCGCCGACAGCGCGTAGGACTGCCACTCGCGACGCGGCGGAGACGTCGACCGTTTTTCGAAAGCAGAATTTGCAGCCCCGCGGTGCTCGTCGCTATGGTCGGGGCTGCCCGTCGTTTTGAGCGGCGAGCTTTCGGAGGTCCGCCGCAACAGGGTTCTACCCCATGGGAGCCGAAACGTCAGCCGCGACACCCGAGAGCCCCGAGGCACCTGGCGCCCGAGGGGCCGGTGCGCGAGAGGTCGCGGGGAGCACCGACGCGCCTCCGGACTATCTGGCGGCGTCCCGGCTGGACGGCGCCAGGCTCGCCGAGCTCATCGCCGGCGCTACGTCCGACGGCGCGGACCGGCGCCGGATCCGCATGCCGTGGACGAACCAGCCCCTCTACGACCTCCCGCTGTGCGGCCCGGACGGCGTGCGGGAGGCCGTCCGGCGCGCGCGAACGGCGCAGACGGCGTGGGCTCGACTGCCGGTTTCCGCGCGCCGCCAGCGCCTCCTCGCGTTCGTGGACGACGTGCTGGACCGCGCCGCGGAGGCGCTGGATACGGTCCAGCTCGAAACGGGCAAGGCTCGCCGGGACGCGTTCGAGGAAATCGCGGACATCGCCCTCGTCGGCCGGTACTACGGAGCGCGCGCGCGGGAACTCCTGCTGCCCCGCCGGCGCGCGGGCCTGGTGCCCTTCCTCACGCGCGTCTGGGAGGTGCGGCGTCCGCGCGGCGTGGTGGGGATCATCGCTCCCTGGAACTACCCCCTCGCGCTCGCGGCTTCGGACGCCCTTCCGGCGCTGCTCGCCGGCAACGCGGTGATCCTGAAGCCGGATCCGCAGACGACCCTGAGCGCGCTGTGGGTCGCCGACGCGCTGCGGAGAGCCGGATTGGCGCCCGATGTATTCCAGGTCGTGCCCGGCGATGGGCCCACGACCGGAGCCGCGCTGGTCGATCTGGTCGATTTCATGATGTTCACCGGCAGCACGGCGACAGGTAGGACGATCGCGCGCCGCGCGGGCGAGCGCCTGATCGGCTTTACGATGGAGCTGGGTGGCAAGAACTCGCTCATCGTCCTCGAGGATGCCGATCCCGAGAGGGCGGTCTCCGGGATCCTGCGGGGCTGCTTCGCGAACGCCGGCCAGCTCTGCATAGGACTGGAGCGGGTGCTCGTCCATGAAAAGCAGTACGCAGCCGTGCGGGCCAACCTCGAGCGCGCCGTGCCGGCGCTGGTGCTGGCCGCCGGGCTGGACTACGAGGCCGACGTCGGGTCGTTGGTGTCCGAGGCGCAGCTCGAGAAGACCCGGGCGCACGTACGCGACGCGCTGGACCGGGGCGCGCGGCTGCTGGTGGGCGGGCGCCACCGTCCTGACATCGGGCCGTTCTTCCACGACCCGACGATCCTCGAGGACGCACCCCCCGACGCGGTGGCGGTGCGTGAGGAGACCTTCGGGCCCGTCGCGTCCCTGCGCCCCTTTCGGCACGAGGCGGAGGCCCTCCGGCTCGCGAACGAGGGCTCCTACGGCCTCAACGCCAGCGTGTGGACGGGCGACTTGCATCGGGGGCGTCGCTTCGCGTCGCGCATCCGCGCGGGGTCGGTGAACATCAACGACGGGTACGGCGCAGCGTGGTCCTCGATCGACGCGCCGATGGGCGGGATCGGCGACTCGGGGGTGGGACGCCGGCACGGCGCCGAGGGTCTGCTGAAGTTCACCGAATCACAGACCATCGCCGCGCAGGCGGGCCACCCGCTGTCGACGCCGGCGGGCGTCTCTCACGCCGCCGCGGCGGGCGCGGTCATGAAGGGCCTGCGGTTCCTGGGGAGGCTTCGCGGGAGCTAGTGTCCCGTAACCAAAGTGTCTCGGCCATTCGGCGGCGCGCGAACTTTGGCAACGGGACACTAGTCGCAGGAGTTCGGCGCGCATCGAGGCGCGCGCAGCGCCCGCGGGCGAGGCGGAACGACACGCCGTAGCCGCAACCATCATCCTGCATCCGGGAGAAGCGCCTTGAGCACGCGAGACACGGAGTCGAGATCGAGTCGGGTTCGCTCCTTCCCGATGATGGCGCGCACGGTCGGGCTGCTGGCGGCGCTTCTCGCGGGGTGTGTCGCCGAAGACCGTGACGCCGCCACGGATTCGCGCGACCCGCGGGCGCTCGCGGGCGGGACGGGCGCGGTGCTGGACCTCGAGCGGATCCGGCTCGTCGACCTGAGCCACGCGTTCGACGAGAACACGGTGTACTGGCCCACGTCGCCGTCTCGCTTCGAACTCGACACGCTGTCCTACGGGGACACGCCCGGCGGCTACTTCTATTCCGCGTTCACCATCGCCACTCCCGAGCACGGCGGCACGCACCTCGACGCCCCGATCCACTTCGCCCGCGGGGGGGATACCGCGGACCGCGTGCCGCTGGATCGTCTCGTGGCTCCGGCGGTCGTGATCGACATCGGGGACGCGGCCGCGGCCGATCCCGACTACATGCTTTCGGTTCAGGACGTCCAGGCGTTCGAGGCCGAGCATGGCCGCGTGCCTGAGAACGCGATCGTGTTGCTGCGAACGGGCTGGGACGCGCGCTGGCCGGACGCCGCGGCGTACCTGGGTGATGACACCCCGGGGGATGCGTCGAACCTGCACTTTCCGAGCTTCGGCGAGGAGTCGGCGCGCCTCCTCGTGGAGGAACGGGGGGCCGCCGCTCTCGGCGCCGACGTGGCGTCGATCGATTCCGGGCGATCCACCGACTTTCCCGTGCACCGACTGGCGATGGCGCGCAACGTGCCGGGCCTGGAGAATCTCGCGAACCTCTCCGAGTTGCCGCCTACCGGCGCGCTCGTGGTGGCGCTGCCGATGAAGATCGCCGGCGGCTCGGGCGGCCCGCTGCGCGCGATCGCGCTGGTACCGCGCTGAGAGCCTCTCAGCTCAGCGAGATGCTCTGGATGCCGACCGGCTCCAGCGGACGATCGCCTCGGTCGGTCGCCACGCCAGCGATCGCCTCCACGACGTCCATCCCGCGGCTGACCTTCCCGAACACCGCGTGCTTGCCGTCCAGCCAGGCCGTGGGCGCGAGCGTGATGAAGAACTGCGAGCCGCCCGAGTCCGGGCCGGAATTGGCCATCGACAGGACGCCCGCGCCGTCGTGTCGCAGTTCCCTGTGGAACTCGTCCCGGATCGTGTAGCCGGGACCTCCGCGGCCGGTCCCGGTGGGATCGCCGCCCTGGATCATGAAGCCCGCAATGATGCGGTGGAAGACGACGCCCTCGTAGAAGCGCTTCTCCACCAGCTCGATGAAATT
>DATKCH010000036.1:0-3125 GCA_035513295.1 Longimicrobiales bacterium
GCCTGGACGGTGCAGCCCGAGGTGAGGTCCTTCGGATAGAAGTAGAGCACGACGGTCCGGCCGCGGTAGTCCGCGAGCCGCACCGTGCCGTCCGTGTCCGAGGGCAGCGAGAAGTCGGGCGCCACGTCTCCGACGTCGATCACGCTTCCTCCGCGGCCAGGTTCTCCGCCGAGCTCCTCTTGAGGGCTCGGTCTTCCAGGTAGAGGGAAATCACGAGCAGGATGGCGCCGACGGTGACCGCGGAGTCCGCGGCGTTGAAGATCGGCCAGCGCATGAACCCCAGGTCGACGGGTCCGATGAAGTCGACGACTCCGCGGTCCCAGCGCACCCGGTCGATGAGGTTCCCGACCGCGCCCGATGCCACCAGGGCCAGCGCGACGAGGCGCAGCGTGTCGCCCTCTTTCGCCTCGGCGTACATCCAGGCGATCAGCGCCAGCGCGAAGATGGAGACGACGAGGAAGAACCAGCGCGAGGCGTCGCCGACGCCGATGCTGAACGCGGCGCCCGTGTTGTAGGTCAGCGTGAGCGGAAGGCCGTCCCCGAACCAGTCCTCCAGGAGGAACAGGGGGCGCCCGTGCAGCAGGGCTCGTTGCGCCCACGACTTGGTGGCGATGTCCAGTCCGACCAGCGCCGGGAGAATCGTCCAGAGTACGGCCGTCTTGCGGTTCATCGACCTGCACGGGTATTGCGTATGTTCCCGACGCACGCTCCAGCGATGGGCGCGCCGGCCGTGAGCGGTCGGCCAGAGTACCGATGGCCGAACCTTCCGGTCAACCGCCCGAGATCGCCCGATCCGCGCGGACCGGCCCACGACCGACCGATCCCCGACTCCAGGAACCGACGTCGATGCAACAGACGCGCACAGCCTCCGTGACCGTGGCGCCGGGGTCTCCGAGCGAGAGCTTCACGCCGTTCGAGGCGGTCAACTACCAGTTCGACCTGGCCGCCGACCTGCTCGAGCTGTCGGACGCCATGAGGGTCGCGCTGAAGACTCCGTACCGCGAGGTGATGATCGAGATCCCGCTCATCTGCGACTCGGGCGACCTGCGGACCTTTCGCGGCTACCGGGTCCAGCACAACCTCGCCCGCGGCCCCATGAAGGGCGGGCTGCGCTACCACCCCGACGTGGACCTCGACGAAGCGCGCGCGCTGGCATCCCTGATGACCTGGAAGACGGCGGTCGTGGACCTTCCGTACGGCGGCGCCAAGGGGGGCATCGACTGCGATCCCCGCTCGACCTCGATCACCCAGCACGACCTGGAGAACATCACGCGCACCTTCGTCGAACGGCTGCAGGTGTTCATCGGCCCGAACCAGGACATCCCGGCGCCCGACCTGAACACCAACGCCCAGGTGATGGCGTGGATCGTCGACGAGTACTCCAAGTTCCACGGGTTCACGCCGGGAGTCGTCACCGGCAAGCCGATCGCGCTGGGAGGGTCGGAAGGACGCGAATCCGCCACCGGCCGCGGCGTCGCGCTGATATCCTCGCTCGCCGCGCGCGACCACGGTGTGGAGCTGGGGGGAGCGCGCGTGGCGATTCAGGGCTTCGGCAACGTGGGCAGCTGGTCGGCGCGCTTCCTGGCGGAAATGGGCGCGCGGGTCGTGGCGGTCAGCGACGTCGAGGGCGCCGTCCACTCCGCGAGCGGACTCGACCTCGCCGCGGTGAGCGACGCCGTGGCGAACTCCGGGAGCGTCGTCGGGACCGACGGAGTGGAGCGGATCTCGAACGCGGACCTGCTCACCCTGGATGTGGATGTGCTCGTGCCGGCGGCCCTGGGACACGTGATCAACGGAGGCAATGCGCGCGACGTGCGAGCCCGCCTGATCGTCGAGGGCGCGAACGCTCCGGTGACGCCGGTCGCGGATGAGATCCTGGCTGAGCGGGGCATACCGGTCGTTCCGGACATCCTCGCGAACGCCGGCGGCGTGACCGTGTCGTATTTCGAGTGGGTCCAGAACCTCCAGCAGTTCCGCTGGAGCGCCGACCGCGTCGATCAGGAGCTGACCGCGACGTTGGAACGGGCTTACCGGACCGTCCGGGAGGTCTCCGAGGCGAAGCGCGTGAGCATGCGCACGGCCGCGTTCATCCTGGCCATACGCCGGGTCGCGACGGCCACCGAGCTGCGCGGCTTCCGGAGCGGACGGACGCCGATGTGACGTCGTCGCCCCCGGCCTACCTCTGCCTGTCCCCCGATAGCGACCGGAAGTACCGCTCGACCAGTTCCCGATACTCGTCGGGAACCTCGCCGGTCCCGGTGATGACGGAGCGGGCCGCTCGCTCGCCGAGGATCTGCCTGCGCAGGGACAGCTCGAGGCGGCGCGCGCCGGTCGCGATGTCCTCCTGAAGGCGGGCCGCGTGGTCGACGTCCCGGAACGGCGCCCCCGAGGCGAGCGCCTGGAGGCCGGCGATCATGTCCCCCAGCGTCCTGGCGTCCTCCGTCCGTCCCTCTTCGATCAGCCGGCGCCGCAGACCTTCGGCCTCGCGGCGACGTTCGGCGGCCTCGCGCTGGAGCTGGCGAGCCATCCCCGGCGGAATCGCGCCGGGCCCGCCGGCCGCGCTCGCGCCCGCCACCCGGTCGGGCGGCTCGCCATCCTCGCCATCCTCGCCGGTCGGCCGCCCCGCCGGCCCGTCCCGCGGGGTCTGACCCCCGGAGGCTCCCGCGCCTGCGGCCCCCCGTTCCCCCGCCGCATCCCGCTCGGCCCCTCCGTCCGTCCGGTCGCCCGCGCGCCTGGCACGTTCCTCCGCCCGCTGCTGCCGCAGGCGCTCTTCCATCGAGTCGAGCGCGCGGGCCAGGTCGCGCGCTTCGTCCAGTGTCCGCGTGTCGTTGTCGCCGGGGCCGTCCGTGAGGGCGCGCGTCGCGGCGTCGAGGCGGCGCTCGAGGTCCCGCAGGTCCTCGGAGATCATCTCTTCGATCCGGCGTGACAGGTCCAGCGGCCCGCCGGGCCGGACGAGGTCGCGCGCATACTCGATCTTGTCGCCAATGCGCCGCTCCCTGATGGCGGCCGCGGCCTCCCGCAGCGCCCGCGCGGCGTCCGCCTGCTCGGAAGCCGCCTCGCGCGCCAGCCGATCGATGTCCTCCTGCACGCGGCCGAGCTCCTCCGCCTGCAGGTCCTTGCGCTCG
>DATKCH010000037.1:0-42183 GCA_035513295.1 Longimicrobiales bacterium
ACGACCTGCTGCGGCCGAGCCACTACGCCGGCTACCACCGGGTGGAGCCGGCGGAGGTGGACCCGGAGCGGCCCCGTCGCCAGGTGGACGTGGTGGGGCCCATCTGCGAGACGGGCGACTTCCTGGCGCTGGACCGGGAAATGGCCGTGCCGCGCGAGGGCGAGCTGCTGGCGCTGCGCACCACCGGTGCCTACGGCTTCTCGATGGCCTCCACCTACAACGCGCGTCCGCGTGGCGCGGAGGTGCTGGTGGAGGGAGACCACGGGCGGCTCATCCGCCGTCGCGAGACCTACGACGACCTGGTCCGGGGGGAGCAGGAGCTCCTGGACTGAAGCGAGGCGTCCGAGCACGGCGTCGCCGTGGCCCGGCCCCGCACCGAACCCGAGGGAGGCGCTTCTGGCCACCACGCAGGACCGGATCCTGATCCTGGACTTCGGCTCGCAGTTCACGCAGCTCATCGCGCGGCGCATCCGCGAGCTGAGCGTGTACTGCGAGATCCAGCCCGCGACGCTTTCGCTGGAGGAGATCCGCGCGTGGGATCCGGCGGGCATCGTCCTGTCCGGCGGTCCCGCCTCCGTGTACGAGGACGGGGGCCTGCTGGCGGACGCGGAACTGCTGCGGATCGGCGTGCCGATCCTGGGCATCTGCTACGGGATGCAGGTGATCGCGCACCTGGAGGGCGCGGCGGTCCGGAGCGGGCGGCGAGAGTACGGCCGCGCGGAGGTCGACGTCCGCGACCCGGACGAACTCTTCCGTGGGTTCGAGCGGGGTGCCTCGACGACGGTCTGGATGAGCCACGGAGACCACGTGGACGAGCCCCCATCGGGCTACCGGGTGTTGGCGGCGACCGAGTCCGTGCCCGTGGCCGCGTTCCGGGCCGAGGACCGGCCCGTCTTCGGCGTGATGTTCCACCCGGAGGTGGCGCACACCCCGCGCGGCGGAGAGATCCTCGCGAACTTCGTCTACGGGGTGTGCGGGTGCGAGGCGTCCTGGACGGCGGGGTCGTTCATCGAGGACGCGGTCCGCCGGGTCCGCGGGCAGGTCGGGTCGGGCGCCGTGATCTGCGGACTGTCCGGGGGAGTCGATTCCTCGGTGGCGGCGGCCCTCGTGCACCGCGCGGTCGGCGACCAGCTCACCTGCATCTTCGTGGATACGGGCCTGCTGCGCCGCGGCGAGGCCGAGAACGTGGAGAGGACCTTCCGCCGGCACATGGGGATCGAGCTGGTGGTGGTGGACGCCGCCGACCGGTTCCTGGACGCGCTCGAGGGCGTCGAGGATCCCGAGCACAAGCGCAGGCGGATCGGCGAGACGTTCATACGGGTGTTCGAAGAAGCGGCGGCGGACGCAGGCGACGACGCGCGCTTTCTCGTCCAGGGCACGCTGTACCCGGACGTGATCGAGTCCATCTCGGTGCGCGGCCCATCGGCCACCATCAAGACCCACCACAACGTCGGGGGCCTGCCCGAGGACCTCTCGTTCGAGCTCGTGGAGCCGCTGCGGGAGCTGTTCAAGGACGAGGTCCGCCGCGTCGGACGCGAGCTGGGGCTGCCGGAGGAGCTGGTCGGCCGGCACCCGTTCCCCGGGCCGGGCCTCGCGATCCGGGTTCTGGGCGCGGTGTCGCGCGACCGTCTGGAGGTGCTCCGGCACGCGGACGCGATCTACCTCGAGGAGATACGGGCGGCCGGGCTCTACGACGACATCTGGCAGGCGTTCGCCGTCCTGCTGCCGGTCCGATCGGTGGGCGTGATGGGGGACTTCCGCACGTACGAGCATGTGCTGTCGCTGCGCGCCGTGACCAGCCGGGACGGCATGACCGCGGACTGGTACCCGTTTCCCCACGACGTGCTGGGGCGCATGGCCAACCGGATCATCAACGAGGTGGCCGGCGTCAACCGCGTGTGCTACGACGTCAGCTCGAAGCCGCCCGCGACGATCGAGTGGGAGTGATCAGCGGATGATCAGGGTGGACCGTGGCACGCTCACGACGCGCGTCCCGCTCTGCCCGAAAGCGACCCCGTAGATGTCGATCTGTGCGTTGTTGGTGAAGTCTGCGGGGACCGCGTATTCGAAGGCCACGATCGCGTCGGGGACGGCGGCGAAGGCGACCTGAGCCGAGTCCAGCAGGTCGCGCTCGAAGTTGTTCCGCCGGGCTTCGAACCCCACCCCCGTCAGCCGGCCGGCCGGCTCGCTCGCCTGGACGGATATCGGGATCGTCGTCCCCGCCATCCGGACCTCGCCCTGCTCCGGGGCCAGCAACTCCACCGACAGATCCACCTCGCCGGGGTCGTCCGCGAGCCCGGTGGGCCGCGCCCGGTCGCCGCACGCGAGCGGGGCCGCCAGGAGAACGGCGGCCGCCAGCCGTCCCCACCGCTTGCCGGGACTACGAGTCGACTCCATCGCCCTCCGCGTCCGTCGGCCCGGCCTGCGCCGGATCGCCGGCTTCATCGAGCTCCCCGCGCAGGGTCCGGTCGATCCGGTCCCACACGTCCGACAAATACTCCAGGTCGTCGGCGTTCTCGTCGATGAAACGTTCCAGGGAGTCCTCGGTGACACGGTACGATCGCAGGATCTCGTCTCGCCGGCGGGAGAAGGATTCCTCCGTCGGCTCCTCGGATGCGGCGCGGCGCAACTCGACGAAGACGCTCACGAAGGTCTGCTCGTCGATGCCCGCGTCTGCGGCCGCTCCACCGCCCCCGCCGCACGCTACCAGCGCCAGCGCCGCCGCCAGCGGAATCCACCCCGGCCCATCCCATCCCCGGATCATCGCACGGATTCTGTCCATGCCTGACGCTGGCCGGTGGCGCGGCCGGGCGCAATGGCTCGCCGCGACCCGGGCCGCTTGTCGGCGCGGCCCGGCCCGGCCGGTGCGCCGCGCGTTGCGCGCGGCGCGGCCGGCGGACATCCTCACCGCCCGACGCGGCGGCTCCCGCCACGGGGGTCGCCTCAAAAATCCGAAACCGAGCGGTGCGATGGCGGGCACGAGCCAGGCCCGGCGCGGGCACGACAGGTCCGGCCCCGGCCGGGGGCGCACGCGCGCCGGCGCGGCGTTGGGACTCGCGCTGTGCGCCGCGGCGGGGAACGCCCTCGTGGCCCAGACGGCCCCCCCCTCGCCGCAGGACGTGCTGGGGTACGCGCTGGGCGAGCGCTTCACCGATCACGGGCAGGTGGTCCGCTACTTCGACGCGCTCGCCGAGGCGAGTCCGCTCGTGAGCGTGCGGCGGTACGGCGAGACGGCGGAGGGCCGCCCGCTCATCCAGGTGCTGATCGCCGGCAAGGATCAGCGCGCCCGGCTGGAGGACATCCTGGCCCGGAACGTCGAACTTACCATGCCGGAGACCTCCGCGGCGCGCGCCGGCGAGATCGCCGCGGACAACCCCGCCGTGGTCTACCTGAGCTACGGCGTGCATGGCAACGAGAGCTCGTCCAGCGAGGCGGCGATGTGGACCGCGTGGGACCTGGCGCGCGGGGCCGAAGGGCTGGAGGACGTGCTGGGCTCCGTCATCGTCGTCATCGACCCCGCGCTGAACCCCGACGGCCGCGACCGCTACGTCGCCTGGTACCGGCAGGCGCGCGGCATCGTGCCCAACCCGCGCCCGGAGGCGCGCGAGCACTGGGAGCCCTGGCCGGGCGGACGCTACAACCACTACCTGTTCGATCTCAACCGGGACTGGGCCTGGGCGACCCAGCCGGAGACGCGCGCGCGCCTGGCCACGTGGTCGAGGTGGAATCCGCAGGTGCACGTGGACTTCCACGAGATGTCCTTCAACTCCTCGTACTTCTTCTTCCCCGCCGCCGATCCCATCAACCCCGCCTACCCCGAGCACACGCGCGAGTGGGGGCGCCGGTTCGGCGACGGCAACGCCGCCGCGTTCGACGCGCGCGGCTGGACGTACTACACCGCGGAGTCGTTCGACCTGTTCTATCCAGGCTACGGGGACTCCTGGCCCAGCCTCGTCGGCGCCATCGGCATGACCTACGAGCAAGCGGGCCACGCCCGCGCGGGGCTCGCGGTCGAGCGGCGCGACGGGGTGCTGCTGACCCTGCGGGACCGCGCCCAGCACCACCGCGTGGCCGGGCACGCGACGGTGCGCACGGCCGCCGCCGGCAAGCGGGAGCTGCTGGAGGGGTTCGCCGGATTCCACCGCGACATCGGCGGGGACGGGGGCGCGTTGCTGCTGGTCCCCGGCGAAGACCCGGGGCGCGCCGACGAGCTCGTCGCGCTCCTGCTGGAGCAGGGCATCGCCGTCGAGCGCGCGGGACGCTCCTTCGACGCGGACGCCAGCGCGCACGACGGCTTCGGCGCGCGCCGTTCGTTCCCGGCGGGCACCTACCTCGTGCGCGCGCGACAGCCGCGCGGTCGCCTGGCCGCGACGCTCCTCCAGCCGGAAACCGAGCTCGACGCCACCTTCTCCTACGACGTCAGCGCGTGGTCGCTGCCCTACGCGTTCGGCGTGGAGGCGCACTCGCTCCGGTCCGCCCCCGGAGCGGACTGGGCGCCCGTGATGGCCTCCGAACGGCTCATTGGCGGGGCCTCCACGGGGACCTGGACGGGGTCGGGCGCGTCGCTCGCCCGTCCGGCGTTCGCGTCCGAGCGCCGGTCCTTCGCGGCGTCGGAGGAATCAGGGCCGGACGCGCCGCCGCCGACGCGTACCGTCGTGGGATACCTCGCGGCCCCCGGCCTGGCGTCCTGGCGTGGCGTCGTGCGGCTGCTCGCCGACGGAGGGCGCGCGGTCGTGCTGGACGAGGCCTTTGACGCCGCGGGCAGGAGCTGGCCCGCCGGCTCCTTCTGGTTCCCCGGCTACGCCAACGACGACCTGCCCGACAGGCTCGTGCGGGCCGGGCTCGCCGAACGCGCGCTGCCCGTCGGCAGCGGTTCGACCAGCGCCGGCAACGACCTCGGCACGGACGAAGCGTATCCCCTGTCGCTGCCGCGCATCGCGCTCCTGGCCGGCGAGGGGGTGTCGCCCACCTCCCTCGGCGCGCACTGGTTCTTCCTGGAGAAGACCCTCGGGGCTCCGTTCGATCAGGTCCTCATCGATGGCCTCGGCGCCGCGTCACTCGCGCCCTATGACGTTCTGGTCGTGCCCGACCTTTCGGCGGCCGGCGGGCGCACGCTCGAGCACGCCGCCGACGACCTGGCGGCGTGGGTGCGCGCGG
This sequence comes from Longimicrobiales bacterium, assembly GCA_035513295.1. Taxonomy (GTDB): domain Bacteria; phylum Gemmatimonadota; class Gemmatimonadetes; order Longimicrobiales; family RSA9; genus DATHRK01. The sequence continues at coordinate 5,158 of DATKCH010000037.1, forward strand.
GCGGCACGCTCGTGGCCACGGCCGGTGGAGCGGGGGCGGTCGCGGAGCTGGCGGACGTGACGCTCGTCGGCGAGGACGAGGACGACGACGCGGAGGACGGGGAGCAGGAGGAGGACGGGGAGCAGGAGGAGGACGTCGCGCGCGCGCTGCTCGGGCGGGAGGCGCGGGAGCTGGAGCGCTGGGAGCAGAGCGTCCCGGGGACGATCTTCGGGCTGCGCCTGGATCCGGCGCACCCCCTGGCTTTCGGGGCGGGCGTATCGTCGAGTCCCGACGGCGCCGCCGACCGGCTCTTCGTGCTGCACTCCGGGGAGACCGCGTTCGTCCCGGAAGAGGCCTTCGAGACCGCCGCCTATTTTCCCGAGGAGCTGCGCCAGACCAGCGGCGTGATCAGCGCCGAGAACCTCGAGAAGCTTCAGCGGCGCGCGTGGCTGGTGTCGCGCGGGTTGGGGAGCGGCAAGGTCATCCTCTTCGCGGACGACCCGCTCTTCCGGCATTTCTGGTTCGCCGCGTTCCAGCCGTACGCCAACGCGGTGCTGCTGGGGCCCGCGTACTAGCGTACCGGCGCCGAACTGTCGTCGGCATTCGGCGCCCCGCGGACGCTAGGCGCCATCCGGATCCACGACCTCGGGCGGGGGCAGCGGCGCCTCGCGCAGCTGGATCCTCGCCGCGTCGTCCGCCTGCGCCGCCGCGAATCCGGGGGGCGGCAGCGTGTACGAGTCCGCGGCTCCGAGGTCCACGATGTAGCCCAGATCCTCCAGCGACGCGATCGACACGACGCTGAGCGGATTGGCGACCTCCAGGTTGATGAACCCCGTCATCAGCTCGGTGGCGAACACCGATTCCCTCCAGTGGGCGTCGCGCGTGCCGGCACCCCCGGTGTTCGCGACCGGGACCGGAATGCCCGTGTAGGATGCGCCGCCCACGACGTCGAACGCCTGCAGCGCGGCCGCGCCCGTGAAGAACGGGTCATCGGTGCCCGCACCCTCCAGCAGGCCGAGGTTGTTCCAGATGGTGCCGATCCCCAGCACGTGTCCCATCTCGTGCACGATCACCTCGTCCAGGAGCCCGGAGGCCTCCAGATTCGCCAGGTCCGCGGCGTCGAAGCTCATGATGCCCACGACCGGCAGGGAGCTGCCCGCGCGGATGAAGCAGGGACCGGCCTGCCCGAGGACGCCGCCCGGTCCGTCGATGTCCACCACCTGCGCCAGGATGAGCAGGTCGTCCACCACCTCGTTGATGGGGTTGCCCGCGCATGAGCCGTTGACGGTCGCGGCCGGGACGTCCCCGATGATGGCGGAGCGCCACTTGCCCCGCGCCGCCGCGAAGGCCTGCTCCTGCGAAGCCGTGACGCCGGTGAGGAAACGGATTTCGATGTCGTAGGCGCCGGCCGCGCCGGTCGCGAGCGCCGTGAAGCGCACCGTGTCGCCCGGCAGCGAGTCGACCGCGGCCGCCAGCACCTGGCTGCCGGCGATGTCGCCGAGGGTCCAGCTCCCCACGGTCGCAGTGCCATCCGCGCCGGTAACCACCGTGTCGCCGGTGATCGAGCCGCCCCCGCTCTCGACCGCGAAGACGACCGTCGCTCCCTCGACGCCGTTGTCGAACGCGTCGCTCACGAAGACGCGCGGACGGACCGGGAGGTCCGTCCCGGCCTCGGCGGTTTGACCATCGCCTTCGAGCGCGCTCCAAAGCGCGGCGGGACCGCGCTCGCCGGTGGCGTCGAAGGTCAGGGTGGGGAGGCCCGCGACGGTCGCGGTGAGTGCGTTCGCGCCCGCGGTCGCTCCCAGCCGCCACTCCAGCGGGGCAGCAGTCCCATCGGGGCCCACGGCCCGGGCGCCGCCGCTCACGCCGCCGTCGCCGACGCTGACCTCGAAGCGCACGATGGTGCCCTCGGCGGGGTTCCCGAAGCCGTCCTCCGCGCGCACGGTGGGCAGGACGGGGGCCGGATTCCCCACCAGTCCAAGCTGGTCGTCGCCCTGCACGATCGTCATGGCCGCAGCGGGGCCAGGCGCCGCCTGCGCCGTGAAGCGCACCCGCTCCAGGCTGCCGACCGCCGCATCGACCGCGTTCTCGCCCGGCGCCGTTCCCAGCGTCCACGTCCCGGCGCTCGCGCGGCCGGCCATGTCGGACGTGGCCGTCGCGGCCGCGATGGATCCGCCGCCGGCGGTGACCGAGAAGGACACGCGTACCCCCGGCAGCACGTTGCCGGACCGGTCCCGGACGATCACGGCCGGGCTCGCCGTCACCGCCTCGCCCACGGTGCCATCCTGCGAGACCGAGGACGCCGTCTGCACGAGGGCCGGAGGAGGCGGGCCGTCGTCGCCGCAGGCGGCCCACAGGCACGCCACCGCCGGGATCAGGAATCGAAACGCGTTCGGTTGGCTCCGCCGCATACGGGTCTCACCGGGATTCCGTCGGCGGCGCGCCGCGCGCTCGCCTTTTACGGGTGATCTGATAGCTTTCCGCGAGGACAGGATCGGGGAGCGCGCCCTGCGTTCCTACGAGTATTCGGACATCGAGCCCGGGCGGCAATGGTCTCCATTCCAGCGAAGCCCTCGCGGGGCGGTCCACCAGCGCTCGAAAGTCCGGTCGTGGCGATCCTGTTGCTCGCGGCCTGTGGCGGGCCGGCCACACCGGCCGACACGGACAGGTTCGATCCCGTTCCCGCGGAGTGGCCCGACACGTCCTCCCCCGACGAAGCGTTCGAGCGGGGCCGCTTCCTCCTGTTACGCAGCGCCGACACGGTCGCCATCGAGGAGTTCCGCCGGGGCCCGGGCGTCACCGCCTTCCTGCTGCGGGTACGCGGCGGCCCGACGCTCCGGATGGAGGCGAGCGTCGCGCCCGACGCACGCGTAGCCGAGCTGGCGATCCGACTCCTACCCGCGGGTGGCAGCGCTTCCGGACCGGCGCCGCTCGATCTGCTGGTTTCCTTCTCCGGCGCGTCGGTGGCCGTGCAGCGGGCGACGCGCGGCGCCGGGCGCACGATCGAACGGCGCGACGTGCGGCGCGGCACGCTGCCCTGGTCCGCGCCGAGCGTCGTGCTGCTGGAGCTGCTGGTGCGGCGAGCGCGCGGCGCAGGGCTCGGCGTCGTGCCGCTCTACGACGCCGTCGGCGGCGGCGAGACGCTCGAGGCGTTCGTGACGCCCCTGGGCCGGGACTCAGCGCTCGTGCGCGTACGCGAAGTGGAGTACCGGCTCGCCGTGGACGCCGATATGCGGGTGGTAGGGGGCCGGGTGATGCCCGGCGGAATGGAGATCCGCCGGGAGGCCCTCAGCGGGAGCTGAGTCGATAGAAGAGCAGTCCGCCGGAGCGGTTGCCCGCGATCAGCTCGGGCCGGCCATCGCCGTCCAGGTCGCCGAACGTGGGCGCCGAGTTCGCGGGCACCGGTATCGCCATGTCGCGCGCTTCGCCCAGCGCCGCTCCCACCGGGATCGCCCGGACCAGGCCACCCGCCTCGCTCCCCACGATCAGCTCGAGGACCCCGTCCCCGTCGGCGTCGACGAACGCCGGGGCGCTGCGCCGGCCGACGTCCAGTCCGCCCCAGACGTCGGTGACGAGCTCGAAGGCGGGGGAGGCCGGGGTCCCCCTGTTCATGTACAGGTTGAGCTCGCCGGACGACTCCCCGACGACCAGGTCCAGCAGGCCGTCGCCGTCCAGGTCGGCGAGGGCGGGCGTCGCGTGAGAGCCCCGCGTGAGGACGACGAAGGCGGAGTCCACCAGCGTGAATACGGGGATCCCGTCCACCCCGACGCCGTCGTTGCGCCAGTACGAGATGCCGCGGTTCCAGGTGCCGAGGAGCAGGTCTGGGCGGCCGTCGCCGTCCAGGTCGCCCAGCGCGGGCGCGTAGTGGAAGCCTCCGCGGATCGGTAGCCGGCCTCGCTCCCGGAATCGCGGACGCAGCGCGTCTCCCACGTTCTCCAGATAATGCAGGCCCGCGCCGCTCGGGTCGGCGCCCTCGATCTTGGAGCCCACCAGGAGGTCCAGGTCGCCGTCGCCGTCCAGGTCGCCGAGCGCGGGAACGCTCTCGCTGCCGACGTCGATGGCGCGCAGAAGTCGCCGGGTGGTCAGCGTCCAGCCCTCCTCGCCGCGCGCCAGCAGGTAGGTGTTCTCCACCGCGGTGCGGCTCGGATCGTAGGCCCCGCCGATCACGCCGACGACCAGCTCGATGTCGCCGTCGCCGTCGATATCGGCGAACTCGCCGGCGTTGTAGCCGCTGGTCGCGACCGGCGCGCCGGCGGGGAACGGCGCGGGCTCGTTACGCAGGCGCGGTTGCCGGCAGGTGCCGAAGTTCTCGAACAGGAGCATCCCGGGTTCGAAGAAGTCGCCCCACAGCAGGTCGATGTCCCCGTCCCCGTCCACGTCTCCGAACGCCATGGCGTTGGCGCCGTGGAGGCTCGGGACGAGCTGCGCGACCACCTCGATGTCCTCCCAGCGCTCGTCCAGGAGCCGGAAACGGGGCGCGGTGTCTCCCATCGGCGCGACGGCCTCGTAGCGGGACACCGTGCCGTCGATCCGGCCGATGAACAGGTCGAGCAGCCCGTTGCAGTCGAAGTCGAGGATCGAGGGGATGTTCTGGCGGTCGGAGAAGACCGGGGTGCCGTCCTCGAGCCGCACGGTGTCGGTGGCGAGCACGTAGCGCGCGGGCTCGCCGGGGGCCGCATCGTTGCGGTAGTACCGGATGTGGTTGAAGGGGTGCTCCACGAACATGTCCACGTCGCCGTCCCCGTCGGCGTCCAGCGGCCGGAACCACTCGCCGACGGCGAGTCCGCCGAAGCGGTCCGTGCGCCACTCGAAGCGCGGAATGGCGGGCGAACCCGTGTTCTCCAGGAACATCACCTCGTCCGTGCGTTCCTGCAGCAGGAGATCCTGGTCCCCGTCCGCGTCCACATCGGCGAAGCGCATGCGGGGCGCGTCCAGGCCGCCCAGGAAGGGCAGGTCGAGCGTCCCCCCGGCCGTGTCCGCGACCGGGAAGGGCGAAACTTCGCGGCGCCAGGGGCTCGGGTCGGCGGGCTCGCGGCCTCCGGGCGCGGGGATGTCGCCGGCGGTGGAGGCTCCACCCGCGGAGCAGCCGACCAGCGCGGCGAGCGCCCACAGGTGGGCGCCGCTGCGCCCGCTACCTGCGGACACCCGTGGTGAGGCCGGTGGCGTTGGGGCCGATCGGGATCGTTCGTTCCACGGTGCCGGTCGCGATGTCGATCACGACCAGAGCGCCCGGCTTCTCGCCCGCGCCCGGGGGGCTCCAGGCGCCGTCGGTGTTGTTCGCGCTGACGAACACGCGGCGCCCGTCCGCCGACACCGCCGAGCCGTGGGGCAGCGCGAGCGCCGGATCGCGGACCTCCGCGACGACCCGCTGCGTCCCGACGTCGATAGCGCGCACGACCCCGTCGCGCCTGGAGGGCACCCACAGCGTGCGCCCGTCGGGCGAGAACGACGGGTGCCAGGGCTCGCCCCCTACGTGCAGCGTTCCGGCGGGGGTCGGCCGCATGGGATCGTCCAGGCGGAAGAACATCACGTCGCCGGACAGGTGGCCGGTCGCCACCAGGAGCGGCTGCGTGGGCGATACGACGACCTGGACCACCGCGTGGGTCGCGCCGGCCAGGTCGATTATCTCCGCACCGCCCTCGCCGATCGCGGCCAGGCGGTTTTCGCCCATGCTGGACGAGTAGGCGGTTCCCGTGCGCGCGTCGAACGCCAGCGCGTGGGGACGCGGGAAGAACACGTCGATCTCGTCGATCGACATGTCCGAGCGGTCGATCACCCCGACGCGCGTGGGCGGGTTCACGGCCGCCATCGAACGGCCGACATACAGCATCCCGTCGCGCCGGTCCAGCGCCAGGAGGCCCGGGGCCTCGAACTCCGCCGAGGCCACCAGCCGCCCGTCCGGGGTCAGCTTCACGACCCGGTTCTCGCCGATCAGCGACACGTAGATGTGGGAGCCGTCCGGCTCCGCCGCGACGTCGTGGGGCCTGGCGTTCGCGGAGAAGCCCAGCGCCCGGAGGTCGATGCGGCGGATCACCTCCAGCGAGCGCGCGTCGACCGCGACCACGGACGCGCCGTCCTGCTCGGTGACCCACACCACCTCCCGGTCCGCCGGGGGGCGCGCGTCCGTCGGGACGACGGCGGGCGAGGAGCCGCACGCGGACGCGCCCGTGGCGAGGGCGACCGCCGCGAGCGCGGCCCGCATCCGCGAGGCGCTCAGTAGACCGGCTCCCGCTTGCGCAGGAAGAAGACCCCGAGCCGTCCCCCGGTGATCACGATCGTGCCGCTGTCGAAGTAGGGGAAGGTGCTCCAGGACCCGTCGAACACCGGACGGTCGCCGCCGTAGGGGATGGTGTCGAAGAAGCCCACCTCGCGCGGGTTCACGGGGTCGGAGATGTCCAGGATCCGGAGCCCCGAGGTGTAGTTCGCCTCGTAGGCGTAATCGCCCTTGATGTACAGGTTGTGGTCGATCGACCGGGTCGGCCCGAAGTACTCCTTTACGAGCTGCGGGTCGTCCAGGTCGCTCACGTCCCAGATCAGCGTGCGGGTGTTCTCCACCTTGCCCTGCAGCTCGTCCAGCTCGTCGTCCATGTACAGGTAGCGGTGGTCCTCGGTCAGCCACGCCTGGTGCGTGTAGCCGACGTTCGGGTATTCCGCCCGCGAAATCGCGACCGGCGCCGCCTTGTCGGTGACGTCGGCGATGCTCAGCGCGGTTTCGTTGGACCCGAAGCAGATCTCCTTGCCCGCGTGCTCCTCGTCCGGACCGTGATACATGACGCACTGGGCGTCGTGGGAATAGCCCGTGCCGGCGCGTCCCGTGCTGAGGTCCTGGAAGCAGCCCACGAAGGTGGGGTTCCGGGCGTCGCGGATGTCCACCATGTGGAGGCCCCCGCCGCACGTCTCGCCGCCCCCGCGGGCGCCCACGATGTAGGCGAAGCCGGAGCCCTCGTTGATCACGATGTTGTGCGCGCTGGCGACGTTGTCGTAGAGCACGTCCGGTTCGAACGTCACGGGCAGGTCGGACGCGTCCAGCCCCCGGATCCGGCCCAGGTCGAGCACCTGCATGCCGTGCTGGCCCGCGCCGTCGGCGACCACGAAGACGTGGTCGTCGTAGACCTTCATGTCGCGCCACGCGGCCGCGTTCGATCCGGGCGTCATCGGCAGGTCGCCGACGTAGACGGGGGACGCGGCGTTCGAGATGTCGACGATCGAGAGGCCGTCGATGCGGCCCACCAGCGCGTACTCGCGGCCCGACTCCGGATCGGTCCAGCCCCACACGTCGTTCAGGCGGACTCCGCGGTCGCCGCCGATCGCCGACACGGGCAGGAACGACAACAGGTCGACCTGCTCGCAGGACCAGAGCGAGGCTTCTCCGCCGGCGCACGCGACCTCGCCGCCGACCACCGGCTCGAGGCTCTCCTCCTCGCTCGCGAGCGTCGCGACGGCGCGCCAGGAGTCGCCGTCGTCGATGAAGACCAGAGCCGTGCCGGCGCCGTTGTCGTCGCCGGGAGCGCCGACCACCGCCACATCCCCGGAAACCGCGAAGGCGCGCGCGAAGGCCGTGCCGCGCAGGCCATCCTCGCGGCTGAAGAAGCGCGCGGCGATCACTTCGCCGTCGCCGTCGCGCTCGAAGACGTGCACGGCGCCGCTCGACCCGTGGGAGCGCTCCCCGCCCACCAGGATCTGCTCGTCGGTCGCCTGGATCGCGGCGCCGAAGCCATCGCGGCCGGACGGAGCGAACGGCGCGAGCCGGTGGCTCGAGCGCCACTGGCCGTCCTCGGGATCGCGCTGGAACCCGAAGACCTCGCCGCTGCCGTTGAGGTTGATCGCGCCCACGAAAGCCTCGGCCGCGCCGTTCAGCGCCACGGCCGAGCCGAACCCGTCGTTCTCCGACAGGCCGCCCAGGGCGAGCCTGGCGGTCTGCCGCCAGGCGCCGTCTGCGTGCTCGAATGCGTACGCGGCGCCGGCGCCGGTCGCGTCCCCGATCGTCTGCCCGGGCGCGCCCACGAGCGCGACGTCGCCGGCTACGGCGAGCGCGGCGCCGAAGCGGTCCCCTTCGGCGACGTCCTCGCCGACCAGCCGCCCGGCCGGTCGCCACGCGCCTTCGCTCCAGGAAAACGCGGCGACCACACCCTCCTCGCCGCCGACCAGCAGGCGTCCGTCGCTCGCGGCGAGCACCGTGCCCATGCGCGCGCCCTCGGGCGCGTCCTCGAAGGACAGCCGGCCCGCCTGCGCGAGTACCGAGCCGTCCCGGCGGTAGACGTACACGGCTCCGCGGCCGTCGTCCTGGCCCGGGGCCGACACGAGCAACGCGTCGTCCAGCGCGGCCAGCGCGGTCCCGAAATGGTCTTCCGCCTGCCAGTCGTCCGGCGTCATGCGGGCGGCCTCGATCCAGTCGCCGCCGTTCTCGCGGTACAGGTAGATCGCCGCCGGGCCGATGAGATTGTTGGATTCCGCCACCACGACGTCATCGCCGAAGCGGGCGACCGCGCTGCCGTAGCCGAGGCGCAGGGTCTGCGCCTGGAGCGTGGATGAAAACCCTGTAAAGAGCGCGAGCACGCACGCGGTGCGGACGAGGAGTGTCTTCATGATTCCCGTTGTTCGGGGAAAGTCCCGTGCTGAGCTAGGGAACGGTCACGTATACGCACGAGCGACCGGGAATGTGCCGCGCCCGGCCGCCCGACCCGGCGTCCGAGCCCTGCCGTTCCGGCAGCTTCGCGCCGGAACGGCCCTTGCCGCTACCGAATCGTCGAGAGCCGGCGCGGCACGCGTGCCCGATGGACGCTGCGCCGGGCCGAAAGGTTGGGCCCCCATGCCGGGAAACCGAGGAGTGAGGGATGGAGAAGCGATTCGACTGGAAAGAGCCGTGGGATAGCGTGAACGAAGCCATGAACCGCGTCATCGACGACTTCGGCAGCATCGCCGGGGAGACGTTCGTCCACCTCGCGTGCCGCCCCGCCGTCGCGCTGCGCAAGACGACCTCGGCGTACGAGCTGGAGGTCGCCGTTCCGGGCGTGGCCGGGTCGGACGTGGACGCCGCCGTGGAGGGCAAGACCGTGGTCGTCTCGGGCCGCTGGCCCGCGCGCGCCGGCGAGGACGCGGGCACCCTCCTGCGCGATGAGCTGCCGCACGGGCGGTTCCGCCGGGCGATCCGGCTTCCGGAAGGCGTCGAGCCGGACCGCGTGAAGGCGCGGCTGGCTTCGGGGATCCTGACCGTGCACCTGCCACTCAGCGAGCCGTCGGTGCGCACCGAGGTGCCCATCGAGGAGGCCGACGAGCCGGAGACGGAGGCTTGAACCAGGACCGACTTACGATAAGGGCCGGCGAGGCCCTCCAGGCCGCGGCGGCGGAGGCCCGGCGGCGCGGCAACCCCGCGCTGGAGGACCTGCACCTGCTGAGCGCGCTCATGGCGCAGGAGGAGACCATCGTCCTGCCCGTGCTGCGCAAGGTGGGCGTGGACGTGGCCGAAGCGGGCCGGGAACTGCTCGAGCGCCTGGAACGGCTTCCCAAGCAGTCCGGTGCCGTGCAACCCTCGCTCGGGCGCGAGAGCCGCGCGGTGCTCGACCGCGCCGAGGAGGAGGCGCGCTCGCTGGGCGACGAATACGTCTCCACAGAGCACCTCCTGATCGCGCTCGCGGCCGAGGGTTCGGACACCCGCGAGCTGCTGGGCGAGCGGGGCGCGAGCGCGGAGGCGCTGCGCGAGGCCATTCGGGCGGTGCGCGGCCCCCACCGCGTCACCGACCAGGATCCCGAGGGCAAGTACCGCGCGCTCGAGCGCTTCAGCCGCGACCTCACCGAGGCCGCCCGCGACGGCAAGCTGGACCCCGTCATCGGGCGCGACGAGGAAATCCGCCGCGTCGTACAGGTGCTGAGCCGCCGCACCAAGAACAATCCGGTGCTGATCGGCGAGCCGGGCGTCGGCAAGACCGCCATCGTGGAGGGCCTCGCCCAGCGCATCGTCAGCGGCGACGTCCCCGAGTCGCTCCAGCACAAGACGCTGATCGCGCTCGACATCGGGTCGATCCTGGCGGGCGCCAAATACCGCGGCGAGTTCGAGGAGCGGTTCAAGGCCGTGCTGAAGGAGATCACCGAGGCCGAGGGCCGCTTCGTGGTGTTCCTTGACGAGCTCCATACCATCGTCGGGGCCGGCTCGGCGGAAGGGGCCGTGGACGCGGGCAACATGCTCAAGCCCGCGCTCGCGCGCGGGGAGCTGCGCGTCGTCGGAGCCACCACCCTGGACGAGTACCGCAAGCACATCGAGAAGGACGCCGCGCTCGAGCGGCGCTTCCAGCCGATCTACGTCGGCGAGCCCTCGGTCGAGGACACGGTGGCGATCCTACGCGGCCTGAAGGAGCGCTACGAGGTGCACCACGGCGTGCGCATCACCGACGGCGCGATCGTGGCCGCCGCGAAGCTGAGCGACCGCTACATCGGCGGGCGCTTCCTACCCGACAAGGCCATCGATCTGGTCGACGAGGCGGCGAGCCGCCTGCGCATCGAGATCGACTCGCTCCCGCAGGAGATCGACGAGGTCGAGCGCCGCATCATGCAGCTCGAGATCGAGCGCACGGCGCTGGAGAAGGAGGAGGAGGCCGGCGCGCTGGAGCGGCGCGACCGCATCGACGCCGAGCTGGCGGAGCTGCGCGAGCGCGCCGGGGCGATGAAGGCGCGCTGGCAGGCCGAGAAGGACCAGATCACCCATATCCGCACGCTCAAGGGACGCATCGACGAGCTGCGCATCGAGGCCGAGAGGGCGACCCGTACGGGCGACCTCGCGCGCGCCGCCGAGATCCAGTACGGCGAAATCCCGCAGCGCGAGCGCGAGCTCGAGGAGGCCGCGGCCCGGCTCGACGAGACGCAGCGCGAATCGCGCTTCCTGAAGGAGGAGGTCGACGCCGAGGACATCGCCGAGGTGGTGTCCCGCTGGACCGGAATCCCGGTCAGCAGGATGCTCGAGTCCGAGCGCGAGCGCCTGACGAAGCTGGAGGCGGTGCTCGGCACGCGCGTCGTCGGGCAGGAGGAGGCGGTTTCCGCCGTCGCCAACGCGGTGCGGCGCAGCCGCGCCGGGCTGCAGGATCCGGATCGGCCCATCGGCAGCTTCATCTTCCTCGGCCCAACGGGCGTGGGGAAGACCGAAACCGCCCGCGCCCTGGCGGAGTTCCTGTTCGACGACCAGGACGCGATGGTGCGCATCGACATGTCCGAGTACATGGAGCGGCACGCCGTCGCCCGCCTGATCGGCGCCCCACCGGGCTACGTGGGCTACGACGAGGGCGGGCAGCTCACCGAGGCGGTCCGCCGGCGCCCTTATTCGGTCGTCCTCTTCGACGAGATCGAGAAGGCGCACCCGGACGTCTTCAACGTCCTGCTCCAGATCCTCGACGAGGGCCGGCTCACCGACTCGCAGGGCCGCACCGTGGATTTTCGCAACGTCGTGGTGATCATGACCTCGAACCTCGGCAGCCCGCAGATACTGGAGCGCGCCGGGGCCCAGGCCTGGGACCAAGTGGAGCGCATGGTGCGCGACGAACTGCGGCGTCACTTCCGTCCGGAGTTCCTGAACCGGGTGGACGATATCGTCGTGTTCAAGCCGCTCGAGCGCGCGCAGATCGCGAGCATCGTCGAGCTGCAGGTCGAGCGCCTGCGAGACCTGCTCGCCGACCGCGACATCACCCTCGCGATCACGGACGCCGCCAAGGCGCGCATCGCCGAAGAGGGCTACGACCCGGTGTTCGGCGCGCGTCCGCTCAAGCGCGCGATCCAGCGGCTGGTGCAGAACCCGCTGGCGCTGGAGGTGCTGGAGGGGAGGTTCCAGGAAGGCGACACGGTGGTGGTGGACGTCGGTCCCGACGGGGAAGGACTGCGCTTCGAGGCGCGCACCCCGGGCGACTCCGCGCAGGCCGTTGCGGAGACCCTGGCGTCGGCCTAAGGTGGGGTTCGTCGCCGTTTCTGCCCGCGAGAACGGAACCTGTCGCATGCAGCGCGCTCTCATCGCCGTCGCCGCGTTCGCCCTGCTGGCCGGAGGGTGCGTGAGCCAGACCGTGTCCCGCCAGGAGTCGACTCCAGGCCCGGACGCGGTAGCGCCGTCGCTGGTGGTCGAGCGCTTCCTCCAGGCGGTCAACGCGCGCGACGTCACCACCCTGGGGCGACTCTTCGGGACCAGCGACGGACCGATCTCCGCGCGCGACGATCGCGCCGCCGTCGAGCAGCGCATGTTCACGCTCGCCTCCCTGCTGCAGCACGACGACTACACAATTCTCGGCGATCAGGTGGTCCCGGGGCGCGCGGGCGAGGCGATCGACATCATGACGACATTGCGCAAGGGACAACGCGCAGTCGCTGTGCCGTTCACTCTGGTGCGCACGCGGGAGGGGGGGTGGCTGGTGGAGAGGATCGAAACGGGAGAGCTGACGCGCCGCTAGCCCCTTCGCGGGCCGCCAGACCGGACTTCAAAGCGAGGCTAGCCGCGCGGCGCGGACCCGGTCCGGCGCGCCGTCTCCGACTCCACATCCTGGACCAGCTCGATGAGGACGCCGCCCGCGGAGCGCGGGTGCAGGAAGGCGACCATGTGGCCGCCGGCGCCGGGGCGGGGCGTGCGATCGACGAGCCGCACGCCGTCGGATTCCAGGCGGCGCAACGTCGCTTCCAGGTCGGCGACACGGTACGCGAGGTGGTGCACGCCGGGGCCCCGCCGTTCCAGGTGGCGCGCGATCGGGGAGTCGGGCCCGGTCGGCTCGAGCAGCTCCAGCCGGGCGGGGCCGGTTCCGAGGAACTGGACGCGCACGCCCTGTCCGGGCACCGTCTCCGGAGGCGAGGCGTCGGCGCCCAGAAGGGGTACGAGGACGGCGGTCGCCTCCTCCAGCGAGGGAACGGCGACGCCGACGTGATCCAGTGGCAACATGTGGGGTATTGTAACCGGTGAAGTAGCAGGCCCCGGAACGGGGCGGAACAGTCCGGATCTTGCGTACCCGTAGGGTGAGCGGCAAGAAAAACGGACGGAACACGGACCGATAGCGCGGGGCGCGCGCCGAGGGCGCGTGTCCTCGCACCCAGACCAGGGGGATAACGTGGAGAACGGCAAGGTCGTCGAGATCACGGACGCCAACTTCGACGACGAGATCGCGGGCGGGGAGGGACTGGTGATGGTGGATTTCTGGGCGACCTGGTGCGGCCCGTGCCGCATGGTCGCCCCCGTCGTCGCGCAACTGGCCGAGGAGTACGAGGGCCGCGTGAAGGTCGGAAAGCTGGACGTCGACACGAATCAGCGCACCGCGATCAAGTTCAACGTGCGCTCGATTCCGAGCATCCTCTTCTTCCACGACGGCGAGCACATCGACACCGTCGTCGGCGCGGTGCCCAAGCCGCACCTCGAGCGCCGCCTCGAGGAGCACCTCGCCCGCCACGGCGCGAGCGAGGCGGCCGGCTGATCCCAACGCGCGCCACCGTGCCACGGCACCGGGGTGGCGACCGCGACCCGCCCGCGCGCCGGCGTTCCCGGCCCGGGGGCGGGTCTTCGCACGCCGGCCGATGATCGACACCATCCCGCACCAGCGGGCCCTCCTGCCGCGCACGAAGCTGCGCTGGGTGGACCTCCAGGCGGTTCTCAACGACGGCAAGCTGGAGCGGGCCTCGCGCGTCCCGACGGTGCTCTGCCTGCACCTGGGCGAGCGCACCGACATCGTCCTGCTGCGCGATGGCGAGCCCATCACGGCCACGCGCGTCGAGCGCGCGGGCAGGCGCGTGGTGCGGGTGGACGCGGTCACGCGCTTCGCCGACCGCGAGCGCGAGCGCGCGGAGGTCGCGTTCTACCAGGTGTCGGAGCGCCAGCAGCGTGCGATGTGGCCGTGCCTGCAGGGCGAGGCGCGACCCCGCTCCCTGGGCGACCTGTCGAACCTCGGGCACGCGGCCCGCGAGGCGGGAGCCACGGGCGTGGTGGAGTTCGAGGGCGCCGGCGCGGTCCACTGGCTGGAGTTCGAGAACGGAGAGCCGCGCGCGGTCCACGCCATCGGCATCCCGGAGGGCGTCGCAGCCGCGGCCGGCCTCGAGCTTCTGGCCCTCTGGCACTCCGGGGCGGACTCCCGGCTCTATCCGCCTCCGAGCGACCCGGCTCCGCAGGCCCCGTCGGCGCTGTTCAGCCTGTACGAACGCCTCGTGCAGCGCGCCGGCCACGAGATCTCGGCGCACATCGGCAACGACGCCACCCGTGAATGCTTCACCGAGGCGCGCGACCAGCTCGAAGCCACGTCTCCCGTGCTGGCCTCGTTCGCGGTGCACCGCGACGGGCGCGTCGTGGCCGACGACGCGGTCGTGACGCGAGCGGCGCTCACGGAGGCCGTCGCCGCGTGGCTGCGAGCGGTCCTCCAGGGGGCCGCCGAGCGCGGCGTGCGCGACGCGGCCGACATCGCCCGGCGGGCGGTCGACCCCGACCGTCACGCGCTGGCGGCGCAGGGGCTCGTCGCGAAGCTGATGGACGACTGAGACGGGAGGCACCCGTGGCCGGCCGGCTTTACGTCGTCGCGACGCCGATCGGGAACCTGGAGGACCTTTCTCCGCGCGCCGCCAGGGTGCTGCGCGAGGTCGCGGTGGTGCTCGCCGAGGACACCCGCCGCAGCCGCATCCTGATGGACCACGTCGGCGCCCGCGCTCGCCTGGTCTCCGCGCACCGCCACAACGAGGCGCGGCGGGTCGCGGAGGCGCTCGATCGGCTGGCGGGCGGCGAGGACCTGGCGCTGGTGACGGACGCCGGGACGCCGGTGGTGAGCGACCCGGGGAGTCGGCTCGTCGAGGCCGCCGCCGAGGCGGGCTTCGAGGTCGTGCCGGTTCCTGGCCCCTCCGCCGCCCTGACGGCCCTGTCGGCGAGCGGAATGGCGGGCGACCGCTTCGCGTTTCTGGGCTTCCCCCCGAGGTCCGGAAAGGCCCGTCGCGACCTGCTCGAACGCTGCGCCGAGCACCCGGACACGGTGATCCTCTTCGAAGCCCCCGGCCGCCTGGTCGCCCTCCTCGACGATCTCTCGGCCTCCTGCGGCCCGGAGCGGGGCGCCGCCGTCGGACGGGAGCTGACCAAGCTGCACGAAGAGGTGGTGCGCGGAACCTTGGCCGAAGTAGCCGCTTATTACCGAGCGAACGCGCCGCGCGGCGAAGTCGTGGTGGTCCTCGAGGGCGCGCCGCCAACCGACCGGGACGGGGACCTGTCCGAACGGGTGGCGGTCCTGCTGGCGGACGCGTTGCTGGACCGGGGCGTGGCGCCGAGCGCGGTGGCGCGCGAGGTGGCGCGGCGCGCCGGCCTGTCCCGGAACCGAGCTTACGAGATCGCCCAGGCGCGTGCGCTGGAGCGATCGAAGGAAGGGTAGATTGAGGAGTCGTCTGCTGGCGCCGCTGTTGCTCGCCGGCGCCGTGCTGTCCGCTGGCGCCGCGCGTAGCGCGCCGCCCGCTTCCGCGGGTCCCGCCATCGCCGTCCTCCATTACGACGGCGGCGGCGATTGGTACGCGAACCCGTCCGCCCTGACCAACCTCCTCGCGGAAGCGCGCAGGCGCACCGGCATCGACTTCGCGGAACGGCCCGCCACCGTACGCCTGGACGGCGCCGCCCTGCGGGACTACCCCTATCTCTACCTGACCGGCCACGGGAACATCCGCCTGGCCGAGCCTGATGTGGGCCGCCTGCGCGCGTACCTGGCCGACGGTGGCTTCCTGCACGCGGACGACAACTACGGCCTGGACGAGAGCTTCCGCCGGGAGATGGCTCGCGTGTTCCCGGACGCGGACTGGGTCGAGCTGCCCCCCGAGCACGCGGTCTACCACTCGTTCTACGACCTCGAGGGCCTGCCCAAGGTGCACGAGCACGATGGCGCCGCGCCGCAGGGGCTGGGGCTTTTCCACGCGGGCCGCCTCGTCGTCTTCTACAGCTTCGAGTCCGATCTGGGCGACGGGTGGGAAGACGCGGACGTGCACGGGGACTCCGAGGACGTCCGGGAAGCCGCCTTCCGGATGGGGGTGAACCTGCTGGTGTTCGTCCTGGGCCAGGCGGCCGGATGATGAACGGAGTCCCGGCGTGAGCCCGCAGGAATTCTGGACCCGGCTGGAGGCCGCGCGCTCCTCGCTCCGGCGCGGCGCCGGCTTCGCGGCCGCGCTCGCCGCCGCGCTGGCCCTGCCCGCGCTGCTGCTGGTCGCGTGGATCGCGGCGCTGTCGCCCGGCTGGGACCGGCCGAGCCCGTGGCCGCTCGTCGCCCTCGTTGCGGCGGCCGCCGGCGCGGCCCTGGTCGCCACGGCCGCGGTGCGCCGCTGGCTGCGTCCGCTCGACGGGAGCGCGGTCGCCGTAGCGGCGGAGCGCGCGCGCGGACTTCCGCCGGGGAGCCTGCGGGGCGCGCTCGAGCTGCGCGCCTTCACGCCCGACGGCACCTCGGAGTCGCTCGCCCGCCTCTCCGAGCGGCGCCTGGTGGACCGCGTGGGCCTCGTGACGCCGCGCGAGCTCGGCGGCGGTCTGGCCGAGGGCGTCCGGCGCAGGGTGCGGCGCCTGGGCGGAGCGGCGCTCGGGCTCGGGCTCGCGGTGGCCGTACTGGGCGCGAGCGACCCGCAGCGCGCGCGCCAGGCCTGGGCTCCTCTCCTGCAACCCTTGCGCGCCCTGACGCCCCCCGAGCTGCCGTCCCTGGCCGTCGCCCCCGGCGACCTCAGGGTGACGCGCGGGGACACCTTCCGGGTGTCGGTCCGCGCCCCGCAGCGGCGCGTCGTCACGCTGCACTGGCGCGCCCAGGGAGAGCTGCCCGGCCGCGCCAGGCTGGCGGTGCGGGCCGACAGCGCGGGGCGGCTCGTCGGCCCGGTCGAGGCGCCGCTTTCCTACTGGGTCAGCGCGCCCGACGGTGCCACCTCCGACACCTTCCGGGTGGAACCCCTGGACCCGCTGCTGCTGTCTGCCCTGACCGTCGACGTCGCTTATCCGGCCTACCTGGGGCGGGCGCCGGAGCGGTTCGAGGGCGAACCGCCGCCGCTGGTCCTTCCGGAAGGCTCGGTCGTGCGCGTGCGCGGTGTCGCCACCCGGCCGCTCGGAGCGGCCAAGCTGCGCGGGACCGAAGGGGCCGTTTCGCTGACCGTCTTCGGGGACCGGTTCGACGGGCGCCTGCGGCCCGCGCGGTCCGGTGCGTGGGCGTGGGAGCTCGCCGACCGTGACGGCGCAGCCAGCCCCGCGTCGCCTCCGCCCCTGCAGATCGCCGTGGTGCCGGACGGCGCGCCGTGGGTCGAGATCCGCTTCCCCGGCGAGGACACCGAGGCCGGTCCCGACATGCAGCAGGCCGTGGTGGCCCACGCCGGTGACGATCATGGCCTCCTGCGGGCCGCGCTCGTGAGCTGGCGCGTGGACGCCTCCGGCGAGCGCGACTCCGTCCTGCGCGCGCCGATCGAGCTCGCCGGCACGCCCCCCACGGCGGCCCTTCGCACGGTCCTGCGCGCGGCGGGGCGACGGGTCCTGCCGGGCGGCCGCCTGGAGTACTTCGTCGAGGTCACCGACGACGGCCCGCGCGCGCAGACCGCGCGCTCGCGCACCCTCGCGTTCCGGTTCCCGGGGGCCGACGAGCTGCGCGACAGGGTGGGCGAAGAGGCGGACGAGCTGCTGCACGGCGCCGACGACCTCTCTCGCATGGCCCGCGACCTGGAGCGCGCCACGCGCGAGCTGCAGCGGCGGATGGACTCGGGCGCCATCCGCGACGCCGGACGCTCGGGCGGCGGGCAAGAGGCCGGAGAGCCGGACAGCGAGTCGACGCTCGACTTCGAGCGCGCCGAGGCCGCGCGCGCCGTGCTGGATCGGCAGGAGGAGCTGCTCGAACAGGCGGCCGCGCTGCGCGATCGCATGGAGGATCTCGGCGAGCTGTCCCGCTCGGCGGGGCTCTCGGATCCGGAGTTCCAGAGGCGCCTCGAGGAGCTCCGCGACCTGATGGACGAGGTCGCGCCGCAGGAGATGAGGGACCAGCTCGATCGGTTGCGGGAGGCGCTCGACGAGCTCGACGCCACCCGGACCGAGGAGGCGCTGCGCGCGCTCGCCGAGCAGCAGGAGCAGCTCCAGGAACGCCTTCAGCAGAGCCTGGAGCTGCTCCAGCGGGCCGCCGCGGAGCAGGAGATGCGCGCCCTCGCGGACGAGGCCCGCAAGCTGTCGGCGCGGCAGCAGGCGCTCTCCGATGCGCTCCGCGACAGCGCCCTCTCGACGCCTCCCCGGGCCGCGGAGTCCAGGGATTCCACCGACGCGGCGCCCGACGGCACGCCGCCCCCGAACAGCGCCCCGAGTGGGCAGGACGCCGGCCTCCGGGACGACCCCCCGCCGGGGAGCGAGCGCGCCGGCGAGGACGCGGCCCCCGATCCGGCCGCCGAGGACAGCGCCGGCGCCGCGGCGGCGCCGGCGGATCCCGGGGACGTGGGCTCGCCGGCCGGGGACGAGGCGGGAGACTCCGGGTTTCCGGCGGACTCCGGGTCTCCGGCGGAGGCCGGATCTCCGGTCGGGATGCAGGCCGACCTTGCAAAGCAAGCGGGTGACCTGGCCGAGCGTCTCGGGGGGCTCGAGGAGAGGCTGCGCCGGCTCGGAGAGGCCACGGCCTCCGAACGCAGCGGCGAGGCCGGAAGCGAGGCGCAGGCGGGCGGGCAGGCCATGCGGGATGCCGCACGCGAGGCCGCCGGCGGCCAGCGCGACGCCGCGGCCGAGGCCGGGCAGCGCGGGGCGGGGAGCATGGACCGCGCGGCCGACCTGCTGGATTCCGCGCGCGACGCGATGACGCAGGCGTGGAGGGACGACACCACCCAGGCGCTCGAGGAGGCCACCCGGGACGCGCTGTCGCTCGCCGAGCGCGAATCCGAACTCCTCGACCAGATGCAGCAGGCTCGCGAGAGCGGCAGCGGGGCCTCGGAGCAGGACATGTCCGACATGCGCGGCGAGCAGGCCGCGGTTCAGGAGGGCCTGGAGTCGATCGCGCGCAACCTGTCCGAGGCGGCGAGCCGGTCCGCGATGGTGGACCGGCAGGTGGGCCAGGCGCTGGGCGAGGCGATGAAGAACGTCCAGGAGAGCGCGAGCGCGATGGAGGGGGGCGACGGCCGGCCGCGCTTGCCCATCCAGGAAACGCAGGCGGCGGTGGACGCCATGAACGACCTCGCGCTGTCGCTCGTGCGCAACGCGCGCCAGGTGGGGCAGTCGCCCGCCGGCACCGGCCTCGAGGAGGCGATGCGGCAGCTCGCAGAAGCGGCCTCGCAGCAGGGCCGGATCAACAACGAGGCGAGCGCGCTGTCGCCCGAGGATCTGTCCGCGGCCGTGCTGTCCCGGCAGGCCCGGCGCCTCTCCGAGCGGCAGCAGGACATCGCGCGTCAGCTCCAGGGAACGGGCGAGTCCCTGGGCGGCAGCGAGGACCTGCTCGGGGACGTCGAGGCCATGGCCGAAGAGGCCGAGCGGCTGGCGCAGGAGCTGGCCGGCGGCCGCATCGACAGGCGCGTCCTCGAACGGCAGGAGCAGCTCTTCCACCGCATGCTGGACGCGGGTCGATCGCTCGAGCGCGAGGAGCTCGGCGACGAGCGGACCGCGGCGGCTGCGTCCGAGTTCGAGCGCGTCGATCCCGGCGCCCTGGACCCCGCCCTGACGTCCGGGGGGGCGCGGTACCCGGCGCCGTCATCTGCGCTGCTGCAGCGGCTGTCGCCCGGATACCGCCGCCTCATCCTAGACTACTTCGACCTGATCAATCGCGTCGACCCGGCCGCCCCCGAGCGATCGCCGGCGCCGGCCCGGCGGCCGCCCCTCGAGGGCTCGCGGGACCGATGAAGCGCGCGCTGGCGATGTGCGGCGTCGCGCTGGTTCTGGCGGCGGCGCCGGCGGGGCTCCGCGCGCAGGCCGCGGATCCGCTCCCGGCGGAGACGCGCGCGCGCGTCGACCACCTGCTCCAGGAGGCCAGCCGCCAGCGCAGCCGGGGCGACTACGCTGGCGCGCGCGCGAACCTCGAGGAGGCGCTGGCCGCGGACCCCGCGTCGATCGGCGGCGTCCTGCTGCTGGAGGCGGTGCTCACCGCGCAGGGAAGCCTCGACGGGCTGCTCCCGCACGCGCGCGCCTTGGTCGAAACGGGCGAGCATCTCCAGGTCGGGTACCAGGTGCTCCTGCGCACGCTCTCGGCGCTCGAGCGGCCGGTGGAGTTGCAGCAGGAGGCCGAGCGCTGGCTCGCGCTCGCCTTCCGGGACGCCGCCACCTACAGGGAGATCGCGCGCATCTGGGAGGACCGGGGAGACCTGGCGCGCGCGCTCCGCGTGCTGCAGGCGGGGCGGGAACGGCTCGGGCGCGGCGACGCGCTGGCGCTCGAGCTGGGAGTCGTCCACGCGCGGCTGGGCCAGACCGAGCGCGCGGTCGAGGAGCTGGACCGGGCGCTCGGCGAGACCGCGAGCGCGCTCCTGGTGGTGCGCCGCTGGCTAGGGCAGATGGAGCGGCCCGCGGCGGTCGTCGAGCCCCTGGCGGCGAGGCTGCTGCGCGAGCCCACGACGAGGGACCGACGCAACGCCGCGTTCGAGCTCGCGGTGGACGCCGGACTGGAGTCGTACGCGCGCCAGGCCGCGCTCGCCACCGTCGCCGGCGCGCCCGCGAGCGAGCGAGCGCGTTTCCTGGCGGAAGCGGCGCGTAGCGCGGGCGCGGGCAACCTGCTGGAGCTGGAATACTGGGCCTACCGGCAGCTCCTGGAGGACCGTCCGGGAGCCGGCCGCGCGCTCGCGATTCGCAGCCGCCTCGCGGAGCTGGCGCTGGCGCTGGGCGACACCGCGCGGGCGCGGCAGGACTACCTGCACATCGAGCAGGAAGCCGGCACGGGCTCGCCGCAGCGGCGCCGCGCCGCGGCGTTCGCGATCGAGCTCGCGGCGAGATCGGGCGAAGTCGGCGCGGCGCGCCAATCCCTGGAGCGGTTCCGGTCGGACTACCCCGGGGCCCAGGAATACGATCGTCTGGCGGGCGCGGTCGCGGACGCCGTCCTCGCGGCCGGAGACCCGGAAGCCGCGCTCGCGGCGGTGGAGGGCGCCGAGGGACCGCTGGCCAACATGGTACGCGGGCGCGCGCTGCTGGCGGTCGGCCGCCCCGCCGAAGCCCGCGAGGCGCTGATGGCGGCCGTCGCCGACCTCTCGGGATTGGAGGCGACTCGCGCGATCGCCCTGCTCAGCCTCCTGGACCGGCTGTCGCCGGAGGCCACCTCGCGGCTGGCGGAGGCGGTCCAGGCGCTGGATCAGGGCAGGGAAGGGGCGGCCGTCGACCTGTTGACCGCGGCCGCGGCGGACCTCCCGGCGGAGGACGCGGCGGCGCTGCTCGATTTCGCCGCCTCGGTCGCGGAGCGCGCGTCGCTGCCCGCGCGCGCGGAAGAGGCCCGGCGCGCGCTCGTCGAACGCCACCCGGAGGCGCCCGAGAGCGCCGCCGCGCTGCTCGCGCTGGCCGAGGCCATGGCCGACCGGCCCGAGGGGCGCCTGGAGGCGCGGGTGCTGCTGGAGCGGCTGATCCTGGAGCACCCCAGGAGCGCGCTGCTGCCGCGGGCCCGGCGCCTGTTGAGCCGCCTCGCGGACGGCGCGGCCAACACCTGATGGTCGGAGCCACCCTGCGGGGTAGTAGACGCATGATCTGTCGCGTTATCCGGTCGTTCCCGCTCCGCGCCGCCTCGCTGGCCCTCGCCGCATCCGCCGCCGCCGTACCGGCGCGCGCCCAGCACCTCCTGGTGCCGATGGACGGCGCCCAGTCCAACCACCTCAAGGCCTACGGCCTGACCTACTGGACCCTCACGCAGGGCGAGGAGGCGGAGTGGCTGCTGAACTACCGGGGGGGCGCGTTCCTGCTGTCCGACCGGGAGGGCGTTCGCCGCGAGGCGGCGCTGCGCGGCATAGCGTTCGAGCCCGTGAACGGCGCCGATGTCGCGCGCATCCGCGCCGAGATCGCGGACGCCAACATGGAAACGGTGATCCTCGAGAAGGCGCCCGACATAGCCGTCTACACCCCGGAGGCCGCCCGCCCCTGGGACGATGCGGTCACCCTGGCCCTGTCCTACGCGGAGATTCCCTACGACCGCATATGGGACCCCGTCGTCCTGGACGGCCGCCTCAACGACTACGACTGGCTCCACCTGCACCACGAGGACTTCACGGGCCAGTACTCCAAGTTCTACATCAACTACGCCGGCACCGCGTGGCTGCAGGAGGACATCCGCCGCAACGAGGAAGTGGCCCGTCGCTACGGCTACCCGGACGTGTCCGCGCTCAAGAAGCAGGTCGCGGCGCGCATCCGCGACTACGTGGCGCAGGGCGGGTTCCTGTTCGCGATGTGCACCGCGACGGAGACCGTGGAGCTGGCGATGGCCGCCGAGGACGCCGACATCGCCGCGGCCTTCAGCGACGGGTCCCCCATGGACCCGAACGCGACCCAGCGCATGCGCTGGGAGCTCGCCATGGCGTTCGAGAACGCGGTCCTCCAGACCAACCCGGGGGTGAGCGCGTTCAGCGACATCGACGGCCACCAGGTGAACACCCCGTGGCGCGAGCCGCTCGGGGCGTTCACGCTGTTCGACTTCAGCGCGAAGTTCGACCCGGTCCCGTCGATGCTCACCCAGAACCACGAATCGGTCATCCCCGACTACTACGGACTCACCACGTCCTTCCGCCGGGACCGGCTGAAGCCTGGAGTCACCGTGCTCGCGGAGGAGGAGGGCGCTCCGTGGACGAAGTACATCCACGGCAGCTTCGGCGAGGGAACGTGGACCTACCTGGGCGGGCACGACCCGGAGGACCCGCAGCATCAGATCGGCGACGCCCCGACGGACCTGGACCTGCACCGCCACTCCCCGGGCTATCGCCTGATCCTCAACAACGTTCTATTCCCGGCCGCCCGGAAGAAGACGCTCAAGACCTGACCGTTCGCGCGGACGGAGCCGGCCGCGGCCGCTCCCCCGCGCGGCCCGGTCCCAACGCGGACGGATCGATGCCGCGACGCTCGGCGCGCTACTCCTCGTTTCCCGATTACCCCCTCGCCGACGTCCCCGCGCTCAAGAGGCGCCTGCGCGCGGACGGCCGGGACGTGATCGACCTGGGGGCCGGGGACGCCCTCCTGGCGCCGCCTCCCGCGGCCGTCGACGCCCTGGCGCGCGCGGCCGGGGTCCCGGAGAACAGCCGCTACGCCTTCCAGCTGGGTCTGCCCGCCTTCCGCGAGGCCGTGGCGCGCTGGATGCGCGGACGCTTCGGCGTGGCGTTGGATCCCTTCACCGAGGTGCTTCCGCTGATCGGTTCGAAGGAGGGCATCGCGCACCTCGCGTTCGCATACCTCGAGCCGGGCGACGCGACCATCCTGCCCGACCCGGGCTACCAGCCGTATCGCGGAGGGACGCTGCTCGCCGGGGCCGAGCCGGTCGCGCTGGCGCTCCGGCCCGAGAACGACTTCCTGCTGCCGTTTCGCGACCTGCCGCCGGACGTGTGCTCCCGGGCGAAGATCCTCTACCTGAACTATCCGAACAATCCCACGGCGGCCATCGCGCCGGCGGAGTACCTGAGGGACGCGGTGGCCTTCTGCCACGAGCACGACGTTCTGCTCGTGTACGACAACGCGTACAGCGAGATCGCGTTCGACGGCTACGTGCCGCCGAGCATCCTGGAGTTCGTCGGCGCGCGCGACATCGCGGTGGAGTTCCATTCGATGTCCAAGACGTACAACATGACCGGCTGGCGCCTGGGGTGGGCGGCCGGGTCGGCCGAGGCGGTCGGCGCGCTCGCGCGCGTCAAGACCTTCGTGGACACCGGGGTCTTCCTGGCCGTGCAGGCCGCCGGCGCGGCGGTGCTCGAGGGTTCCGCGGACTGGGTCCGCGCGAACGTGGAGGAGTTCCGGCGCCGGCGCGATGCGGCGGCCGACGGGCTCGAGGGGGCGGGCTTCGCAGTGGACCGGCCCCTGGCCACCATGTACCTCTGGGTTCCGGTGCCGGCGGGGGAGTCCTCGCAAGCGTTCGCGCGGCGCGCGCTCCTGGACGAGGCGGTCGTCGTCATGCCGGGGGCGGCGCTGGGCGCCGGAGGCGAGGGGTTCTTCCGGATCGCCCTCACCGAAGGCGCCGGGCGCCTCGCCGAGGCGGGGGAGCGCCTGGGTCGGGTCGCGCGGGCGGCGGGGGCCGCGGCCCGCTGAGGCGTCCCGACGCGCCCGCGCGCCGCCGCCGACCGCCGGAGAAGTCCCCGCGCCGGCGGCCGGACCAGGAACCGGCCCGCGCACCGGGGTTACTGATAGCACGCGACGCGGCCGCATCCCCTCTTCCAGCGACCTGCTAGTGTCCCGTTGCCAAAGTTCGCGCGCCGCCGAGGCGGTGGCTGCGCCGTCGGATCAAGGCGGAACGACGCGGCGTAGCCGTAGCTACGCCAAGGAGTTCCAACGCAAAGCCGGCGCATGCACGGCGCCGCCGAATGGCCGAGACACTCTGGTTACGGGACACTAGATGTCACGCGCCACGCTCAGCCCCCCGCGGACCCGTTCGGGCCGCGCCGCGCCCGCGGCGCCCCCGCCGGATCCGGGGCCCCCGCCGCGTGGACGCGCATCCGGCCGGACGCTCAGGGACGAGCGCGAGGGCCGCATCCTGTGGGCCGCGATCGCGGCTTCGGTGCTCTTCCACATCGTCGTCCTCGTCGCCGTGCCTTTCTCGCCGGGTTTCCGGCCCGTGCCGACGGGTCCCGTGCCGCTCTCCGAGCCCGAGCAGGAGCCCGGCCTGCGCCTGCTGCAGTTCGAGGCGGTCGACGGCGACGTCGAGGAGCTGGAGCGCCCGGATGATCCGGAGCGGACGCCCGGCCCCGCGCGCGCCCCGGCCCCGGCGGCGCCGGCGCCTCCGGGCGAGCCCGAGGCGGATCGGCTCAGCGCGGCCGACCGGCTCCGCCCGGGCGCCGTGCGGGACCCGCGCCTGTGGCGCGACCACGGCCCCGCCTACCTGTTGCCGCCCGAGACGCCCGAGGAGGCGATCCTGCGCGGCCTCCTGCCCAGGCTGGCGCTGCTGAACGACTCGGTCGCTGCGGAGGAGGACCGGCGCCGGCGCGCGACCGACTGGACCTTCACCGACTCGGAGGGGAGGCGCTGGGGCATCTCCTCCGAGGGCATCCACCTGGGCGGCATCACGTTGCCCGCGGTGGAGTTCAGCGCCGACCCGGAGCAGAGGCGCGCCGTCGAAGCGGCGCTACGGGAGTGGTCGGAGATCCGCGACCAGGCGTACCGCGCGGGTCTCGACGAAGGATTCGAGGAGCGCGTGAGGGCGATCCGC
Source organism: Longimicrobiales bacterium (assembly GCA_035513295.1). Classification (GTDB taxonomy): domain Bacteria; phylum Gemmatimonadota; class Gemmatimonadetes; order Longimicrobiales; family RSA9; genus DATHRK01. Next base: position 30,381 of record DATKCH010000037.1, read on the forward strand.
GAGCGCGTGGAGCGCGAGCGCGCGGAACGCGCGGAGGGCCGGTGAGAACGGCTGCGAAGGTCGCGCTGCTGGGGGCCGCTGGCCTCGGCTTCTGGGCCTTCCGTCGCGGTCCCCGGCGCGTCCCCGGCCCGAGCGGGACCCGAGACACGGAGGCGGCCGTGCGTCGGGCGCTGGCCGACCCGCCGATTCCCGCCACCACGCTGCGGGCGAGCGCGCTGACCCCGCGCATCGTCGAGCTCACCGGGTTGGTATCGGGGGCCGCTGCGGCGCGCGAGGCGGTGCGCCGGGCGCGCTCGGTGGCCGGGGTGGAGGTCGTGGTCGATCGTCTGGAGAGCGGGCGTTGATCGCCGCCGTGCAGGCGCTGGGCGAGTACGGCGGCCTTACCGCCGTGATCGTCGCGAAGGAGACGGCGGGCCGGCTCGGCGGCTTCGTTTTCGACCACTGGCTCGCGCTGGGGGCCGGCCTGATCCTGCTGGTGGGGGTCTGGAAGCTGATCGACGGCTAGGCGCCCCCCCGCGCGCGCCCAGGTCACGCCCCGTTGAAAAGACCGGGGCCTTTCCTATCTTCAGCCTCCCGCCGGCTCGATCGATCCGGAGCCGTCCGAGGACCGGCCGCGTCCGGCGCGGCCAACCCGACGACAGGAGACCATGGGGCAGGAGCTCCCCCCGCAGTACGACCCGAAGGCGTTCGAGACCGACCTCTACCGGAGGTGGGAGGAGCGCGGCTACTTCCGCGCCCATCCGGCCGAGGCGGCGCAGCGGGATCCTTACGTCATCGTCATCCCGCCTCCCAACGTCACGGCGGTCCTGCACATGGGCCACGGCCTGAACAACACCATCCAGGACGTGCTCGTCCGCTGGCGCCGCATGCAGGGCCGGCTGGCGCTGTGGGTGCCGGGCACGGACCACGCGGGGATCGCCACGCAGAACGTCGTGGAGAAGCAGCTCGCCGAGGAAGGCAGGACGCGCTTCGACCTGGGCCGGGAGGCGTTCGAGGCGCGCGTCTGGGAGTGGGTGCGGCACACCGAGCCGCGCATCCTCGGCCAGCTCAAGGCGATCGGGTGTTCCTGCGACTGGACGCGCACAGCGTTCACGCTGGACGAACGGCTCTCCCGCGCCGTGCGCGAGGTGTTCGTGCGCCTCCACGAGAAGGGGCTGATCTATCGCGGCCGCTACATCATCAACTGGTGCCCGCGCTGCCTGACGGCGCTCTCCAACGAGGAAGCGGAGGGCCGCGAGACGGACGGCCAACTGTGGCGTCTGCGCTACCCGTTCCCGGCGGGCACCGACGCGCCGGGCCTCCCCACGCTCCCCGACGGGCGCCCCTACCTGGTCGTCGCCACCACCCGTCCGGAGACGATGCTGGGCGACGCCGCGGTCGCGGTGCACCCCTCCGACGGTCGCTACGCCGCGGTCGCGGGCGCGGAGGTGGAGCTGCCGCTTACGGGCAGGCGGATCCCCGTGATCGGCGACGAGTGGGCGGATCCCGAGTTCGGCAGCGGCGCCGTCAAGGTGACCCCGGCTCACGACCCCAACGACTTCGAGGTGGGCCGGCGCCACGAGCTCCCGGCGCTGGACATCTTCACCGAGGAGGCGATCACCAACGAGAACGCGCCCGAGGGGTTCCGCGGCCTCGACCGCTTCGAGGCGCGCGAGAAGGTCGTGCGGGCGTTGCGGGCGCAGGGTCTCCTGGAGGGCGTCGATGCCCACACCCACTCCGTGCCGCACTGCTACCGCTGCGACACGGTGGTGGAGCCGCGCCTGTCGCTGCAGTGGTTCGTGCGCATGGGCCCGCTGGCCGAGCCCGCGCTGGCGGCGTCGCGCGAGGAGCGCGTGCGCTTCACACCCCGGCGCTGGAAGAAGGTCTACGAGCACTGGCTGGAGAACATCCGCGACTGGTGCATTTCGCGGCAGCTCTGGTGGGGGCACCGGATCCCGGTCTGGTACTGCGCGTGCGGCCGGGAGATCGTCGCGCGGGAGGATCCGGATGCCTGCCCCGCGTGCGGTTCGACGGCCCTCGAGCGGGATCCGGACGTGCTGGACACGTGGTTCAGCTCCTGGCTGTGGCCGTTCTCCACCCTCGGCTGGCCCGACGACACCGACGACCTGCGGGTGTTCTATCCCACCCACACCCTCAGCACGGCCCCGGAGATCCTGTTCTTCTGGGTCGCGCGCATGATCATGGCCGGGCTCGAGTTCCGGGGCGAGGAGCCGTTCTCGGACGTCTACCTGCACGCGACCGTCCGGGACCCGCTCGGGCGCAAGATGTCGAAGTCGCTGGGCAACGGAATCGATCCGCTGGAGGTGGTGGATCTCTACGGGGCCGACGCGTTGCGCTACACCGTCGTCGCGGCGGCGGGCGTGGGCACCGACGTGACGCTGGACCCGGACGACCTGGAAGCGTCCTTTTCGCCGGGCCGCAACTTCGCGAACAAGCTCTGGAACATGGGGCGCTTCGCCCTCATGAACCTGGAGGGCCGGGACATTCCGCCCGTGGACGACGTGCGGGACGAGCTCGAGCTCGCCGACCGCTGGATCCTGTCGCGTCTGGGCGCGGCGACTGGGGATGCGACGCGCTATCTGGAGGAGTTCCGCTTCCACGACTACGCGTCGACGGTATACCGGTTCCTGTGGGGCGAGGCGGCCGACCGATACATCGAGCTCGTCAAGCCGCGCCTGGACGGCGAGGGCGCCGACGCGTCGCGCGCGGCGGCGCTCGCCACGCTCGTGCACGTGCTGGACACCGGCCTGCGCCTGCTGCACCCGATCATGCCGTTCGTCACCGAGGCGCTGTGGCTCCGCCTGCCGGTCCCCGGCCAGCGGCCCGAGTCGCTCGTCGTGGCCGCCTGGCCCCGCGCCGAGGCCCGGGATGACGACGCCGAGCTCCAGCTGCGGGCGCTGATGGCGCTGGTCGGATCCGTGCGGACGGCGCGCTCCGAATACAACGTCCCGCCCGCGCGCGCGGTCGACGTGCACCTGACCGATGTCTCGGGCCCGCTCACGGCCGCGCTGGAGGCCGAACCGCGCGCGCTCGAGCGTCTGGCGCGCGCGCGCCACGCCGGTGACGGAACGCGCGCCGCGGGCGCGCATGAGGTGGCGGGCGCACACGATGTCCTCGCCGACGGCACCGGCGTGTTCGTGCCCCTCGCCGGTGTGATCGATCTGGACCGCGAGCGGGCGCGGCTCGCCGCCGAGCTCGAGCGGATCGGCGGGCAGCGCGAGGCCGCCGAGGCCCGCCTGGCGAACGAGTCGTTCACGTCGCGGGCGCCGGCGGACGTGGTCGAACGCGAGCGCGGGAAGGCGGCGAGCTTCCGAGAGCAGGAGGACAAGCTGGCCCGGAAACTGGGCGCGCTGCGATGACCATCGTCCCGGGCGCGAAGGGGCCGCGCGCGCCACGGCTGCGCGTTCGGCGCGCGGCGCGGGGCGCCGCGTCCGTAACCGCCCCGTCCGCGGCCGGATTGCCGCTGGCGGCGCTCGCCTGCGTGGCGGCCTGCGCCACCGCGGACCCGCCGCCCGGAGGCGAACAGGACGGCACGCCGCCGCTGGTCACCGAGGTGACGCCCCAGCCCGGTTCGACGCTCCAGGACCTGCGGGAGCCCGCGGTGTTTCACTTCGACGAGCGCATCAGCGAGCGCGACGTCGCGGCGTCGGTGCTGGTGTCCCCGCGCACCGGGGACTTCCGCGTGGAGAAGGGCCGCCAGGAGGTGCGCGTCCGGCAGGTGGGTGGCTGGTCGCCGGGCATCGTGTACCGCGTGACCCTCCTGCCGGGCATCGCCGACATGTTCGGCAACGCGCGCTCGCAGCCGGTGGAACTAGTGTTCAGCACGGGCCCCGAGATCCCGCCGACGGTCCTGGGCGGCGTCGTCACCGACCGGATGACCGGCCAGGTCGTGCCCGGCGCCGCGGTGGCGGCGGTCCCCGTGGGAGACACGGTGGCCTACGTGGCCATCGCCGACGGGGAGGGCTTCTTCGCGATCCGCTTCCTGCCGCCGGGGCGCTACGACCTGCGCGGCCTGCGCGACGCGGACGGCGACTGGGCGATCGGGGCGTTCGAGCCGCGCGCTGAGCGCGCGGTGGACGTCGTCGCCGGCGACACGCTGGTGGAGCCCCTGGCGCTGCTCGCCCCCGACACGACCGTGGCGACGTTGGTCCGCGTCGAATACGTGGACAGCGTGACCCTCCGGCTGGACTTCGACGACGCGCTCGACCCCGAGGATCCCCAGCCGGACCTCGCGGTGCGCGTCGTCGGCGCGCCGAACGGGCAGGAGCCGCGGGCCACGCCCATGGCCCCGCACGTCCTGGAGGAGACGCTGAACGCCGAGGCCGAGGCCGCGGCCGGGGAGGCCGCCGACACGGCGGCGTTCGCCCGGGAAGTGGGCGAGCCGGGAGACAGCGCGGCGGCGCCCGCGCCCGACGAGGACGAGGGCCTGCTCGGGCGGGCCGTGCGTGGCCGGGCGGCGGTGGACACCGCCGCCGCCGTCGCGCCCCAGGACACGCTCGGCGCGCCCGCGCCTCAGGATACGCTCGGAGCGCTCGCGCTTGGGCAGGGCGCCGAGAGGACCGCCGCCGGTTCGCCGCGCCCCCCGATCGACGTGCCGCGGGCTCCCGATGGAACCCCGCTCCCGACGCGCGCGTGGTACGTGCGGCTGAGCGCGCCGCTGAGGCCCGGCGCCACGTACTCGGTCTTCGTCGCCGGCGCGCGCAACGTCCACGGCCTGCTTCCGGGTGGGGGCGAGGCGGAAATCACCGTGCCCGTGCCGGAGGCCCCCGACGAAGAGCCGCCGCCGGAAGAGGACCCGCCCGCCGAGGGGGTCCCGCCGCCGGAAGAGGACCCGCCGGCTAAACCCTCTCCCGGCGCGCGATGAGCGATCCGCGCCGGTCGATCCCGCCCGTGGACCGCCTGCTGGAGGGCGACGCCTTCCAGCCGCTCCTCGAAGGGGCGCCGCGGACCCTGGTCCGGTCGATCGTCCGGTCGATCCAGGACGACGTGCGCGCCGCGCTCGGCGACGGCAGCCTGGCCGCCGCTCCCGCCGACGCCTGGTACGTCGACCGCACCCGGCGCCGGCTCGAGGCGGCCCTAACGCCCTCGCTGCGGCCGCTGATCAACGCCACAGGGGTCGTCCTGCACACCAACCTGGGACGCGCGCCGCTGTCCGCCTCGGCGGCCGCCGCCGCGTACGCCGCCTCGCTGGGATACACGAACCTCGAATACGATCTGGAACGAGGCGCGCGCGGCTCCCGCCACGCCCACCCGGTCGCGCTCCTGCGCGAGCTCACCGGCGCCGAGGACGGGCTGGTCGTGAACAACAACGCGGCGGCGCTCGTCCTCGCGCTGCGCGCCCTCGCGCGCGGCGGCGAGGTGATCGTGAGCCGCGGGGAGCTGATCGAGATCGGCGGCTCGTTCCGCATCCCCGAGGTGATGGAGGCGGGGGGCGCGCGGCTCGTCGAGGTCGGGACCACCAACCGCACGCACGCGCGCGACTACCGGGCGGCGATCGGACCGGACACGCGCGCCATCGTCAAGGTCCACCGGAGCAACTTCCGGGTCACCGGCTTCACCGCCGAGGTGGACGTTTCCGAACTGTCGGCGATCGCGCGCGAGGCGGGCGTGCCGCTCGTGGTGGACCTGGGTTCCGGGGTGCTCTCCGACCCGACTCCACTCGGCCTGCCCGCCGAACCGACGGCGCGCGAGGTCCTCCGGGCGGGCGCCGACCTGGTCACGATGAGCGGCGACAAGGCGCTCGGCGGGCCGCAGGCGGGCATCGCGGTAGGGTCGGCGCGCGTCGTGGAGCGGCTGCGCGCGGACCCGTTGGCGCGGGCCGTCCGCGTGGGCAAGCTGACGCTGGCGGCGCTCGAGGCGACGCTCGCGCAGCACCGGGACCCGGAGCGCGCGCGCGCCGCCGTGCCCGCGCTCGCGATGCTGTCGATTCCGCTGGAGGAGCTGGAGCGGCGCGCGGCCGACCTCGCCGGCGCGCTCTCCACGCCGGCCGCGGACGTCGAGGTCGTGGAGGGCGAATCGGCCGTTGGTGGCGGCGCCTTCCCGGACGCGCGCCTGCCGACCCGGCTCGTCGCGATCGCGCCGCGCGCGCTGAGCGCCGGGGCGCTCGAGGCCCGGTTGCGCGCGCACGATCCGCCGGTGGTCGCCCTGGTGCGGGACGGGCGCGTGCTCCTCGATCCGCGCACGGTTCCCGACGACGCGATCGCGACGCTCGCGGCCGCGGTGCTCGCGGCGCTGGATTCCGACGCCGACGGCGGCGGCCGGTCCGGGGCCGCGGTTCCGGTCCCCGGGGCCTCGGCCGAGCCGTCCTCCGCGCCCTGAGATGCGCCGTCCGGCGGCGTTCCTCGACCGGGACGGCACGGTCATCGCCGACGCCGGTTACCTGTCCGACCCCGCGGGCGTGGAGCTGCTGCCCGGCGCCGCGCCCGGCTTGCGCCGGCTGGCCGATGCCGGCTTCGCGCTCGTGATCGCGACCAACCAGTCCGGGATCGCCCGCGGGCTGTACGCGGAGGCCGACTTCCGCGCGGTGCAGGCGAGGCTGACGGCCGAGCTCGCCGAGCACGGCGTCGCCCTCGCGGGCGTCTACCACTGTCCCCACCACCCCGACCACACCGGGCCGTGCGACTGCCGGAAGCCGGCAGCCGGGATGTTCCTGCGCGCCTCGGAGGAGCTGGCGCTCGACCTGGGGTCGTCGATCTTCGTCGGCGACAGCCCGCGCGACGTGCGCTTCGCCGCCGCGGTCGGCGCGCGCGCGTTCCTGGTGGACCCGTCGGCCGCCGCGCCCGTGGAGCGGGGTGGCGCCACCGTGGTGGCGAATCTCGACGCGGTGGCGGACCTCGTGCTGGGAACGGCGGCGCCGCTCCGGGAGTAGCTCCGGTATGACGAACGCACCCGCCTCACGCCGTCGCCGCCACGTGCGCGGCTCGAAGGTCGCCGGTGGCGCGCTGCTGGGGCTCGCGCTGGCGTCCGCCGCGTCCGCGCCTCGCGCCCGCGCCCAGGAGCTTGTGCCCAGCGCCCCGGTGCAGGGCTGGGTGGTCGACGCGGACCTCGGCGAGCCGCTCCTCGGCGCGCGCGTCTGGGTCGCCGGCGCCGAGCCCGCGTTCACCGACGCGGACGGGTTCTTCGATCTCGGCGCGCTTCCCGCCGGCGAGCGCGCGCTCCACGTCGCGCACCTCGGCTACGCGCCGCTGAACGCCGCCGTCACCTTCGGCGGCGGCCATCCGCGGCCGCGCCTGGCGCTCCGACCGGACAGCGCGCGCGCGCGCGAGCTCGCCTCGGTGCGGACCAGGCTGTCGCTCGATCGGCGTCGAGGCGGCGAGTTCGTGCGGATCATCGAGCGCCCCGAGCTCCTCGAGCTCACCGGCGAGCAACTCTACGAGAGGGCGCGCGACGTGATTCCGTTCGGTGGGCCGTGCGACCGGTCGCCGTTCAGCGGCAGGTGCCAGGGCGTCGATGGGCCCCTCCTGGTGGTCGACGACGACATCGGCGGCCGCAGGATGGCCGATCTGGAGCAGCTCGATCCGCGCGCGCTCTACCTCGTCGAGCTGTACCCGGACCGACGCTTCGCGCACGCCTACACCGTGGAGTTCATCGCGCGCGCGATGGCCCAGCCCGCTCTCCTGCTGCGCGCCCGCCGCGTCCCCCGATGACTGGCTTGACCACCCGACGCGCGCGGCCTAACGTCCATCGAAACAGCCGGACCGCCCGAGGGTAGAGGATTGCGGGCCGCCGCGGGGATGGCGCGGCGCGGCAGAGTTTCCAGGAGGAGAGCATGATCACGGTCACGCCGACCGCGGTTTCGGAAGTCCGGAAGTTCATCGAAGAGCAGGGCGCCGCCGAGAAAGCGGGGCTCCGGGTGGCCGTGCTGCCCGGCGGCTGCTCCGGGTTCCAGTACGGCCTGAACATAGAGGACGACGCGGAGACCGACGACGAGATCCTGGACGTCAGCGGCCTGCGCGTGTTCGTCGATCCCTTCAGCCTCCAGTACCTGGAGGGCGTGGAGATCGATTACGTGACCACCATGATGGGGGCCGGGTTCACGTTCAAGAACCCGAACGCGTCCGGCGGGTGCGGCTGCGGAAGCTCGTTCACCGTGTGAGCCGGCCGGCCGACCCGACATGAGTCGCGGGCCCGCGGGATCAGCGTCCCGCGGGCCTTCTTGCTTCCCCTGACCCGGCGCGCACCGGATGGCGGAGTTCCTCCAGACGCTGCAGGACCGCATCGGCGACGTGACCTCCGAGCGGCTGATCCAGTCGCTGGCCCTCATCGTCCTGCTGGTGCTGATCCGCTGGCTGGCCGTGCGGCTCATCGCGCGCCGCATCGACGACGTCCGGAAGCTCTACCAGGCCCGCAAGATCGCCACCTACGTCATCGCCGCGCTGGCGATCATCCTGGTCGGGCGGGTGTGGTTCCAGGGGGTGGCGTCGCTGACCACGTTCATCGGCCTGGTTTCCGCCGGCATCGCCATCGCGCTCCGGGATCCCATCACGGGCATAGCCGGGTGGGCGTTCATCCTGTGGCGGAGGCCGTTCGGGGTGGGGGACAGGATCCAGATAGCGGGCCACGCGGGCGACGTCGTGGACCTGCGCCTGTTCCAGTTCACGCTGCTGGAGATCGGCAACTGGGTCGACGCCGATCAGAGCACGGGCCGCATAATCCACATCCCCAACGGCGAGGTGTTCACCGAGCCGATCGCCAATTACGTGCGGGGATTCCGCTACATCTGGCACGAGATCCCCATCCTGTTGACCTTCGAGAGCGACTGGAAGAAGGCGAAGCGCATCCTCGGGGAGATCCTCGGCGAGCACGCCGAGGCGCTCACGCCGGACGCCGAGCGCCGCCTCCAGGCGGCGAGCCGGAAGTACATGATCTTCTACTCGACGCTGACGCCGATCGTGTACACGGCCGTACGCGGCAGCGGCGTCCTCCTCACGATGCGCTTCCTGTGCGATCCGCGCCGCCGCCGGGGGACCGAGGAGACGATGTGGGAGGCGGTCCTCGAGCGCTTCGCCGAGCACGACGACATCGACTTCGCCTACCCCACGACGCGCTACTTCGACCACGCGGCGGAGGGCAAGACGCCGTCGATCCGTCCGTTCGGCGTGGAGGCTCCGCGCGCGGCCGATGACGGCGGTGGCTCCGGTCCCCAGGCCGGGAGCGGGCCCGGACGCCAGCCCGCGGCGGAGGTCGGCGGGGCGCGCGATGACTGAGCGGCCGCCGCCGCACCTGGAGCGCTACCGCGCGGGCGGTCTGGTGGTGGACACCTTCCTCGCGCCGGCCTTCGCGCAGAACGCCTACCTGGCGCGGGATGAGGCGACGGGCGCCGCGGTCGCGATCGATCCGGGCGGCGCGGCGCTGGAAATGGCGCGCGCGCTGGAGGCCGAGGCCGCCACGCTGGAGGCGATCCTCCTCACGCACGCGCACTACGATCACATCGAGGGCGTGCCCGCGCTGCGCGCGCGTTTCGACACGCCGGTGAGGCTGCCCGAGGGGGACCGTCCCCTCTACGCCCACGTCAGCGAGCAGGCGCGCATGTTCGGGCTCCCGGAGCTGCGCCTCCCGGATCCGGACGGGGGCCTCGAGGCGGGGACGTCCGTCTCCTTCGGCGAGTCGGAGCTGGAGGTGCGTGCGGCGCCCGGGCACTCGCCCGGCCACGTGCTGCTGGTCGCGCACGCGGCGGACGTGGCGTTCGTCGGCGACGTCGTCTTCCTGGGGTCGATAGGACGCACGGACCTCCCCGGCGGCGACTTCTCGACGCTCATCCGATCGATACGCGAGCAGGTTCTCACGCTCCCCGACGCCACGGTGCTGTTCAGCGGCCATGGGCCGCCCACGACCGTGGGCCACGAGCGCGTCGCCAACCCGTTCCTGATCCCCCACTACGGAGGCGGCCTCGCGTGAGGCGGGCCCGCGTGGCGGTGTTGGCGTCCGGGGGCGGAACCAACCTCCAGGCGATCCTCGAACGGGCGCGCGCCGCCGATTCCCGCTACGAAGTGGCGCTCGTCGTCAGCGACCGCCCCGGCGCGGGCGCGCTCGCGAGGGCCCGCTCCGCGGGCGTTCCGGCCGTAGTCGTCGCGCTCGCCGGCAGGGAGCCGGCGCAGGCGGAGGAGGAGCTGGGGTCGGTGCTCGCGGCGCACCGCATCGACCTGGTCGCGCTGGCCGGCTACCTCAGGCTGGTCCCGGCGGGCATCGTGGCGCGCTACCGTGGCCGCATCGTCAACGTCCATCCGGCGCCCCTGCCGCGCTTCGGCGGCCGCGGCATGTACGGCGCCCGCGTGCACCGCGCGGTGCTCGACGCGGGCGTCGCCAGCAGCGGGCCCACCGTGCACATGGTGGACGAGGAGTACGACCGGGGCGAGGTGCTGGCCCACGAGGAGGTACCCGTCCGCGCGGGCGACACGCCGGACACGCTCGCCGAACGCGTGCTCGCCGCCGAGCACGCCCTGTACCCGCTGGTCATCGACCGCCTGGCCGCCGAGGTCGTCGCGGACGCGGATCGCGCCCACGCCATCGACAACCCACGGAACCACCGATGCCACGAGCGCTGCTGAGCGTCTCGGACAAGACCGGCCTCGCCGACCTGGCGCGGGGCCTCGCGGACCGCGGCTGGGAGCTGCTTTCCACCGGCGGAACCGCGCGCGCGCTGCGCGCCGCCGGGCTGGTCGTGATCGACGTCGCCGACGCCACGGGACACCCGGAGATGATGCACGGCCGCGTCAAGACGCTCCACCCCGCGATCCACGCGGGCGTCCTGGCGCGACGCGAGAACCCGGAGGACCTGCGGGAGCTCGAGGCCCGCGGCTACGTCCCCATCGACCTCGTGGCGGTCAACCTGTATCCGTTCCGCGAGGCGGTCGCGGCCGGCGCCGGGGTCGCCGAGGCGATGGAGCAGGTGGACATCGGCGGCCCCACGCTGCTGCGCGCCGCGGCGAAGAATCACGCCGGCGTGATCGCGCTGGTCGATCCCGCGGACTACGCGGACGCGCTGGCCGAGCTGGACGGCGGCGGGCCGGACGCCGTGCGGCGGCGCGCCTGGGCCGCGAAGGCGTTCGCGCACACCGCGGCCTACGACGCCACGATCGCCGACCACATGGCGCCGGGCGTGCGGCCCGCGGCGCGGCCCGCGGCCGGCGAGTCCTCGCGCAGCGCGGCGGCGGCCGACGCCGCCCCCGGCGGAACGGAAGAGGCCTTCGAGGCGCGCCAGGGCGACGAGGCGCCGGAGGGCGTCTTTCCGGCCACCCTGTCGGTCGCGTTCACGAAGGTCCAGGACCTGCGCTACGGCGAAAATCCGGACCAACCCGCGGCCTTCTACGCCGAGGCCGGGGCGCGCGGCGGGCTCCCCACGCTCGAGCAGATCCAGGGCAAGGATCTCTCCTTCAACAACCTGCTGGACGTCGACGGGGCGCTGCTCGCGGTGTCCCCGTGGACCGACAGCGAAAGCGCGGCGTGCGCGATCGTCAAGCACACGACGCCCTGCGGTATCGCGCTCGGTGAGAACGTCGCGTCCGCCTACCGGAGCGCCCTCGCGTGCGACCCCGTGTCGGCGTTCGGGGGGATCGTGGCGGTCACCCGCACGTTGAGCGCCGCGGCCGCGGAGGCGATGGCGGATCATTTCCTGGAGGTCATCGTCGCGCCCGGGTTCGAGTCGAACGCCATCGAGGCGCTGGCCCACAAGAAGGGCCTGCGGCTGCTGCGCATCCCCGGGTCGCTGGTCGCGGAGGGGCTGGACCTGAAGCGGGTGCGCGGGGGCGTGCTGGTGCAGAAGGCGATGCGGATGCGGTTCGACGAATCCGCGTGGCGCGTGGTC
>DATKCH010000038.1:0-26018 GCA_035513295.1 Longimicrobiales bacterium
CGCCGCGGCGATCGCCCCGGCGGCCGCGAGGATCGCCGCGAAGCCGGGACGCGCGACCGGGAAGTGCCCGCCGGGGACGCGGGCGGCGCCGGCGGCGGTGGCGTCCAGGGCGGCGAGCAGCGCCGCGGCGCCGCCTCCGAGGAGCTCCCCCGCCGGCGGCCACGCCATCCCCACCGCGAGCGCCGCGCCGATCGCCGGCACCGCGAGTCCCGCGATGGGGATGGCCACCAGGTTGGCCACGAGTCCCACGGGCGCCGCCTGGCCGAAGGTCCACGCGGCGATCGGCGCGGTGGCCAAGGTCGCGGCAACGCTGGCGGCGGCCGCGTCGCGCGCCGCGCGCACGCGCACGCAAGCGAGTCGGCGGGTCAGCGGCCCGTGCCACGCCACGAGGCCGGCGACGCCCGCGAAGGACATCTGGAACCCCGGCTCCGCGAGCGCGAGCGGATCCGCGGCCAGGAGCAGGAGGCCGGCGGCCGCGAGCAGCGCGAAGGGGTCCGAAGGCCGCTGCAGGACGCGCGCGCCGAGCACCAGGCAGATCTGTGTCGCGGCGCGCGTCGCCGCGTGCGGAAAGCCCAGCAGCGCGGTGTAGGCGAGCACCCCGGCGCCCGCCCCGGGCGCCGCCAGGCCGCGGGGCAGGCGCGCGACGCTCGCGGTCGTGAGAATGGCGGCCGCGACGACCGCGACGTGCAGGCCGGAGATGGCCAGCAGGTGCGAAAGCCCCGCCGCCGCGAAGCGTTCGCGAGCGCCGCGGTCGAGCGTCTCGCGGCGCGCGAGCACCATGGCCTCGGCCGCCGGGGCGCGCGCGCCCAGCCACGCGCGCAGGCGGTCCTGGGCGCGCGCCCGGAGCCGGGGCGCCAGCGAGCCCGCCTGACCCAGCGGGGCCGCTTCCGTGGCCTCGATCCAGCCGGCCCGGGCGGGGCGAGGCGGCAGGCCGGCGCGGGGAGCGTGGCGGCGCCATACGCCCTCCACCGCGAGCGCGAGGTCCCTGCCCCCCGAGCGGGGCAGTCGCACCCGCACGCGCCCCCGCAGGGGGCGCCACGAGCCAGCCGCGCCGGCCGCGCGCGCGCTGTCGGCTACCAGCCAGCCGGCGCCGTCCGGCCCGGGTCGCGCCTCCAGCGTCCCCGCGACCCGCACGCGCGAGCCGTCCGGCAGGAGCGCGAGGGGATGGACGGCGTTGGAGCGGGCGGCGCCCGCTCCGTGCGCGACGCCGGCGGCGAGCAGCGCGCCGATGACGGCCCGGCCGTCCCTCAGGACCGGCCGCGCGGCCCGGGGGCCTGGCCGCACGAACGCCCTCGCCGCGAGCCCGAGCGAGACGGCCACCGCGGTCGCGGCGGGCCACAAAAAGGCCGCGCCCACGAATCCCGTGGACGCGGCTCCAAGTCCGAGCCCCGCGGCGATGCCGACTGCGAACGCGAGGCTCGCCCGCACGAGGGGCCGGGCGCGCCTGGGCGCGGCGAGCCGGCTCAAGGCGGGCCACCGCGCGCGCCCAGCGCGCCGGGCTGGCCGCGGCCGGCGGCGGCGGTACTACCGGAGGGCTGGCTCCCCCGCCGGCTCGCCCCGGAACGTCGCCCCCGTCGTGGAGACCAGACGCACGCGCACCAGCTCGCCCCTGCGCGCGATGTCCCCGGGGAACGCGACGACCTTCGCGCGGCGCGTGCGCCCGAGGATGTCGCCCTCGCTACGGGCCTCCCTCTCGACCAGGACCTCTTCGACCCTGCCCAGCTCGGAACGCGCGATCTCCGCCTGGAGGGCTCGCTGGAACGCGATGAGCTCCTCGAGCCGGGCGCTCCCGACCCCGTCCGGTACGAACTCCGACTCGGGCAGACGCGTCGCCGGGGTGCCCTCGCGCGGGGAGTACCTGTACAGGAAGGCGTCGTCGAAGCGGACCTCCCGCATGACATCGAGGGTCGCGCGGAACTCGGCGTCGGTCTCGCCGGGGAAGGCGACGATGACGTCGGTCGACAGGGCGATGTCGGGAATCGCCGCGCGCACCAGCGCGACCTTCTCGAGGAACTCGTCGACCGTGTACCGGCGCAGCATCCGCTTGAGCGTGCGATCGTGTCCGGCCTGCAGCGGGAGGTGGAGCTGCTCGCACACCGCCGCCTCGCGCGCCATGACCTCCACGAGCGCCTCGGTGACGTCGCCGGGGTGCGGAGAGGTGAACCGCACGCGCCGGATGCCGTCCACCCGGGCCACGGCCTCGAGGAGCCGCGGGAAATCCCAGCCGCCGCGGCCGTAGGAATTGACGGTCTGGCCCAGCAGCGTGACTTCGGAGACGCCGCCCTCGGCGAGCGCCCGCACCTCGCCCAGGATCCGGTCGGCGGACCGGTTCTTCTCCGGACCTCGCACGTACGGCACGATGCAGTACGTGCAACGGTAGTTGCAGCCGCGCTGGATCGGCACCCAGGCCGAAACGTCGCCCCGCCTGCGCGCCTCCAGCCCCTCGTAGTTCTCGTGCGGCTCGAAATCCAGCAGCGCGAGCCGCTCCGTGCCGCGCGGGCCGGGCCGGATCGCGGTACCCGTGGCGGCCGCCAGCTCGGGCCGGAAGCGCGTTCCCATCCGGTCCGACCAGCCGCCGTCCTCCGCCACGTCGGAGCCGGACAGCACCGGCAACGCGGTCCGTCCCCCGGGCGCGCGGGCCCCGGGAGCCGGAGCGCGAGATCGGGCCGGCGCGCTCGTCCGCGCCGCCGGACTTGTCGCGTGCCACTCCGGGCGCACCCTCCGGATCGCGTCCGCAAGCCCGCGGTATGCGTCGGGGCCGAGCACGAGATCGACGTACGGAGCGCGCTCCAGGAGCGCGGGCCCCATGCGCTGCGCCATGCAGCCCGTGACCCCGAGCACGAGCTCGGGACGGTCCTTCCTGTGCCGGTTGAGCTGTCCGACGCGCCCCAGCACCCGCCGCTCAGCGTGCTCGCGGATCGCGCACGTGTTGACCAGGATGACGTCGGCGTCCTCGGCACGGTCCACCAGCTCGTAGCCGCCGGCCGAGAGCACTCCCTGCATGATCTCGCCGTCGCTGATGTTCATCTGGCAGCCGTACGTCTCCACGTACGCCCGCCGCGGGCGATCGGCAGGATCGGGGTGGGGCCGGGGCGTGGCCATGCGCGCGGAGGTCAGCGGCCGAACACGCCCAGCGACAGCGTGAAGCGCCAGTAGGATTCGACGATGTCGGGCAGCGGCGTGGCGCCCTCCGCCGAGATGCGGCCCCTCTCGATACCCGCGTCCACGAGCGCGCCCGGACCCGCGTCCTGGCCGGTCAGCCGGAAGCTCAAGCCGGCGCCGACGCTCCATTCGGTCGGCCGATCGGCCTCCGCCGGCAGCGCGTCCTCCGATCGGACCACCGGACGGAAGGGAAGCTTGCCGATCCGGAAGCCGAGGCGCAGCGGGAAGCTCCGGGCGCCGGAGGTGAGCCCTCCCCATTCGAGCCCGCCGCCGACGCGCCACTCATCCCCCGCCGCGGGAGACGCCTGCGTGGGATCCTCGGCGGGATCAAACCCCTCGCCCGCGGCGCTCCAGTCCGCGTAGCGCATGGATCCGGCGAGGAGCAGGTTCGCGGACAGGATCGCGCTGGCGCCGACGTCGACCTGGAGGGGCATGTCGAAGGAGCGATCCGGGGTCCCGTCCTCGCCATCCGCGTCCAGCCGGCCCGCGACCGTGACGGCGCCTCCCAGCCGGATGCGCTCGACCGGATCCCAGCGCGCCCCGACGGTGAGCAGCGGCGCGCCGTAGGACCAGCGCGCCTCTTCCTCGAAGGGACGCAGGAGCCCCGCGGAATCCACGAACGTACGGCGCACGGAGCGGGTCAGGCTGCCGGTGTACGCGCCCCCGGCGACGCCGACGACCAGGTCCGGGGTCAGCGTGAGCGAGAAGCCCGCGCGCAGCTGCGAGATGCCGCCGCTGCTCTCCAGGGCGTCGCGCACCTCGACCGGCGCGCCGCCCACCTGGATCGAATCCGTGACCTCCACGCCGAAGGACTGGTCCAGGAACGATCCGGCTCCCGCCTGCAGCACGATCCGCCCCGTCAGCGGGTACAGCACCGTGAGGAGCGGGAAGCGCGTGCCGCCGAGCTGCCCCTCGCCGCCCTCGAGGTCCAGCGACCTGGACGTGGGCTGGAAGGTGGCGCTGACGCCGCGGCTCGTGAACCCGGCGGCTTCGGCCGGGTTGACGAGCGAGGGGTTCGCGCCGAACAGGCCGACGCCGCCGCCGCCGAGCAGGAGGGCGCGCGCGTCCAGGGGCTGGTTCGGCAGGCCCAGTCCGGCGGTCGTGAACAGGGACTGGGCGGAGCCGGAGCCGGCGGGCGCGGCCAGGAGCGCGAGCAGCGCGAGCACGCGGCGGATGCGCATCAGCGGATCTCCTGCGGCGAGGCGACCGTTAGGATCAGGCGGAGTCTCGGCCCGTCCGCGCTGCCGGCGCGCGCGACGGCGACCGTGCCGAACCGGAAGCCCTCGGCCAGCGACGCGACCGCGATGCGATCGGGCGTCGCGTCTTCGCCCGCCAGGAACTCGTCGAGGAAGCGCGTCACGTCCATCACGATCACCGAATCGGCGACCCCTCCGTTCAGGCTGTCCGCGGCCACCGCGGTCGTTCCGCTGGAGGCGCCCAGCGGGGCCCGCTCCAGGGGAAACTGCGGATCGGGGGTCACCGAGCGGGCGGTCAAAGTCGGCGACCGCAGGATGGCGGGCGCGCCGGCCAGCGGGACCGGCGTCAGCTCCAGCCCGGCGAAGGTCAGGTCCGCGTCGGCGACGGTCAGGTCGCACTCCACGCTCGCGTCGGGACAGGGAACGGGAAGCGTGTCCACGCCCGGCGCGAAGCGGAAGAAGGACCGGTGCGCCGGCGCTCCGCCGATCAGCAGCAGCTCCGGGGGGGCCTCTGGAGCGTCGACCAGCGAGATCTGGCCGGTCGTCCCGATCGCGACCTCCAGGATCGTGTCCGGCAGGACCGAGGGACGGGCCAGGAGCCAGAGCACTGCGCTCACGATCTCGAGGCGCGCGCCTTCGTCGAGGGTCCGCACCAACGCCCCGCGCGTGGGGTCATCGGTGTCGGTCCATGCGTGCGCGGTCGCCGAGTCGACGAAGAGCGACACGGTGTCGCCGCCCGCGGTCCAGACGGCGCTGTCGACGGGGGTGGGCGTGCCGCCTCCCGGCACGCTCCAGGCGCTCTCGACGAACGCGCTGTCCACGCTGTTGTCCCAGGTGGCGGTCGCCGGGTCCCACGCTTCCCCGATGGCCTCCAACACCAGTCGCGCGCTGTCGCCCGGCGCCCGGGAGAGGCTGTCCAGGACCAGCTGCAGGCGAGCGCCGACGAAAACCGCCAGCGTGTCCTGCACGACGGTCGTGGAGTCAGTGGGCACGTCGATCGCGAAGGGGGCCGACGCGAACTGGAGCGCCGCGCGTGCCTGAAACGCGTTCGCCGTGTCGAGGGCGATCAGCCGGGTAGCCGCCGCCGAGAGCGCGGAAAACCCTCCCAAGGTCGTGTCCGAAAGCAGGAAGTCCTGCGCGTCGAGCACGACCTCGACCGTGCGCACGACGCCGCCCGCGACGAGCTCCCGCCCCACCCCCGTCACGTCGTTCTCGTCGCACGCACCGAGGCACATGACGCCGAGCGCCAGCGCCGCGCGCGGCCAGGCCGCCGGGAGAGGCCGATTCGTGGGTTTCGGGTCGGCCGCTCCGTGCCGCTCGCGGTGAAGGAATGCCCTCACTACCTCGCTGCTCCGTTCGCTGGATTTCCGGGAAGGTCCGTGCGCCGTCCGGCGCCGCGCGCCGACGAATCGGCCGGGGAGCCGAAGGTCCCCGCCATGCGCCCGCGGTCTCCCGGGCGCGACCCGCCGAAGTACCCGATCCCGGAGCGGAAGGTCCGGTACGTCAAGGCATCCCGTCGCGCAGCCGGAACGCGTCCGGCAGCAGCTTGGCCATCGTCCAGCGACTCTGCCCGCCCTCCGCGCCGTGCGAGACGATCTCGACGGAGCCGTCGCAGAATTCGGCCAGCACCTGGCGGCAGGCGCCGCACAGAGACACGGGCGTGGCGCGGTCGCTCGTGACGGCGACGCGCAGGATGCGGCGCGCTCCGGCCGCGATCGCGGCGCTCACCGCGCCCCGCTCCGCGCACACCGTGAGGCCGTAGGACGCGTTCTCAACGTTGCACCCGGTGTACACCGAGCCGTCCTCGCACAGGAGCGCGCAACCGACCCGGAACTCCGAGTACGGGGCGTACGCGCGCTCGCGCGCCGCGTCCGCCGCCGCCTTCAGCTGCGCATCGTCCAAGGCACCGCTCCGATGTCCGTGGGTGTGGAGGGAGGGCGGCGCATCAGCCGTCGCCGCCCACGCGGGAGACCTCGGTGCGCGGGAGCCGCGCGCCGAGGCCGGTAAGGATCTCGTAGCCGATCGTGCCGGCGTGTCTCGCGACCTCGGCGAGCGGGATCTCCCGGCCGCCGTCGCGACCGAGCAGCGTGACCACTTCGCCGGCCTCGACGCCGTCGATGTCGCTCACATCGACCACGGTCAGGTCCATCGACACGCGCCCGACGATCCTGGCCGACGCCCCGCGCACGAGGGCGCGGCCGCGGTTGCCGAGCCGCCTCGGAAGCCCGTCGCCGTACCCGATCGCGACGGTGGCCCAGCGCGCGCCCCCGGGCGGGGCCGAGTGCGTGGCGCCGTAGCCGACTGTCGCCCCCGCCGGCACGCGCCGCACGAGGGCGATCCTGGCGCGCACGGACACGACGGGTTCGGGGCGCGGCACCTCCGCGCGCTCCGGCTCGAGCCCGGCCGGCCAGCCGCCGTAGAGCGCGTAGCCGGAGCGCACGATGTCGGCGGCGAACTCGGGCCAGCGGGCCGCGGCGGCGCTGTTGGCGACGTGCACGAGGAGCCCGAACGGTCCGCTCCCGGCGGACCCCCCGACGGGACCGACGCCACGCGCCATTTCCCCGGGGATGCCGGCGCGGACCGCCGCGAGCGCCTGCTGAAAGCGCAGCCACTGGGCCCGGGCGGAGCCCGCGTCGCCCTCGTCGGCCCCGTACAGGTGGGTGCAGATACCCGTCCAGCGGAGTCCGTCCCGGCCGCGGGCCGCGACCGCCGGCGCCCACGCGCCGACGGCGTCGTCCGGAAACCCCGACCGACCCATGCCCGTGTCCACGTCCACGTGGAAGGCGAGCGGCGGCCCGGACGCGGGCACGGCGGCGGCGAGCCGGTCCAGCGCCGCGGTGTCCGACACCGTCGGGGTCAGTCCGGCGGCGGCCGCGAGCGGCTCCGAACCCGGCGTCAGGGGCGCGACGACCAGCACCCGCCCGGTGTATCCCGCGGCGCGCAGGGACGCGCCCTCCTCTGCGGTGGCGACCCCGAAGCCCCAGGGCTCGAGCGGCTCGAGCTCCCGCAGCACGCGCGTCGCTCCGAGCCCGTAGGCGTCCGCCTTCACCACCGGGAGCACGCCGTGCCCGGGTCCGGCGCGCTCGCGAAGCCGCAGGAAGTTGGCGCGGAGGGCGTCCAGATCCACCTCGACCCAGGCGCGGGCGCACGCGTTTGACACCCCCGACATGGCGCGCCTAGTGTGCCGGCGTAGAAGTTCGGCGCCCACCGAGGCGGCGGCCGCGCCTCGGGATCGAGGCGGACCCGCGGGCGCGCCGGGGAGCGGAACCCATCGGCATTTCGACGAAGCGCACCGCGGAACGGAGGGGCGTGGCGGCGCCTGGATGGCAGGGAGGTTTCTGCGACACGACACCAGGCTAGCCGTCCGGACATGACCTCGCAACCGGATCGGCCCGACCCGCCGGGTCACGCGGGCGACCCCCTCGAGCGGGTCCTCACGCTCATCCGATATCTGCGCGTCCATTGTCCCTGGGACGCCCGCCAGACGGCGCTTTCGCTGGTACCGCACCTGCTCGAGGAAGCGCACGAGGTCGCGCAGGCGATCCGGGATCGCGCGCGCCCCGACGAGCTCTCCTCGGAGCTCGGCGACCTGCTGCTGAACGTGGCCTACCAGGTCGTCGTCGCCGAGGAAGGCGGCGGCCCCGGCGCCGCCGCGGTCGTGCGGGCGCTCGAGCGGAAGATGGTGCGCCGCCACCCGCACGTGGACTGGAGCGGCTACCCGCTCCCGCTCCCGGCCGTTCGCGAGCCGGACGCCGAACCCGACCCGGGCCCCGGCGACTGGGAGCTGCGGAAAGCCGCCGAGCGGGGTCCCGGCGCGTCCGCGCTCGATGGCATCGCGCCCGGGCTGGAACCCCTCGCCCGGGCGCACGCGATCCAGGAGAGGGCCGCGGCCGTCGGGTTCGACTGGGACGACCTCGAAGGTCCGGCCGCCAAGGTGTCCGAGGAGCTGGAGGAGGTCCGCGAGGCGCTCGCGCGGCGCGCGTCCGGCGCCGGGTCCGACGAGCAGGTCGAAGGTGAGCTGGGCGACCTGCTGTTCGCGGTCGTCAACCTGGCCCGGCGAGCCGGAGTCCATCCCGGCAACGCGTTGGCGTCGGCGAACGCCAAGTTCGAGCGCCGCTACCGGCGCGTGGAGGCGCTCCTGGCCGGGCGCGGCGCGCGCGCGGCCGACCTGTCCCTCGCGGAGCTGGACGCGGTCTGGGAGGAGGTCAAGGGCGCGGAAGCCCGCACCTGATCCGGCGCGCCCTGCGCTTTCAGCGCATCGTGACCGCGTCGGCCTCGTCGTCCGCCGGCGCGTTCTTCACGTGCCTATCCAGCCAGGTTGCGATGCACGCGCGCCGGCCCGGCGCGACCCGCGCGGTCGATGCGTCGGCGCGCGCGTCACGGGCCCAGCCGATTGATCGTGCGCGGGAACGGGATGCACTCCCGGATGTGGTGGCGGCCGCAGATCCACGCGACGGTGCGCTCGACCCCGAGACCGAAGCCGGAGTGGGGGAAGGTCCCGAGCCGGCGCAGGTCCAGGTACCACCCGTACGACTCCTCCGGCAGGCCCTCTTCCCGGATGCGCTCGAGGAGACGGTCCGTGTCGTCCTCGCGCTGGCTGCCGCCGATGATCTCCCCGTAGCCCTCGGGCGCCAGCAGGTCGTCGCAGAGCACGGTGCGCGCGTCCTCCGGATTCTCCTTCATATAGAAGGCCTTCGCCTGCCTGGGATAGTTGTAGACGAAGACCGGCCTGTCATGATCCTCCGCCAGGAGCGTTTCATCCGGGGCGCCCAGATCCTGACCCCACTCGATCTCGCTACCCTTCGCGCGCAACGTCTCGACGGCGTCCGTGTAGCTCACCCGGGGGAACGGGGGACGGGCCCGCTCCAGCGGCGCGAGGTCGCGCTCCAGCACTTCGAGCTCGTCGGAGCAGTTCTCGAGGGCGCGCGTCACGAGGTAGGCCACGAAGTCCTCCTGCAGGCGCATGTTGTCCTCGGAGTCGTTCCAGGCGACCTCGGGCTCCACCATCCAGAATTCGGTGAGGTGGCGCCGCGTCTTGGACTTCTCCGCCCGGAACGTCGGACCGAAGCAGTATACCCGCCCGAAGGCCGCGGCTGCGGCTTCGACATACAGTTGCCCCGTCTGCGCGAGGTAGGCCTGTTGACCGAAGTAGTCGGTGTCGAACAGCGTGGAGGCCCCTTCTCCGATCGCGCCCGTGAGGATGGGCGTGTCGATGCGCACGAAGTCCCGCTCGTGGAAGAAATCGTGGATCCCCTGCTCGACCTCCGCGCGGACGCGCAGGACGGCGCGCTGCTGGCTGGAGCGGAGCCAGAGGTGACGGTGGTCCAGCAGGAACTCGACCCCGTGCTCCTTGGGCTGGATGGGGAACTCTTCGGCGACCTGCACGATATTCAGGTGGCCGAGGCCGAGCTCGTAGCCGCCGGGCGCCCGGTCGTCCTCGCGGACCTCCCCCCGTACGACGACGCTGCTCTCCTGCGTGAGCGTGTGGAACGCCTCCCAGAGGTCTTCGCCGACGGCGGAGCGGACGACGACGCACTGCAGGATGCCGGTCCCGTCCCTGACGACCGCGAAGGCGACCTTGCCGTGGCTGCGGGTCGTCTGGACCCATCCGCGGACCTCGACCTCCCGTCCGACGTGGGACCCGAGGTCGCTGATGTAGGTGACGGTGGCCATGCCGCGTCGTCTCACTATGGGGTGCTCTGGCGGACCGGGGTCGGCCCTGGCGAAGGGGGGCGCAACCTAGACGGCAGCCGACGGAGTGTCAATTTCATGCGCGAACCCGCGGTTCTCCTGCTGGCGCTGCTGATGCTCGCCCCGGGTTGCGCCCGTCGCAACCGGGACGTAGGCGTCGAGCCCGCCCCCTTCACCTGGACCACCCTCCAGGGCGACGCGCGCCGGGCGGGCACGGAGCACAGAGGGGTCCCCACCGACCCCGAGGTCGCCTGGACCGTCGACGTCGGCCGCGGCCTCCGCTCGGAGCCGCTGGTGGACCGCGGAGTGCTGCTGATCGCCGGGTCCAACCGCCTGATCGCCGCCTACGACGCGGACAGCGGCGACCGCTTCTGGGAGCAGCGTCTCAACGCCTCCGTAAGCGGCGGGATCCTGTGGCGCAACGACACGCTCTGGGTCGCGACCGAATCGCTGACCGGAAAGGTGTCGGCCCGGCGGCTCAACAAGGGCGGCCAATACTGGGAGCGGGACGTGGGACCCGCGCGCGTCCCGCCGCTGCTCGTAGGGGGGACGCTCTACCTGGCGACCGACGACGGCGCGCTCACCGCGCTGCACGCCCCGACGGGCGAGCGCCGCTGGCGCACGCGCCTCTCGGGCGTCGCGGCGGGCACCCCGGTGCTCCATGGCGACCGGGTCGTGGCCATCCACGACACGGTGTACGTAGTGGAGCCCGACGAGGGGATCGTCGAGGAGCGCATCGCGCTTCCCGCGGGGGCCTCGGCGATGCCCGCGCTGCTGGGCGACCTTCTGGTGGTCCCCCTGCTAGGGGGGGTGCTGGCCGCGGTGGACCTGGACCTCGGCGAGGTCCGCTGGCAGACCCCGGTCGGCGCCTCGATCCTGGCGGCTCCGGTGATCTCCGAGGACGGCACCGCTTATGCGCTGACGACCTCCGGCGAGGTCTGGCGCGTGCTCCCGGGCGAGCGGCGGGCCGGCCGGATCGCGGCCCTCGGCGGGGCGGCGCGAGGCTCCCTCACGCTGGTCCGCGATGGCCTGCTCGTGGGCCGGCTGGACGGATTCCTGTTCCTGCTGAGCCGGGACGGCGACGTGGTCTGGGAGCGCGACCTAGGCGGTTCCATCGTCGCGCCGGTCGCGGTCAGCGACGGCGCCATCTACGTTCCGTTGCTGGACGGCAAGCTTTCGAAGCTGGAGTAAGCCCATGCGAACACACCTCGCGCTCCGCGGCGCGCTCGCCGCGGCCCTGGTCCTTCCGGCCCCCGCCCTGGGCCAGGCCGGGGAACCGCCCCGGCCCGACGGGGCTTCCGTCATCTCGTACGCCAAGTGGGGCGCCCTGGGGGCGGCCGTCACCGCCGGCGTCATCGGCTTCAGCGCGCACCGGGACGCCGACGAGCTGTTCACCAACCTCGAGGCGCTGTGCGAGGCCGACGCCGCGCGTTGCGTGGTGGGTCCCGCCGGGTCGTACCTGGACGCCGACCTGGAGGGGCGCTACCGGGACGTGCTGGACGCGGACTCGCGGGCGCGTACCGCCCTCATCGTCAGCCAGGTCGCGGTGGCCGCGTCGCTGGCGCTCTTCCTGCTGGACCTGGGGGGCGATTCGGAACCGGACAACGTGCCCTACGACCCGGACCGGGGGTTCGGCTTCCGGAGCGGCGCGGACGGGCGCACGGAGTTCGTCTACGTGATGCCCTGGAAGGGGTTCTAGACCGTCCGCGCGGCCTGCGCGCCGCTCAGCCGACCTCGAACAGGCGTTCCCGCTCCCCGAACCGCGCGCGCAGGGCCGTGGCGTACGCCTCGTGGGCGGGCCGGCGTAGGTCGGGGTCCTCCCGGACGATCGTTCGCGCGCGATCCCGCGCCATGATGAGCAGATCCTCGTCGCGTTCCGGGTCGAGATGCCGGAATTCGACCCCGCCGTGCTGTCGGGCGCCGAAGAAATCCCCCATGCCGCGGATGCGCAGGTCCTCGCGGGCGATCTCGAACCCGTCCGCGGTGCGCGCCATGATGGCCAGCCGCTCGCGGCCATCCGCCCCGGGCGCCGCGATCAGGACGCAGAAGCTCTCGTCGGCACCCCGGCCCACCCGGCCGCGCAGTTGGTGCAGCTGGGAAAGCCCGAAGCGCTCGGCGTGCTCGACCACCATGACCGACGCGTTCGGCACGTCGATGCCCACCTCGATCACGGTGGTCGCGACCAGGACGTCGATGTCCCCGGCGGCGAACCGGCGCATCACCTCCTCCTTCTCGCGCGCCGGCAGCCGGCCATGGATCAGGTCGACGCGGAGGTCGGCGAAGACGTCCCCGGCGAGCCGTTCGTACTCCTCCGTGGCGGCGGCCAGGTCCACCTTCTCGGACTCCTCGACCAGCGGGTAGACGATGTACGCCTGGGCCCCCTCGACGACGCGGTCGCGGATGAACCCGTACAGGTCCTCGCGCGCCCGAGTCCCGCGCACGGCCGTGCGCACGGGGGTGCGCCCCGGCGGCAGCTCGTCGAGCACGGAGAGATCGAGGTCGCCGTACAGGGTCAGCGCGAGGGAACGGGGGATCGGGGTCGCGGACATGACCAGCGCGTCTACCACGTGGCCCAGGTCCTGGAGCGCCTGGCGCTGGCGCACGCCGAAGCGGTGCTGCTCGTCGGTGATCGCGAGCCCGAGGTCCGCGAACGAGACGCCTTCCTGGAAGAGCGCGTGGGTGCCCACGACCAGGCGCCCGCCGCCGCCGGCGATCGCCCGCAGGGCTTCGCGCCGTTCGCCGGCCGGAAGCCGGCCGGTCAGCAGGACGGGGGCGAGCCCGAGGGGGCCGCACAGGGTCGCCAGCGTGCGGGCGTGCTGCTCGGCCAGCAGCTCGGTGGGGGCCATGATCGCCGCCTGCCTCCCGGCGTCCACGACCGCGAGCATCGCGAACAGCGCGACGACCGTCTTGCCCGACCCGACGTCGCCCTGGAGCATCCGGTTCATGCGCCGCTCCGAGGCCAGGTCCTCGAGGATCTCGCGGATGGCGCGCGTCTGGGCGCTGGTCAGCGGGAACGGCAGCGCGCGGTAGAGCGCGTCCACGGCTGCGCCCGCGACCCGCGCGTGGGGCCGCCCCGGGCGGCGGACGCGCACGCGCTCGTAGGCGCGCGCGTGCAGCAGCTGGAGGAAGAACGCCTCGCCCCACGCCAGCCTGCGCCGTCCCCGCTCGGCGTCGGAAATCGCCGGCGGCCGGTGCAGCAGCCCGACGGCCTCGGCGAGCGGCGGCACGCCGGCGCGGGCCAGGTCGTCCGCGCCGAAGGGCTCCTCGCGCGCGAGCGCGTCCGCGAAACGGTCGAGGGCGTCGGCGACGATGCGGCGCAGGACGCGTTGCGACAGGCCCTCGGTCGCGGGGTAGATCGGCAGCACGCGGCCCTCCGACTCCGGGTCCTCGCCTTCGCGCCCGAGCACGACGAACTCCCGCGGCTGCATCTGGCGCCCGTGGTAGAAGCGCACCGGGCCACTGGCCAGAATCGTGTCGCCGCGCCGGATGGTGCGGTCGAGAAACGGCTGGCCCGGCCAGGAACACTCGATGAGGCCCGTGTCGTCGCGCAGCACCGCCTGGAAGATCCGCAGGCCGCGGCGCGTCGGGATCACGGCCTTGCTCACGACCGTCCCGACGATGGTCGCGTCGTCTCCGACGTCGACCGAGGCGATCGCTGCGACCGTGCTGGCGTCCTCGTACCTGCGCGGCCCATGCAGCAGGAGCTCGCGCACGGTGCGGATGCCGAGGCGGTCGAGCGCCTCGGCGCGGCGCGGACCGACGCCCTTCAGGAACTGGACCGGCCCGTCGAGCTCGCTGGCCGCGGCGCTCACGGCTCGCACGCCCGCACTCCGTCAGCCCTCGGCCGCGAGGACCTGGCGCGCGAAGGCCTCGGGGTCGAAGGGACTCAGGTCGTCGAGGGCCTCTCCGGTTCCGACCCAGCGGACGGGCACGTCCGATTCCTGGCGCAGCGCCACCACGGCGCCGCCGCGCGCGCTGCCGTCGAGCTTGGTGAGTACGAGGCCGGTGAGGGGCACCGCCGCGGCGAAGGTCCGGACCTGCGCGAGGGCGTTCTGGCCGACGGTCGCGTCCAGCACCATGAGCACCTCGTCCGGCGCGCCTTCGCGACGCTTCCCGAGCACGCGGACGACCTTGGCGAGCTCCGCCATGAGGTCGCCCTGGGTGTGCAGGCGCCCGGCCGTGTCCACGATCACCACGTCGGCGCCGCGCGCCTCGGCGGCGTCGAGCGCGTCGAAGGCGACGGACGCGGGATCGGCGCCCAGCTCCGCGCCGGTGAAGCCCGCTCCGGCGCGGTCCGCCCATACCCGGATCTGCTCGATCGCGCCCGCCCGGAAGGTGTCGCCCGCGGCCAGCATGACGCTCCGGCCGGCGCGCCGGTGGACGGCGGCCAGCTTGCCGATGGTGGTCGTCTTTCCCACCCCGTTCACGCCCACGACCAGGATCACGTGCGGCGTTCCGAGCTCCGGCTCCTCGGGCGTCGCGCCGAGGATCCGGCCGATCTCGCCCGTCACGGCGGCGCGCAGGTCGGCCTGCGTCTTCACCTGGCCGTCCCGCACGAGGCGCTCCATGTGGTCGACGATGCGCAGGGTCGCGGGCGCGCCGAAGTCGGCGCCGAGCAGCACCTCCTCCAGCTCCTGGAGGGCGTCGTGGTCGATGCCGCGCACGAGCACGCCCACGTCGGTGAACGCGAGGTCGACCATGCGCTGCCACAGCGACTTCTGCTCCTCGCTCGTGCGGAAGAGCCGGCTCAACGAAGCCCCTCCCGCCGGCGCAGGATCCACTCGGCGGCGAGCAGCGCCAGCAGCAGGACGTAGACGAGCGGCGCCGCGTGGAGCGGGCGCGTCCCGGCGGCCAGCGCGCCGCCGCCGCGAGCCCGCACGTCCTCCAGCGCGGCCGGGCCGCGCACGAATTCGCGCGTGAACGATTCCACGGTGAACGCGCCGCTCGCGGCCGCGCCGGACGGACCCGACGCGCGCGCCTCGTAGGCGTAGTGGCCCGGCGGCAGCGCGCCGATGTCCGCCGCGCCTCCGACGACGCGCGCGCTCCGGGTCAGCGAATTCCCGCCGGCGCGGGTCAGCTCCACGGTGAGGGAATCCGCGGGGCCGCTCACCAGCCACTCCACCGCCGCGCCCCGGGCCACGACCGGGTCGCGCGGGCGGATCGGCTCGTCGGTCCGGGCGGGCTCGGAGGCGAGCAGCCAGCCCGCCACGGCGGACCACGTCTGCCGGTAGTCCGCGCGCGCGCGCCCGCCCCTCAGCGACCAGCGCCACAGGCCGTCGCCGAGCGCCGCGGCCCAGCGCCCCCGCGCGCCCTCGCCTACGACCAGGACGGGTGCCTCGGGCCCCCGCCGCCCGCGCCGCGCGGTCAGCACCGGCGCATGCGGCGGCGCGTCGGCGGCGAGGGGACGGACGTCGGACAGCGGCGGGAGCGAATCCACGGTAAGCCCCTGGAGGGCCGCCGCGAGCGCCGACGCCGGCGTCTCCCCCGATAGGTACCACTCCTCGCCGGGCGCGGCGGCTCCCGAGATGGCGAGCTCGGCGGGGGCCCCCTCGGCGGAGGGGACCAGGATCAGCGGCGGCCCGCCCGACAGCAGCTCGCGCGCCCACGCCGGCGAGCGCGGCCCGGCCCCGAGGACGACGAGCAGGTCGGCCGCGCGCGCTGCGGCGGCGACCGACGCCGCGGGAACGCGACCCGCGCGCCCACCCGCGCGCACGAAGCCCGCCTCGCCGGCGGCGAGGTAGCCCGCGGCCGGGAGCGCCGTCGCTGTCTCCAGGGCGGGCATCAGGAAGCGGGTCTCCCAGCCGGCCTCCAGCGCCACCACGACCACCCCTCCGCCCTCCTCGCTCACGCGCATGTACGCCGCGCGGACGTCGTCGTCCGCGTGCGCGCCACCCGGGACGACGCGCGCGTCCAGGCGAAGCGACGCGCCGGGGGTGCGGGGCACGACGAGGCGGATCGTCGCGCGCGCCATCCGTCCGGCGGCGGGCACGTCGACGGGCGCGGCGCCGAGCAGCCGGTCGCCCGACCGGACCTCCACCCTCAGGCTGTCGGGCGCGGGCCCGCCCGCCGCCGCGACCGCCGCCGCGACCTCGACGGTGTCGCCCGGCGCGGCCCAGCGCGGCGCATCGAACTCCACGAGCGCGGCGTTCGCGGCGTCGGTCCCGGGGATCACCGTCCAGGTGAGGTCCAGCCCCAGCTCGCGGGCCGTCGCGGCGGCGGCGGCGCCGTCCTCCAGCTCCCCGTCGGTGAGCACCTCGACGCGCGTCAGGCCGGCCTCGGCCGCGACGCGGACGGCGTCCAGGGCGGCGCTGCGGACGTGGGCGGGCGCGCGTCCGGCCAGCGAGTCGGCGGGCACCGCGTCCGCGCCTTCGCCGAACACCAGGACCGTTCCACCCGCCGCACGCGCGCGCGCGACCGCCGCGTCCCAGCGGCTGCCGCCGCCGCTCGCGGCCAGCATGCTGAGCGAGCCGTCGACGAGGAGGCCCGCGCGATCGCGCGGGCCGGTGCCCGGCAGCGGCGGATCGAAGATGAGCAGGAGAAGGAGGAGCAGAGCGGCGCTGCGCAGCCCGCCCAGCGCCCAGCGGGCGCGGGCGGGCGGTTCACGACGCCAGTACTGCAGGCCGACGAGCGCCACCGCGGCGGCGCCCGCGACCAGGAAGCCGACCCAGGCCGGGCCGCTCACCTGCCGGAGAGCGCTCTCACCGGCTGACCGCCAACAGCCCCGGCGGCGTCTCGATCGGCGCGGGCGGCAGCAGGCCCATCCGCTCCTGCAGCACGCTCCCGAAGGCTTCCACAGCTCCCGCGGGCACGGGCTCCGCCGAGGGCAGTTCTACGGTGCGCGGGTTCACCGGCTTGCCGTGCTGCCGGAATTCGTAGTGGAGGTGCGGCGCGGTGGCGGTACCGGTGGCTCCGACGTACCCGATGACCTGGCCCTGCTCGACGCGGGTGCCCGGGCGTATTCCACCGGCGAACGCCCGCAGGTGCGCGTAGCGGGTCGTATAGCCCGCTGGATGGCGCAGGATCACGAGGTTGCCGTAGCCGCCCTTGCGGCCCGCGAAGTTCACGACCCCGCTACCCGTCGCCAGCACCGGCGTCCCCGAACGCGCGCCGAAGTCCGTGCCGACGTGCGCCCGGTAGATCCCGAGCACGGGGTGGTAGCGGCGCCACGAGAAGTTCGACGTGACGCGGACGTAGTCCAGCGGATAGCGCTTGAACGCGGTGCGCAGCGAGTTGCCCTCGCCGTCGAAATAGTCCACCCGATCCTCCAGCTCGAACCGTACCGCCTGGAAGGGGCGGGCGCGGTTCACGAACTCGGCGGCGAGGACCGTATGCCCGCGCGCGGTCCCGTCCGGGCGTCCTTCGCGCTCGTACACGAACCGGTAGCTGTCGCCCGGCTGGATGTCGTGCAGGAAGTCGAGGCGGTACTCGAAGATGCGGGCCAGCCGCGTCACGAGCCCGATGCGATCGCCCACCGGCACGGCGGGGTCGTCGAGCTCGAGCAGCGACTGATACAGCGACTGCCGGTCCTCGATCACGCCGGCGACGGTGAGCGTGTCCCACACGACAGGGGTCACGCGATAGCCGGCGAGCCAGCCCACCATGTCGTCGCGTTCCAGGCGCAGCGCGCTGTCCGCGTTCACCTGCAGGTCGACCGCGCGCAGCGTCCCGTCCGCGACCCAGCGGCTCAGCGTCACCTCGGTGCCCGGCCGCAGGCGACGGGGGCTCTGGTGCTCGCGCATCACGAGCATCAACGACGCCTGCTCCCCTCCGTCCACTCCGGCCTCGCCCAGCAGCTCCGACAACGTCTGGCCGGCGCGCAGCACCACCGTGTGCGCCTCGTCGCGCGGCGGCGCGTAAACGGCCGGCAGAACCGGGGCCGCCTCGGCCACGGCGATGGCCGTGTCCCCGCCGCCCGCTGCCGCGGCCGGCGCCTTCGACCAGAATCCCACCGTCGCGACGGCCATCGCGCCCACCGCGCCCGCCGCCCACACCCTCCGCCTCACCCGTCTCATGCGCGTCGCTTCCCCCTCGTGGTCGATTGCCCGGACACGGATACGCCCGCCCGCCCGGTACGGTTCCTCCTCGCCATGCGGTCCCTCAGTCCATCTGCCGACGGATGAACGTCGGAATGTCCAGATCGCCGAGCTGGCCGGGGGCCAGCGCGGCGGCCGGCGCTGCCGCGAGCTGCGTCACCGGATCCGCGTACTGCGCGTAGCCTCCGCCGCCGACGGCCGCCCGCCGGGGCTCGCGTGCGTTGCCGAAACGCGGGCGCAGGACGTTGTGGTCCCTGCGCATCGGCGGGTCCTCGATGTGCCCGGCGAGCCCGGTGGCTATGACCGTCACGCGCACCTCGCCCTCCAGCAGCGGATCGTGCACCGCCCCGAAGATGATCTCGGCCTCGTCGCCCGCGGCTTCCTGGATGATCGAGGAAATCGTGGTGACTTCGTCGATGGTCAGGTCCAGACCACCGGTGATGTTGATCAGCACGCCCGCCGCCCCTTCGATCGACACCTCGTCCAACAGCGGGCTCGCGATCGCCTCCTGCGCCGCCTCCACCGCCCGGTTCTCGCCGCGTCCAAACCCGGTCCCCATCAGGGCCGGGCCCCGGTTCCCCATCACCGTACGGACATCGGCGAAGTCTACGTTTACCTCGCCGGTCACATGAATCAAGCCGCTTATTCCCTGGGTGGCGTGCAGGAGCACCTCGTCCGCCTTCTTGAGCGCGTCCCTGAAGGTGGTGCCCTTGCCGCACACCGCGAGCAGGCGCTCGTTCGGAACCACGATCATCGTGTCGGCCGCGCGCTTGAGTTCCGCGAGGCCCTGCTCCGCCTGCCGCATGCGCTTCTTGCCCTCGAACGCGAACGGCTTGGTGACGATCGCGATCGTCAGCGCGCCCGTCTCGCGGGCGATCTCGGCGATCACCGGGGCGGCCCCTGTGCCGGTGCCGCCGCCCATGCCGGCGGTGATGAACACCAGGTCCGACTTCTCCAGGATCTTGGTCATCTCCTCGCGGCTCTCCTCGATCGCCTGCCGGCCGATCTCGGGGCGGGCGCCGGCGCCCAGTCCGCGCGTGAGCTGCTTGCCGATCTGGATCTTGAGCTGCGACTTGGACGCCTTGAGCGCCTGCGAGTCGGTGTTGACGCTGATGAACTCCACGCCCTCGAGCGCTTCGTCGACCATGCGGTTCACGGCGTTGTTGCCGCCGCCGCCGACACCCACCACGCGCATCCGTGCGTCTCTCAGGATCGTGTCCTCGAACTCGAAGATCATCATGGTTCCGCTCCTCCCTCTAGACTGTCGCCGACCGCCGCGGGTCACGGCTCCGGCTTCCCCATCCCTTCGCGGGGGCTGCCCCCGCGCCTAGAAAAACTCCCGTATCCACGACAGCACCCGCCCCACCGGCCCCCCGTCGGCCGCGCCGCCCGTATCGGCCGCGTGCAGGGCCAGCCCGACGGCGGTCGCGAACTTCGGCCGCCGCACCGAGTCGGCGAGCCCGGCCAGCCGCGTCCCCGGCGCGCCCACCCGCACCGGCATGCCGAACGCGTGCTGCGCGACCTCGACGGTGCCGTCCAGCGTGGCGCCGCCGCCCGTCAATACGACGCCCGCGCCGAGCGTCTCGCCGTCCGCCTGGGTCATCTCCTCGGCGACCAGCCCGAGGATCTCGTCGAGGCGCTGCTCGACGATGTGGGCGATCAGCTCGCGGGAGACGCTGCGCTTGCCGTCCGGGCCGGGCCCGGGCAGCTCGATGGTCTCGCGCGGGTCCACGAGCTGGGCGAACGCCACGCCGTGCTTGCGCTTGGCGCGCTCCGCCTCGTGGAAGGGCAGCGCCAGCCCCTTGACCAGGTCCGCGGTGACCACGCCTCCGCCCAGGGGAACGGTGGCGAGCCGCTTGATGCGGCCGTCCCGGAAGACCGCCACCTCGGTCGTGCCGCCGCCCAGGTCCACCAGGGCCACGCCGATCTCGCGCTCGTCCTCGGTGAGCACGGCGCGCGCGGCGGCGATCGGCTCGTGCACGAGCGCCTCGGCCGCGTACCCGGCGCGGGAGACCGCCTTGCGCAGGTTCTGGCACGCCGCGGCCTCGGCCGTGATCAGGTAGACCTCCGTCTCCAGGCGCGTCCCGACCATGCCGCGCGGGTCGCGGATGCCGCCCTGGTGGTCGACGATGTACTCCTGCGGCAGCGCGTGGAGCAGCTCCCGGTCGCCGGGCACGACGACGGCGCGCGCCACCTCCTGGACGCGTTCCACGTCCGCGTCGCCGATCTCCTCGCCGCCCACCGCGACGATGCCGGCGGACGAGTTCGCGTCGATGTGCCGGCCGGCGATGCCGACGTGCAGCCGGTCGACGCTGACGCCGGCCATGAGCTCGGCTTCCTTGAGCGCGCCGCGCACCGAGGCGGTTGTCTCCTCCAGGTCGGTCACCACCTCCCGACGCACGCCCGCGCTGGTCACCTCGCCCACGCCCAGCACCTTGAGCGCCGTGTCTGCGCCGTCGGCGACCACCTCGGCGATCACCGCGCACGTCTTCGTGGATCCGATGTCCAGCCCCGCCACCAGCCGCGCCGTCATCTCCGCTCTCCCGGCCGCCCGGTGACGGCCACCACGACCTGTCCGTCGTAGCGCGCGTCGATCCGTCCGACGCGCGCTCCCTCGGGTGCGCGCTCCACCTCGTCCAGGACCACCCGCAGCCGGCGGAGCTGCTCGGGCGCCGCGCCGCCGTCCATCAGCACCGCGAGGTCCGCGGGCCGGCGCAGGCGCAGCGCGAGCGCATTCCCGTGCGTGCTCACCTCCGACACGCGCGAGGCGAGCGCGGGATCCAGCCGCCGGACGCGGTCGAACGCGGCGACCGCCGCGAGCAGGGCCGGACGAGCCAGGCGCCCCTCCTTCAGCGTCGCCTCCCCCCGCAGCACCGGCAGGTCGAGCGAGCCGTGCCCCGGCGAGATCGGCAGCACGCGCCCGCTCGCGTCCACCGGCACGAGCGCCGGCGTCGCGACCAGCAGCACCGGCTCGGCTTCGCGCACCTCGAGGACGAGGGTGGCGGGAATCCGGCGCCGGATCTCGACCGACTCCACGAGCGGGTGGACGGCGAGGGCGGCGCGCCACGGGGCGGAGTCGTCGAAGAGGTTGGCGCCGCGCCGGATGCCGGCGGCCGCCAGCGCCTGGTGGGGCGCCAGGTGCCGCAGCCCCCGGACCTCGACGTTGCGCACCTCGAAGACGGCGACCCGGCGGAGCACGCGCGGGGCCTCCGAGATCGCGGCCGCCAGGAGCGCCGCCCCGGCCGCCGCGGCCAGCCCGAATCCCGGCCCGATCCTCACGCCCCGCCCCCTTCCCCGCCCAGCCGCGACAGCAGCGCCGAGGCGATCTCGTCGATGTTGCCCGCCCCCATCACCAGGACGACGTCGCCGGGGGCCAGCGACTCCTCGAGCGCGGCCGGCAGCGACGCCAGGTCGGCGTGATAGCGGACCTCGCCGCCGGCCGCCCCGGCCGCGCCGGCGACCAGCTCGCCGCTCACGCCCTCGATGGGCGCCTCGCGGGCGGGGTACACGTCGGTCACCCAGACCGCGTCGGCGGCGGCGAGCGCCGCTCCCATCTCGGCCGCGAAGTCCCGCGTCCGGGAGTAGAGGTGCGGCTGGAACACCGCGACCAACCGGCGGCCGGGATAGGCGGCGCGCGCCGCGTCGAGCGTCGCGCGCAGCTCGGTGTGGTGGTGCGCGTAGTCGTCGACCACGGTCACGCCGCCGCGCTCGCCCAGCACCTGGAAGCGGCGCGAGACGCCGCCGAAGTCGGCCAGCGCCGCGCGCGCCGCGGCGAAGTCGGCGCCGAGATGGCGCGCCGCGGCGAGCGCGGCGAGCGCGTTGCGGACGTTGTGGACGCCGGGCACGGGAAGGCTGATCCGGCCCAGCTCCTCGCCGCCCGCGATCACCCCGAACGTCGTGCCCTGAGGGCCGGCCCGCAGGTCCACCGCGCGCAGGCTCGCGTCCTCGCCGGTGCCGTAGGTGAGCACCGCACGCCCGGGGTGGCGCCGCGCGAGAGCGCGCGCCCCCGGGTCGTCGGAGCACACCACCAGCAGCCCGTCCGCCGGGAGCGCCGTCACGTATTCGTCGAAGGCCTCCTCGACCGCCTCGATGGATTCGTAGACGTCCAGGTGGTCGGCCTCCAGGTTGGTCACGATCGCGACCGTCGGACGCAGCGAGTGGAAGGAGCGGTCGTACTCGTCGGCCTCGACCACGAACAGGTCGCCCGCGCCCAGGCGGAGGCCGCTCCCCCACGCGTCGAGGCGTCCGCCGACCATCGCGGTGGGATCCCTGCCCGCGGCCGCGAGGATCGACGCGGTCATCGCCGTGGTGGTCGTCTTGCCGTGCGTTCCCGCCACGCCGACCACGGTGCCGCGGTTGACCAGGGAGCCCAGCGCGCGCGCGCGCTTCATCACCGGGATGCCGCGCGCGCGCGCCCGCTCCAGCTCCGGGTGCGTCGCGGGGACGGCGGCGGTGGTGACGACGGCCACGGCGTCCTCGACGTGCGCCGGGTCGTGCCCCTGCTCGACGCGCGCGCCCCGGTCGCGCAGGTCCTTGCCGATGGCGCCGGGACGCAGGTCGCACCCCGACACCTCCCCTCCGCTGCGCAGGATCAGCTCGGCGAGGACGGACATGCCCGCCCCGGCCACGCCCACCAGGTGCACAGGGCCGGTGCGCGCCAGCGCGACCAGGTCCACGTCGCGCTCCGGGCCGGGGCCCGCCGCGCCGGCGTCGTGCGCGCCGCCTGCGCCTTCCGTGAGCATCGCCGCCCCCGCCGCGGCCCCCGTCGCGCCTCCCTCGCGCCCTACCCTTGCCTCTCCCGACGCCGCGTCCGCCAGTTGCAGCACCCGGGTCGCGATCGACCGCGCGGCGTGCGGCCGCGCCCGTCGCAGCGCCGCCGCCGACATGCGCGCGCGCCTTTCCGGATCGGCCGCGAGCTCGTTCAACGCGTGCCACAGCGCCTGCGGGCTCAGCGCCGCCTGCTCCAGCACCAGAGCCGCGCCGTCGCCGGCCAGCGCGACGGCGTTCATGCGCTGGTGGTCGGCCGCGGCGGTCGGGAGCGGGATCAGGACGGACGGAACCCCCCAGGCGAGCAGCTCGCCGGTTGTGCTAGCCCCGGCGCGCGACAGCGCGCAGTCGGCGGCGGTCAGCGCGAGGGGCATGTCGTGGAGGTAGCCCACCGCGCGCACCCATTCCGGCGACCCCGCCGCGGCCAGCGCCTCGGACGCCGCCGCCAGGTGCGACGGGCCCGTCACCCACAGGATGATCAGGCCCGGCTGCGGCGGCGGCAGCTCGCCCCGCGCCGCCCCCGCGATCGCGGCCGCGAGCGCCTCGTTGATCGCGAGCGCGCCCTGGCTGCCGCCGGTCACCAGCGCCACGGTCGCGCCGGCGGGCAGGCCGAGCGCCGCGCGGGCGGCGCGCGCGTCCGTCGAGTCGTCGGGCGTACGCACGGGCGTGCCGCTGTCCAGCACCTCGGTGCGCGGCCCCGGCTTCAGGTGCGAGCGGGCCTCCGGAAAGCCGAGGTGGATCTGCCGCGCGCGCGGAGCCATGAGGCGCGTCACGATGCCCGGATAGGCGTTCTGCTCCTGGAGCACGACCGGCACCCCGCGCAGATGCGCGACGAGCGCGACGGGGCCGCTCGCGTATCCCCCGGTGCCCACGAAGACGTGCGGGCGGAAGCGCGCGCACAGGCGCCGCGCGGCGAGGAGGCTCCGGATCAGCGACGGGACGAGGCGCCAGTTGCGCCAGGGGCGGTCGCGGCGCAGCGGCTCCATCGGCAGCAGCGTATAAGGCAGCCCGCGCGCGGGCAGCACGCGCGCCTCGACCCCGCGCTCCGCCCCCACGAAGTGGGATTCGAGGTCGGACCGGAGCGCGCGCAGGGCCGCCTCGATCGCCAGCGCGGGATACAGGTGCCCGCCAGTGCCGCCGCCGGCCAGCAGCACGCGCGTCACGCGGCGGCCCCGGCGGTCCGCCGGCGACGCGCCGCGGCGGCTCGCCGAGCCTCGGCGGCGGCCCTGCGCTCCCTGCCCCGGACCTCTTGCTCGGCCGCGCGCGCGAGCGAGATCAGCAGGCCCGCGGCGCCCAGGCAGACGAGCAGGCTCGAGCGCCCGTAGGACAGGAACGGCAGCGTGAGCCCGGTCGTCGGGACGAGCGCCAGGTTGACCGCCATGTGGAGCAGCGCCTGCACGACGATGAGATTCGTCAGGCCGATCGCCAGCAGGGCTTCGAACGGGCCTGCCGAACGGCGCGCGATCCGGTAGCCGATGAGCGCGAAGGCGACGAACGCGCACAGCACGGCCAGGGTCCCGAGCAGCCCCCACTCCTCGCCGATCATCGCGAACAGGAAGTCGTTGTGCGGCTCGGGCAAGAAGCCGAATTTCTGCTGGCCGCGCCCCACCCCCCGCCCGAACCACCCCCCGCTGCCCACCGCGATCAGCGCCTGGTTGATCTGGTAGGCGACCCCGCCGGTGTCCGCCGCTGGGTCCAGGAACGCGGCGACGCGCCCCACCCGATACGCCGCGCCCTGGATCTGGTGCAGGGCGAGCGGCGTTCCGACGAGTCCGAGCGCGATGAAGTGCGCCGGCCGCCCGCCCGCGGCGAACACGACCAGGGACGCGAGCATCACCAGCAGCGCGGCGGAGGAGTAGTCGGGCTGTAGGATGAGCAGCAGCGCGAACGACCCCCACACGAGCAGGAACGGCAACAGGCCGCGGCTGAGGCTGCGCAAGTACTCCCGCTTCCGCACCGCGAGCGCCGCCGTCCAGACGATCACGGCGAGCTTGGCGAACTCGACCGGCTGCATCGTCACGGCGCCGATCGAGATCCAGCGGCGCGCGCCGTTGACCCGCGGCGCGAGGGTCTCGGTGGCCGGCAGGACCGTGAGCAGGAGCAGCAGCGCCGCCGCCGCCAGGACCGGCCAGGCCAACGCGCGCAGGAGCGCGGGCCGGATGTGCGCGCACACAACCAGGGCGAGCAGGCCAGCGGCGCCGCCGAGCGCCTGCCGCACCACGAAGTAGTAGTCGGGCAGGCCGCTCGACTGGGCCAGCACGGCGCTCGCGCTGTAGACCATCACGAGGCCGAACGCGAGCAGCGCCAGCGTGAGCGCCAGGAGCGCCGGACCTTCCCAGCCGCCCGGGACGGCCGCTTCCGGGCGCTCCGTGCCCAGCGAGTCGACGGTGCGGCGCACGCGCTCGCGCGCCTTCGAGAGGCCGCGGGCGCTCACGCCGCCCTACCTTGCAGAAGTGCGCTCTGCCCGATGGAATTGAGGCTGACACCGGGGAGGGCGGGGATGGTTTTCATGCTGGCTGCCCACGATGGCTCCGGAGGCAGATCCCCCCGCCCTCCACGGTGACCCCGACCGCTGATTAGGCTCTGCGACTCATCGCTCTGTAGGGCGTTGCCGGCACGGGTCACCCCGGGTGTCGAAGATTCACCCGTCCGGAGGTTCTCATGCGTATTTCTATCGGGATCGACGTCGCCAAGGATGTGCACTGGGTGACGGCGATCGACCAGGGAGCCGAAGTCCTGCTGGACCGGAAGCTCCCCAATACGCCGGAAGAGATCGAGAGGCTGGTCGGAGAGCTGCACGAGCTCGGAGGGCAGCGGACCGTGGGTATCGATGTCGTCGGAGGCATCGCCGCACTCCTCTCGGCCATGCTCCTCGAGGCCGGGGAGCAGCTCGTCCACGTGCCTGGGCTCGCCGTCAATCGGGCCCGACAGGGCACGACCGGCGGCGAGAACAAGAGCGATCCCCGGGACGCTCGCGTCATCGCCGACCAGGTCCGCACCCGGCAGGACCTGCGGCCCCTCAAGGCCCAGGACGACGTCAGCGTGGAGCTGCGTCTCCTCGTCGGGCGCCGACGCGATCTCGTGAGCGAGCAGACGCGCCGACTCGGCCGTCTCCACGACCTCCTCGTCGGCATCCATCCCGGCCTCGAGCGGCGGCTGGACCTCACGA
>DATKCH010000039.1:0-6039 GCA_035513295.1 Longimicrobiales bacterium
ACGGTGACGGGGGGACGAGGGCAGCCCGTCGGCGGTCGTTCGAATCTCGACGTTTCCGCGGAAACGCGGACAGTGGGCCGGTCCCCCTACTCCCGCGCGTCCGGGCAGGTGCCCCGGTCGTAACGGAAGCTGTCGGTGCCCGTCAGGACCAGGCTGTCCCCCGAGGAGAGCGCGAGGCCGACCTCGACCTCGCACCGGCGCCGTCAGACCCTCAGCACCACCTTGCCGTAGCTCCCGCGCGATTCGATGAGCCGGTGCGCCTCGGCGGCTGCCTCGAACGGCAGCACGTGGCCCACCTGCGGGCGGACGCCGTGCTCGGCCACGAACGCCACCACGTCATCCCACATGCGGCCCACGAGGCCGGCGTGGGGCAGCAGGAACCCGATGTGGCTGGAAGACATGCCGACCGATCGGGTGAGCATCTCGCGCAGCCCCATGCGCGGCAGCCCCCGCCACGCGCGCCACAGCGACGCGGGATTCCAGCGCTTGTAGTCCAGCGAGGCGTAGCCCGCCACCACGATCCGCCCGAACGGCGCGAGCACGCCCGTGGCCGCGCGGAACACCTCGCCGCCGACCATCTCCAGCGCGATGTCGATCCCCTCGGGTCCCGCGGCGTCGCGCAGGCGCCGCTCCCACCCTTCGGCGCGGTAGTTCACCACGGCGTCGGCGCCCAGCGCGCGCACCCGCTCGAGCTTCGCGTCGGAGCCGGCGGCGGCGACCACCGTGCAGCCGTGGCGGTGGGCGATCTGGACCGCCGCCGTGCCCACGCCCCCGCCCGCCGGCGAGACCAGGACCCGGTCGCCCGCGCGCAGCCGGCCCGATTCCACGAGCCCGGCCCATGCGGTGACGTAGTTCACCGGAAACGCCGCGTTCTCCTCCGGCGAGAAGCCCTCGATCGCCGGCAGCGCCGCGGCCTCCCGCACCACCACCGCCGTCGCGTACGCGCCGTGCTGCATGCCTACGACCACGGCCTCCCCCGTG
This sequence comes from Longimicrobiales bacterium, assembly GCA_035513295.1. GTDB lineage: Bacteria > Gemmatimonadota > Gemmatimonadetes > Longimicrobiales > RSA9 > DATHRK01. Next base: position 982 of record DATKCH010000039.1, read on the forward strand.
CTCCTGCGCGCGCCCTCTCCGACCTCGTCGATCGTCCCCGCGGCCTCCATGCCGAGCACGTACGGCAGCTTCGGCGCCCAGCCGTACAGGCCCTTCCGCGACAGGATCTCGGCGTAGTTGACGCCGATCGTCTCCACGCGCACGCGCACCTCCCCGGCGCCCGGCCTGGGATCGGGGCGCTCGGTGGGCCGCAGCACCTCCGGGGGGCCGTGGCGGGTCAGCTGGTAGGCTCTCATGTCGTGGCGGCCCGATCGAAAGGATGTCCGCGGATCCGGGCTCGGAATGTACCGGAGCGGCTCGCGCCCCGCCGGGTCGCCGCCCCCTGCCGGAACTCGATCCCGGGCACGAATGCCTGGACCGCCGCGAAGGTGTGTTCTATCCTGATAGCACTCCGACCGCTCCCCGTAGGAATCCCGCCCGCCGCCGCGCGGGCTGGACGAACGAAGGACGTCTCCATGCGCATCGAATCCGGCGTACGCATCGCCGCTTTCCTCATCGTGTCTGGTTCGGCGATCGCCGCACCCGCCCACGCCGCCGCGCAGCAGGCCGAGCCGTGGTGCTTCACGGGCTTCCACCCCGGCGAGGTGGAAGGCACCGTGACGCTGCCGGAAGGCGACCTGTTCTGTCCGCTCCTCGCCGACCCGAAGGCCGAGCACTCCTTCGCGAGCTGGCTGCGGGGCGAGTTTCCGGCGATCCAGGACGGGGCGGACGCGGACGACGACATCAGCATCGGCTCCGTGGGGCTGGCCGACGCGCTGCCCATCGTTCGCTTCGGCGGCGGCGTCCCCGGCAACGGCCTCCAGGTCGGTCTGGCCGGAAGCGTCTTCGCCCAGGTGGACCTGACCGCGGAATCCTTCGACCTGATCAACGCGGACTACCTGATCGGGGTGCCGATCAGCTTCCGCCGGGGCGAGTTCTCGACGCGCCTGCGCGTCTACCACCAGAGCTCGCACCTAGGCGACGAGTTCCTGCTGCGCACCGAGCTCCAGCGCGAGAACCTGTCGTTCGAGGCGGTGGACCTGCTGCTGTCCCAGGAGATGGGCCCGATCCGGGCCTACGGAGGCGGCACGTACCTGTTCCGGCGCGAGCCGGACACGCTCGAGCGGAAGCTCGCGCAGGCCGGGCTGGAGGCCCGCGTGGGCGCACTGCGGGGCGTCCGGTTCGTCGCGGCGCTGGACGTCAAGTTCACCGAGCAGCACGACTGGGAGGGCGGCTGGAGCGCGCGCGCCGGCGTGGAGCTCACGCAGTGGCGCGACGAGCAGCACCCGCCGCGCATGGTGGGATTTCTCGCGGAGTTCTACGACGGCCCCTCGCCGTACGGCCAGTTCTTCCAGGAGCAAGTGCGCTGGTTCGGCCTCGGGCTGCACCTGACGCTGTAGGCGGGAACGGCTGGTCTAGCAGGTCGCCTGCTAGGCCCGCTTGCGCGCAACCACGAGCAGGTAGCGGTACGGATACTCCGCGGGGCCGCCGGGGGCCGCGCGGTTGTTCCGCGTCGCGTAGTCAAGGAAGTCGCGGTCGAATTCCCGCAGCCGCGGAGGGTCGCTCACGGCGAGCATGGCCCGGATCCCGACGATCGGCCCGAAAGTCTCGTGGAACAGGTCGCGGTACTCCTCCGGGCCGGCGGCGGACTCCGTGTACTCGCCGCGTGACATCTCCACCGACGCGACCCGGTCGCCGAAGAGCGCGCGCACATGGTCCTCGTCGCCCCATAGGAGCGGCGAGGGCGTGGGCACGGGCGTCGGGGGCGCGTAGCGGCCTACCAGCTCGAAGAACTCCGCCGCGAGACCCTCCGGGCGGAAGTTGATCATGCCGATCGTGCCCCCCGGCCGGCACACGCGCAGCATCTCGTCGGCCACGGCCTGCTGGTCGGGCGTGAAGAGCGCGCCGAGCGACGACGTCACGACGTCGAACTCGCCGTCCTCGAACGGCAGCGCTTCGGCGTCGGCCTCCCGCCACTCCAGCTCGACGCCCCGGGCCTCGGCTTCGCGACGCCCGGCGTCGAAGTTTTCCGGGGTGAGGTCCGACGCCACGACCTCGGCGCCCGCCTCCGCCGCCCGGATCGCGGTGTTGCCGGTGCCGGCCGCGACGTCCAGCACCCGCTGGCCCGGCGAGACCCCGCACGCCTCCACCAGCACCTGGCCGAGGTCCCACACGGTCTCGGTCGCGAACCTGTGGTAGTCGCCGAGCGCCCACATCTGCCGTACGCCGGCCTTGAAGTCGCGGTCGATGTCTTCCGTCGCCCCGTCTCCCGCCGCTTGTCGTTCGCTCATGGCCTCCAAGATACACGATCCGAGCCCTGACGCCCGCCGGCCCGGCCAACGATATATTCGGACGGAACGCACCCGCGCCGTTCATCTCGTTCGCTTCCCACGACCCGGAGGAGAGCATGGCTACCGAGGTAAGGCCCGTCCCCGAAGGCTACCGCACGATCACGCCGTCGCTGACGATCCACGAATGCGCGCGGGCGATCGAGTTCTACAAGGAGGCCTTCGGCGCCGTGGAGCGTTCACGCTTCGAGGGCCCGGGGGGCAAGGTGTGGCACGCCGAGATCATGATCGGCGACTCGATCGTCATGCTCAACGACGAGTTCCCGGACTACGGCTCGCTCGCGCCGACGACGATCGGAGGCACGTCCGTCGCCCTGTGGGCCTACGTCGAGGACGTGGACGAGGCGTACGCGCGCGCCGTGAAGGCAGGGGCGGAGGCCGACATGGAGCCCGACGACATGTTCTGGGGGGACCGGATGTGCGCCCTGCGCGATCCCTTCGGCCACAAGTGGACGATCGCGACGCACGTGGAGGACGTGGGCCCGGAGGACATGAAGCGGCGCCAGGAGGCGATGATGAAGGGCGTCTCGGCCTGAGGGATGGCGCCGCGGCGAGATCGTTCTTGCGCGTGCGCAGACCATCGATGATACTGTAGCGCCCGTTCCCGAACAAAAACCGAAACACATCGCCACCCCCGAGGTCCGCCATGGCCGAACAGTCCGCAGTCGCCCGTCCCGCTTTCATCACCCCCAACGCCCTCCTGGATCACTGGCAGGGGCATCGGCGGCTCACCCGGCGCGTGATCGAGGCGTTTCCGGAGGACCAGCTCTTCACCTACTCGATCGGAGGGATGCGCCCGTTCGGCGAGATGGCCGCCGAGCTCCTGGCGATGGCGGCGCCGATGGCGCGCGGGCTCGCGACGGGCGAGTGGGAGACCTATTCCCCGGGCGCGATCGGCTCGCGCGACGAGCTGCTCAGGCTGTGGGACGAGAGCACGCCCAGGATCGACGAGTTCTGGGCGAAGATCCCGCCGGAGCGCTTCGCCGAGGCGATCACCAGCTTCGGGCAGTACACGGGGCCCGGGCACTGGCAGGTGCTGTACGTGGTCGACAACGAGGTGCACCATCGCGCGCAGGGCTACGTGTACCTGCGCGCGCTCGGGATCGAGCCGCCCCCGTTCTACGCGCGCGACTGACCGCGGCAAGGGGCTCGCGGCCCCAAGCGCACGTCTCCCATGGTCGTTTGGCCCCGTCCTTGCTATATTGTCGGGCAGCTAGACCGCCGGCAGCGTGCCGGCACCGAGACGCGCGCAGGGACTCGGGTTCGGCCCGGGTCCCTTTTTTTGTGCGCGCGTCCGACTCACCGGCGAGCAAGCCGGAAACACCGCACGACAGAGAGAGTTGGATTTGTACGATAGAAACAGGACGCCGGGGCCCTCGGGCAACGGCGGCAACAGCAGTGCGACGAATAACGGCCGGTCGAGGCGCGACGCCGCTCGGGCCTCCGCCTCTGGCGCATCCGCCCCGGGCGCGTCCGACGCCGCTTCGCGCCCGCGCGCCTTCGCGGCGCTCGGGCTGCACGACGAGCTCGTCCGCTCCGTCGGAGCGCTGGGCTTCACGAACCCGACGCCCGTTCAGGAGCAGGCGATCCCGCTGGCCCTACAGGGCCGCGACGTGCTCGCCTCGGCGATGACGGGGAGCGGCAAGACCGCCGCGTTCCTGCTGCCCATCCTCCAGCGCCTGCGCGACAGGCCCCGCGGCGCCACGCGCGCGCTCATCCTGACCCCGACCCGCGAGCTGGCGGCGCAGATCGTCGACCACCTGAGCGGGCTCGCGAGGGGAACCGGGATCCGCGGGGCCGCCGTCTACGGCGGCATCGCGATGGGGCCCCAGGAGCGGGCCTTCAGGCAGGGCGTCGACATCCTGGTGGCGACGCCGGGGCGGCTGCTGGACCACTTCCAGTACCCATACGCGCGCCTCCCCGAGCTGGAAGTGCTCGTCCTGGACGAAGCCGACCGCATGCTGGACATGGGCTTCCTCCCGGACATCCGGCGCATCCTGCGGTACCTCCCGGACGCGCCGAGCGGTACGTCCGCCGGCCCGGCCGGGCCGCGCCAGACCTTCTTCTTCTCCGCGACCATGCCGCCCCAGATCGCCCGGCTCGCGCAGGAGATGCTGCGCTCGCCCGCCACCGTGCGCGTGCAGGCCAAGCACGCGCCCGCGAAGGGGATCGTGCAGGCGCTCTACCCGGTCCCCGAGCAGCTCAAGGTCGAGTTGCTGGCCGAGCTCATCCACCGGGGCGAGATCGGCAACGTGATCGCGTTCTGCCGGACCAAGCACCGCACCAACCGCCTGGCGCAGAAGCTCGAGAAGCGGGGCATCTCGGTGGCCTGCATCCACGGCAACCGCAGCCAGTCGCAGCGGACCAAGGCCCTCGCCGGCTTCAAGAGCGGGCGCTTCCAGGTGCTCGCCGCGACCGACGTCGTGGCGCGCGGCATCGACATCGAGGCGCTCGACCACGTAGTGAACTTCGACGTGCCCGCGGCGCCGGACGACTACATCCACCGCGTGGGCCGCACCGCCCGCGCCGAAGCGACCGGCGAGGCCTACACCTTCGTCTCCCCCGGCGAGGAGGGCGACGTGCGCGCCACCGAGCGCGCGCTGGGCAGGAAGATCGAGCGCCGCACGCTGGAGGACTTCGACTACGGCGCCCGCCCCGCGGAGCGCTTCGAAGTGCCCGTCGGCGAGCGCATCGCGCAGATCCGGGCCCGCAAGGCCGAGGACCGGGCGCG
>DATKCH010000040.1:0-5591 GCA_035513295.1 Longimicrobiales bacterium
TCCCTCAGTAGGTCGCCCCAGAAACCGTCCATGGAAACAAGATGAGCAGGATGGTACGTAGCGACCACCGCAAATGGGGCGGATTTGCGCTGGCATCACACGCAGGGAGGTGCGCGGCGGGGGGGCTCGAACCGGTCGGTCTCCTGTCCGGGGGAAGCGTATGGCGGGTCATCGAGCATCAGGTACATGGCGGGTCGTTGAGGACGACGTTACGTGCTCGATGACGATGCGAGTCCGGTACTCGAGGCCCAAGGCCGTGCAGTAGCTCACGGTGCAGCCCATGGTGCTGGCGCCGGCTAGCGCATACTGGCGCTCCCCCCTCTCAGACGCTTTCTTTCTGGCGTCGGCTAGCGATCTCGGACGCCCCGTCCGGTGTCTGATAAGCGTGAGGTCGGCATTTGGAAGCAGTGCCAAAATCAGCGTCAGAACCGGCGGAGCTCGGTCGCGTCCTACGGCAGCAACTCTGGCTGTTGTGCTCTGAGACCGCACCCCGCTGAAGCGTGCTGAACCGCCGTAGTGCCCTTCCAAGCTGAGGGTCGCGGGTTCGAGTCCCGTCTCCCGCTCTGCCGGAAAGGCCCGTAGCCACGCCGTAATCGGCGTGGTTGCGGGCCCTTCTCTCATGTCCGACCACGCACGGCCCTACCGGGGACGAAGGAGGGTTCCCCCCGATCGGCCCGTTGCGGCCCCGCGAAACCCCCGACTTGCGCGCGGGCGCGCCGGCGCCAATAGCTCAGCGAGCGGATGCCCGAACAGCGCGCGAACCGGGTGCGAGGTTCCGTACCATCGAATCGGCCATGAATCCATTACGCAGACCCCTGCTGGCGCTCCCCCTCGGCCTGAGCTTGATCGTGCCCGCCGCTCTGACCGGCCAGGTCAGGGCCAGCGAGCGGGGCACGACGGTCCAACTCGTCAACGGCACCCGCATCGAGGTCGACTACGCGCGGCCGCAGGCACGCGGGCGCGACCCCCTGTTCGGCGGCGTCGTGCACTGGGGCGAGGTGTGGACGCCCGGCGCGAACTTCGCTACGACCCTCACGGTGGATCGGGCCGTGAAGCTGGACGGTCACGATCTCGAGGCCGGGTCCTACTCGCTCTGGTTGATCCCGCAGGAAGACGAGTGGACGATGGTCGTCAGCGCCGAGCCGCGCCTCTTCCACACCGTTCACCCCCCCGAGGACACCTGGGTCGCTGAATACGCCCTCACCCCGAGTGAAGGCGCGCACACCGAGGTGCTCACGTTCGACTTCCCCGTAGTGAAGCCGAACCACGCGGTTCTGAGGCTGCGGTGGGGGACGACGACCATCCCGTTCCGCATCGACGTGCCGGGCTGGGAGCCCTACGCCCTGGACCCGGAGGATCGCCCGGTCTACTTCGGGACCTTCGACATGATCGATGAGAAGGGGGATCCCATCCGGCTCGGCTTCTGGGAAGGAGACGGTCTCATCCAGGGTGTCTGGTACGACCGGGAAGAGGGCGTCACCGACGTCGAGGAGCCGTCAGAGGTTCGAGGGTGGCGCTTCCAGTTGGTGCCCCTCGGGCTGCACCGATTCCTCATGGGCCACTACCGCGACGGCGAGCTCGTGAACACCGAGGACGGCTTCCTCCTGTACACCCTGGACGCCGGGGGCGCCGCGACGGGCCTCGAATGGAGGACGACCGGCGAGGACGGCGAGGAGACGGTGATGGTGCGCGGGACCAGGGCGCGCTGACTACCCCTGCTCCAAAAACTCCAGGAAGCCGTTCAGGTCTTCGGCGGACGGCCCGCCGCCGCCGAGGTACTCCCCCGCCGTCGCCAGGAAGTCGAGGTCCACGACCGGGTCGGCAGCCGCGGCCGGGGCAACGCCGGCCGGCGCCCGCGACCGGTTCCCGGAACTCGTCCGCCCAGCGGAGGCGAGCGCGGGTTTCGCGGCGGTGGCGCTGCCCGCACCGGGCGACGCCGCGCGTTCGGGCCGCGCCGGCGAGGTTTCGCCGCCGTTGGTCGAGACCGGCTCCGCAGGGGGCCGAGCCGGCTGCGCGGGCTCCCGCGGAGGCGCGGACGGACCCGGCGCTTCCGCGAAGGCCGGCGCGGCCCGGGCGGCGGTGGGCGGAGCCTCCTTCCCGCCAGGATCTTTCGGATGGGCGTGCCGATCGGCGGAGTCCGCGCGCGCGCCGCTGTCGACGGGGGCGCTCTCGGCGCCCTCGGCGCCCGGCTGCACGATGTCGGAGAGGAACGAGAGGTCGACCAGCGGGCGACCCGGAACGGTTTCGGTCGAAGACTCGCGGGGGGTGGCCGCCGGAGCCGGCACGGCGGCGTCCGCGTCGCCTGGAGCCGCCGCCGTGGGCTCTTCGGCCTCGGCGGGCGCCTCCGCGTCATCCCTCGACAGGAAGATGCGCGCGGACGCGTGGTCTTCTTCGTCGACAACCTCGTCGGCGTGGTCGCCCACGAGCGAGCGCTCGTGCGCGGTCGATACTTCCTTGAGCGCCAGGTCCCAGTCGTCGACCGGTCGCGGGCCCGGGTCGGGAACGAGCTTCGGACCGGACCACTCCGATCCCTGGCGCAGCAGGTCACGCTCGGCAGAGTCCGGACCCGGCCCGCTCGACCCTAGCGGGCGGGCGTTCGCGGAGCGTTCGGCGGCGGGCCGCTCACGCCCGTCCTCATCGCCCTCGTCTCCTTCATCGTGCCACGGCGCGGGAGCGCTCGTGGGGTGTCCCCAGTCCTGCCTCGGGCGGGAGGCTGCGGACGCTGCGTCTTCTCCGTCTTCAGCCGAGGAGTCCACGGACGGGCGGTCGAGGGCGCCGGCCGGCGCTCCGGAGCGCTCGGTCGCCGCCGTGGCCCTCTCCGCCTCGCCGCCGCCGATGCGGTCCGCCGGCCCGGCCCGGCCCGGTTCCAGGCTGCCGGCGTCTGCGGCGTCGCTTCGAACGGGAGACGCGCGCAGACCGACCGCCTTTTCCGGCTTCCGGAAGCGCTCGACGAGGGCGCTGAGGAAGTCGGTGAGCGCGGGCGCGAAGGCCCTGACCGATCCCAGGAGTCCCGGCGCGCCGGCGCGCGCGGCCGCGTGCATCGCGGCCATGACCTGGTAGTGCACCAGCGTGCCCCCAGCCGAGAGCGCGACGACGTGCGCGGCGTCGGCGGCGCGGGCGATGAGCGGGTCCGAGGCGACACGCGGCCCATCGTCGCGGGCGCCGCGCTCGACGGTCAGGTTCTCGGCGACCCAGTCGCCGCCGCCGTGCCAGCGGTACAGGACCAGCTCCGTGCCCCTGCGCGCCGCGAGGAGGACCGTGCGGCCTTCCGCGGCCGCGGCGGGCTGACCTTCCACGCGGAACGTCGGCCCCACCGTGATCCGGTCGGCGGTCAGGTTGGCGGCCGTCCAGCCGCCCTCCCGGTCGCCCGCGAAGTGGACCACATCGCCGTCGGCGTTGCGACCGAGGATGTGTCGCATGCCCGCCGCGTAGCCCGCCACGCAGGGGTCGGACGCCAGCGTGAGCGCGGGCGCACCGCCGGCGGCGAACTCGGTGAGATCCTGCGCGGTCCAGCGGCCGCCTTCCGCGAGACGGAAGCGGAGCAGGTGGCCCCCCACCCCGCGGGCGTACACCTCGACCGCGCCATCCTCGGCCAGGTCGGCCACGGGCTGGCCCTCCAGCAGGAGCTGACGGATCTCCGTGCGCGCGGCGCCCGGTCGCGAGCCGCGCCACCGTTCGTCGGGCTCCTCCCGGAAGTGCACCAGCTCGCCGTCCGCGTTGCGCCCGACGACGTGGCCCCGGCCGGCGCCGTCCAGCACACCGGAGATGCCGCCCTCGAAACGCGCCCCGGCGTCCGCGCCGCTCTCCTTGGACAGGTTGTCGGCGGACCAGCCGCGCACCGCGGACCAGGAATAGTGCAACAGCCGGCCGTCAGCGTTCACCGCCAGCACGACCGGCCGCCGGCCGTCGCGGAGCACGAGTGGCGCGCCGGCTATGCGGAAGCGGAGCCCGGTGTTCGGCTGGTCGGTCAGGTCCTCGGCCGACCACCCGCGGGCCGTCTTGCGAAGGTGGAGAAGGTGTCCGTTGACGCCGCGCACGATCGCGCTCGGGCGGCCGGCCGCGACGCCGGCCGGCACCGGCGCGCCCTCGAAGCGGAAGTCGGCGCCGACGTCGCCGAGGTCCGCGGGCCGCTCCCGGTGCCAGCCGTCCGCGTCGTGCCAGACGGCCACGAGGTGGGCTTCGGTGTCGCGCGCGAGCAGGCCGAGCGTGCGCGCTCCGAGATCGATCGGCGCCATGTCCTCTTCCAGCCCGACGCGCTCGCGCTCATCTCTGGGGGACACGGAGGCCTCGATCGAAGGCGGGACGCTCCGGTCGTAGGGGACGGCCAGCAGGCCCCGGACGATCTCCTCGCGTCCCATGCGGCCGACGAAGGCCGCGCCGCCCGTTCCGGGGTCGAGCATGAGGGTCGCCGCGTCGTCGCCCGGCCGGCGCGGGTCGTAGGCCCAGACCATCGCCCGGTCCGCATCCGCGTCGTAGCGGGTCGCCAGCACGAACCGGTTGCGCGTCGGGTCGGCGAAGGCGCCCGTCTCCTTTATGAGCAGCAGCAGCACGGGCCGCCCGGTATCCATCTCGCGGCGCGCGGTCGCCCACTCCGACCGCGACAGCCGAGCCAGCGTGCGGCCCCTGCCCGCGTCCGGGAGCCGCTGTGCCTCCCACGCGCGCGCGATCACATCCTTGGCGAGCGCGTTGGAGAGCCGCAGCACGAATTCGGCGTAGAGCGAATCCTCCGGGCCCGGCGCGCGCAGGGTGCGTAGCACGCGGCGGCCCGCGACGTATCGGTCGAGCGCGGCCCAGCACATGCCGCCCGCGAACCCGAAGTCGGCGTCCACGGGCCGCCCCAGGCCGATCAAGGCGGCGGGGCAGTCGTAATCGTCGGCGAAGGGCCACCCGTGGGCCGATGGACGAAAGCTGGGCATCAGGCTGTTCTCCGTCGCGCGCGGACTTCCCCCCCCTCGGGCGTGGTCCGAGCGTATGAGTTTCAACTCGATCGTACGGGAACACGCGGCCAGGACCCGGCACACCATCGCGCGGACCGCTCATGGGAGAGTACCGGACAATGTGCCCCCACGCGTGCGCGGGCGCAACGATCTTGGGCGAGGCGGATCGGCGCGTCCCCCGATTCGGCGAGGCCCGGAGGGCGGATTTGTCCGTACGTGTGGGGATCGCGGGGGGCGTTGACAGGCTCGCGAGGGCGGGTTAAAATCACTGTCTTCCTCCGGTCGGATCGCCGCAAGTTGCGGGCCGGTACGGGGGTAGGGCTGACCGCAGCGGCGCGGGAGAGACGCTTCGAATGCGCTTCCTCCGCGCCGCACGTGCGCGCGGACCGTCGCTGGACCGGGCGAAGGGCTCGCGTAGCTCAGGGGTAGAGCGCTTCCTTGGTAAGGAAGAGGTCACGGGTTCAAATCCCGTCGCGAGCTCCTGCGTTTCCGATCCACCGCAACGTACCTCCGGAACCGAAGAGATCATGGGCAAGGCGAAGTTTGAGCGGACGAAGCCGCACGTAAACGTTGGGACGATTGGTCACGTGGACCATGGTAAGACGACGTTGACGGCGGCGATCACGGAGATCCAGTCGGCGAAGGGGCTGGCGG